>CAXSHP010000123.1:2114-8176 GCA_964236935.1 uncultured Sphingomonadaceae bacterium
TCGGCGAGGACACCGCCGCTGCGCTGCGCGCGAAGCTCCTGTCCGCGATCAAGGCGCTGCGCGTCGGCGTGTCGACCGATCCCGACGCGCATTACGGCCCGGTGGTCAACGCCGCGCACAAGGCGAAGATCGAAAGCTACATCCAGCTAGGCGTCGACGAGGGTGCCGAGCTGGTCGTCGACGGGCGCGGCTTTTCGCTGCAGGGGCATGAGGACGGCTTCTTCGTCGGCCCGACCCTGTTCGATCACGTCACGCCGGAGATGCGCTCGTACCGCGAGGAAATTTTCGGACCGGTGCTGCAGATCGTTCGCGCGCGGGATTTCGACGAAGCGGTGCGGTTGCCCTCGGCCCACGACTATGGCAACGGCGTCGCGATCTTCACGCGCAACGGCCACGCCGCGCGCGAGTTCGCGGCGCGCGTCAATGTCGGTATGGTCGGCATCAACGTGCCGATTCCCGTTCCGGTCGCCTATCATACGTTCGGCGGGTGGAAACGCTCGGCGTTCGGCGATACCAACCAGCACGGCATGGAAGGCGTAAAATTCTACACCAAGGTCAAGACGGTGACGCAACGCTGGCCCGACGGGGCGGCTCTGCCGCGCGGGAGCGAGGATGGCGGACCGTCGCGTGTGGCCGACGCGTTCGTCATTCCGACGATGGGGTGACATGACCAGCCAGTTCGACCTCACCGAGGATCAGCGCGCGATCCAGGAGATGGCGCGCCGCTTCACCGCCGACGCGATCACCCCTCACGCCGCCGGGTGGGATGAGCAGCACATCTTCCCACGCGACGTGATCAAGGCGGCGGCCGCGCTCGGCTTCGCCGCAATCTATGTCAGCGAGGCGTCCGGCGGGATCGCCCTCGGCCGGCTCGAGGCCGCGCTGATCATGGAGGCGATGGCCTATGGCTGCCCCTCCACCAGCGCGTTCATCTCGATCCACAACATGGCGAGCTGGATGATCGACCGGTTCGGTGCGGACGCGGTCAAGGCCCGGTATCTGCCGTCGATGGTGACGGGCGAGCGGCTCGGTTCCTATTGCCTGACGGAGCCTTCGTCGGGATCGGACGCCGCGGCGTTGCGGACCAAGGCGGTCAAGGACGGCGATGCCTATGTCGTCACCGGATCGAAGGCGTTCATCTCCGGCGCCGGCGAGAACGAGATCTACGTGACGATGGTCCGCACCGGCGCGGACGGGCCCAAGGGCATTTCGTGCCTGGTGATCGAGCGGGACATGCCCGGCGTCAGCTTCGGCGCCGCCGAAAAGAAGCTGGGCTGGCATTCGCAGCCGACCGCGCAGGTCAATTTCGACGGCGTCCGCGTTCCCGCGGAGAACCTCGTCGGCGCGGAGGGCGACGGCTTCAGGATCGCGATGTCCGGACTCGACGGAGGCCGGCTCAACATCGGCGCCTGCTCGTTGGGGGGCGCGCAGCGCTGCCTCGACGAGGCCGCCGCTTACACCGGCGAGCGCCGCCAGTTCGGCCAGCGCATCGCCGATTTCCAGAACACCCAGTTCACGCTCGCCGACATGGAGACCGAGCTCCAGGCGGCGCGCGCGCTCCTCTATCTGGCCGCGGCCAAGGTGACCGACGGCGCGCCGGACAAGACCAAGTTCGCGGCGATGGCGAAGCGTCTCGCCACCGATACCGGCTCGACGGTGGTCGACCGTGCGCTCCAGCTCTTCGGCGGCTACGGCTATCTCCAGGACTATCCGATCGAGCGCTTCTGGCGTGACCTGCGCGTCCATCGCATCCTCGAAGGCACCAACGAGGTCATGCGGCTGATCGTCGCGCGCGAATTGCTGCGGCAATGAGCGGAAACGACGTGCTCGTCTCGGCCGACGGCCCGGTCGGCATGCTGAGCCTCAACCGTCCGCAGGCGATCCATGCGCTGACGCGCGGCATGTGCGAGGCGATGGCCGCCGCGCTCGACGGCTGGCGCGGCGATGATGCCATCCGGATCGTCATCATCGACCATGCGGACGGGCGCGGCTTCTGCGCCGGCGGCGACATCCGCATGATCTGGGAGAGCGGGAGGAGCGACGGGGTCGCGGCGCGGCGCTTCTTCCACGAGGAATATCGCCTCAATCACCTGCTCTTCACCTATCCCAAGCCGGTGATCGCGTTCATGGACGGGATTACGATGGGCGGCGGCGTCGGCATCTCCCAGCCCGCGCGCTATCGCGTCGCGACGGAGCGCACCAGCTTCGCGATGCCGGAGACGGGGATCGGTCTGTTTCCCGATGTCGGCGGCGGCTGGTATCTGTCGCGGCTGCCCGGGCGTATCGGCCAGTTTCTCGGGTTGACCGGCGCGCGCCTCGACGGCGCCGAATGCCTCGCGCTCGGCCTCGCCACGCATTATCTCCCGTCCGCCGCGCTGGTGGAGGTCAAGGCGCGGATCGGCGCGGCGCCCGAGGATGTGGCAGCGATCCTCGCCGCAGCGTCGGTGCCCCCGCCGCCGGCCCGCATCGCGGGCGTCCGCGCCGAGATCGACCGGCTGTTCGCCTCGGATCGTTACGAAGATGTGCTCGCGGCGCTCGCGGCGGACGAAACGGAGTGGGCCGCCAAGGAACTGGCGACGCTGCGGACCAAGTCGCCGCAGACGTGCAAGGTAACGCTCGCGCTGCTCCGGCAGGGCGGCGCGCAGACCGACTTCGCCGACGAGATGAGGGTCGAATATCGGATCGCCTGCCACGTCTGCCAGCGGCACGATTTCATCGAGGGCGTCCGCGCGCTGATCGTCGACAAGGATCATTCGCCACGATGGGATCCGCCGACCGCGGCGGCGGTTCCCGACCGGCTCATCGACCAGATCTTCGCGCCGCTCGCCGGCGACGAGGAATGGACGCCGCGCCCCTGACCATCCGGAGGACTGCCTTGGCCGACTATGAAACCATCCTCGTCGAGCATCACGACGCGGTCACCCTGATCCGGCTCAATCGGCCGCAGGCGCTGAATGCGCTCAACAGCCAGATCCTCGCCGATCTCATCGACGCCCTCGGCGCGTTCGATGCCGATCCCGCGCAGCGTTGCGCCGTCGTCACCGGGAGCGAGAAAGCGTTCGCGGCGGGCGCCGACATCAAGCAGATGCAGGCGCTGGGTTTCGCCGCGGCCTATGGGGAAAATTTCTTCGCCGGCTGGGATCGGGTGGTGGCGACGCGCAAGCCCTGGATCGCGGCGGTCGCCGGGTTCGCCCTCGGCGGCGGCTGCGAGCTGGCGATGATGGCGGATTTCATCCTGGCCGCGGATACGGCCCGGTTCGGCCAGCCCGAGATCAAGCTCGGCGTGGCGCCGGGGATGGGCGGATCGCAGCGCCTGACCCGCGCGATCGGCAAGGCGAAGGCGATGGAGCTGTGCCTGACCGGCCGGATGATGGACGCGTCCGAAGCCGAGCGCGCCGGGCTCGTCGCGCGGATCGTCCCGGCTGCCGACCTGATCGACGAGGCGCTCAAGACCGCGGCGGCGATCGCCGCGATGCCGCCGCTGGCGGCGATCGCCAACAAGGAGATGGTCAACGCCGCGTTCGAAACCGGGCTGACCCAAGGCATTCTGTTCGAACGCCGGCTGTTCAACGGCCTCTGCTCGACGGACGACAAGGCCGAAGGAATGCAGGCCTTCGTGGAGAAGCGCGCCGGCGTGTGGCAGGGGCGCTGAGATGGCGCGGATCGCCTTCATCGGGCTTGGCAACATGGGCGGCGGGATGGCCGCCAACCTCGCCAGGGCCGGGCATGCCGTACGCGCGTTCGATCTGGCCGAGGCGGCGCTCGCCCGCGCCGAGACGGCGGGCTGCATCCGCGCCGCCTCCGTCGGCGCTGCGGTCGGCGACGCGCAGGTCGTGATCTCGATGCTGCCCGCCGGCAGGCATGTCCGCGAGGTCTACGGCGAGTCGGTCTTTGCCGCGGTGCCGCGCGATACGCTGCTGATCGATTGCTCGACGATCGACGTCGCCTCGGCGCGCGCGGTGATCGCCGAGGCGCAGGCGCGTCAGGTCGCGATGGTCGATGCGCCCGTATCGGGTGGCATAGCCGCCGCCAACGGCGGCACTTTGACGTTCATGGTCGGCGGCGAGCCGGCCGCGTTCGATCGTGCGCGGCCGATCCTCGAGCAGATGGGCAAAACCGTGATCCATGCCGGCGCCGCCGGCGCGGGCCAGGCGGCCAAGATCTGCAACAACATGCTGCTCGGCGCGACGATGGTCGCGACCTGCGAGGCATTCCTGCTCGCCGAGAAGCTGGGGCTCGATCTCCACACCTTCTACGACATCTCGTCCAAGGCATCGGGGCAGAGCTGGTCGATGACGAGCTACTGCCCGGTGCCGGGCGTCGGCCCCCAGACTCCCGCCGATCGCGGCTATCAGGGCGGCTTCGCGGCCGCGCTGATGCTCAAGGATCTCAAGCTCGCGGTCGAAGCGGCGCAGGGTGCGAACGCCAGCGTGCCGATGGCATCGGCCGCGGGGGCGCTCTATCAGGCGATGGCGAATGCGGGCGACGGCGATCTCGATTTTTCGGCGATGATCGGTCTTCTCGGCGGCAATTCGCTCCGACCACCGGCCGCCGAGGCGGCATGACAGCAGCAGAGGATCATCCATGGACGTGAACGACATCGCCGCGATCGTGACCGGCGGCGCCTCGGGACTTGGCCGCGCGACTGCCGGGATGCTGTCCCGACGCGGCGCCAGGGTCGCCATCTTCGATCTCAATGCCGCAGCCGGCGAGGCCGCCGCCGCGGCGCTCGGCGGGATGTTCGTCGGGACCGACGTGACCAGCGACGCCAGCGTCGCGGACGCGATCGCTGCGGCCGAGGCGAGACACGGCGTGGCGCGCGTGCTGGTCAACTGCGCCGGCATCGCGCCTGCGGTCAAAACGGTGGGCAAGGACGGCATGCCGCACGCGCTCGACACCTTTCGCAAGGCGGTCGAGATCAACCTCGTCGGCACGTTCAACGCCATCTCGAAATTCTCCGCGCGGCTGATCGCCGCCGGGATCGAGGGCGAGGAAGCCGGCGTCGTCGTCAACACGGCATCGGTCGCGGCCTATGACGGGCAGATCGGCCAGGCGGCCTATGCCGCTTCCAAGGGCGGCGTCGTGGGCATGACCCTGCCCGTCGCGCGCGATCTCGCGCAGCACCGCATCCGCGTGATGACCATCGCGCCCGGCATCTTCCTCACGCCGATGCTGATGGGGCTGCCGCAGGCGGCGCAGGATAGCCTCGGCACCCAGGTGCCGCACCCTGCCCGGCTGGGCAGGCCCGAAGAATATGCGCAGCTGGTCGAGAGCATCATCGCCAACCCGATGCTGAACGGCGAAGTGATTCGAATCGACGGCGCGATCCGCATGGCCCCGCGATGACCCCAGCCGGGGAGGACGCGCTCAGGCAGAGTCTACCGAGCGCCTGATGACTTCAGCCCCCCACTTCGTTCCCCCGCGAAGGCGGGGGCCCAGACCATACCACAACTATTTGTTGGGGGGCTCGACCCCCGCCTCTGCGGGGGAACGAAGCAGGCTCGTGTAATCCCGCTCGAGGTAACTGCCCCACGCTCAGCGCGAAGAGGAAGATCGATCGGCTTCGGCCGCGGGATCATAGCCCGATGACGGCGCCGGATCCTTGCCCTTGCCCGGCTGGGTGTTCGACGGCGCATCGGACGTCGGGAAAGACTCGTCGAGCGCGATATCGAGCTTGGCATTGTCGTCCGACGGATTGCGGGCGAGGCCGCTGTGGTCGGTCGAATCGATCGCGGTGCGCACATGCGTCATCGGATGTTCGCTTTGCTGCTCCGCCGGCACGGCCGCGTTCGGATCGACGGGCCTACGGTTGATGCTGTTGTCCTGCTGCACGTCCATCTCGCTTCTCCTGCGTCGGCTCAACGAGCGATCCGCGACGACGTTCCCCGCGCGTCATCGGCGGTGACGGCGCGCGCAAAGCCAATCAGATCGTCGAGCACCGGCGCCTTGCCGCGGAACGGCCGGGCGATCGCGGTGATCATCCCGACATGGCCCACCCGCGGATAGCGCCGCAACGTCACCGCGACCCCCGCCGCACGAAGCTTCGCGGCCAGCGCCTCGCT
>CAXSHP010000124.1:0-2562 GCA_964236935.1 uncultured Sphingomonadaceae bacterium
CCGATCGATTCGGCGAGCTTGGCGAGCTCGTCGCCGATCTCGTCGCGGCCGAGCGCGGTCAGGCGGTGAAGGCGCAGGTCGAGGATCGCGCGCACCTGGATGTCCGACAGGCGATAGGTGTCGCCCTCGACCTCGGCCTCGACCGCCTCGACCAAGGCGATGTAGCGCGCGATCTCGGCGATCGGCCAGTCGCGCGCGGCGAGCGCGGCGCGCGCGGCGGCCGGGCTCGACGACGAGCGGATGATCCGCACCACCTCGTCGAGGTTGGTCACCGCGATCACCAGCCCGAGCAAGACATGCGCCCGCTCGCGCGCCTTCTTTAGCTCGAACTTCGAGCGGCGGGTGATGACCTCCTCGCGGAACTTGACGAACGCCTCGATGATGTCGCGTAAGGACAGCGTTTCGGGCCGGCCGCCGCGGATCGCGAGCATGTTGGCGGGGAAGCTCGTCTGCGCGCTGGTGTGGCGCCACAATTGGTTGAGCACCACCTCGGGGGTCGCGTCGCGCTTCAGCTCGATCACGATGCGCACCCCGAGCCGGTTGGATTCGTCGCGGATGTCCGACACGCCCTCGATGCGCTTGTCCTTGGCGGCGTCGGCGATGCCCTCGACCAAGGCGTTCTTGCCGACCTGGTAGGGGATTTCGGTCAGCACGATCGCGCGCTTGTCGCCGCGGCCTTCCTCGATCTCGTGGCGGCAGCGCATGATGATCGAGCCCTTGCCCGTCAGATAGGCGCTGCGCGCGCCGCTCTTGCCGAGGATCAGCCCGCCGGTGGGGAAATCGGGGCCGGGGACGATCTCATGGAGTTCCTCGGTCGTGATCCCGCCATTGGCGATATAGGCTTTGCACGCGGCGATGACCTCGCCGAGATTGTGCGGCGGGATGTTGGTCGCCATGCCGACCGCGATGCCGCCGGCGCCGTTGACGAGCAGGTTGGGGAAGCGCGCCGGCAGCACCTGCGGCTCCTCGCGCGATCCGTCGTAATTGGCCGCGAAATCGACGGTGTCCTTCTCGATATCGTCGAGCAGGGTCATCGCCACCTTGGCGAGGCGCGCCTCGGTGTAGCGCATCGATGCCGGCAGGTCGGGATCCATCGATCCGAAATTGCCCTGGCCGTCCATCAGCGGCACGCGCATCGCCCAATCCTGCGCAAGGCGGGCGAGCGCGAAATAGATCGAGGCGTCGCCGTGCGGATGGTAATTGCCCATCACGTCGCCGACGATCTTCGCGCATTTGCGATACGGCCGGCCGGGAACGAAGCCGCCCTCCTGGCAGGCGTAGAGGATGCGGCGATGGACCGGCTTCAGCCCGTCGCGCACGTCGGGCAGCGCGCGGCTGACGATCACCGACATCGCATAATCGAGATAGGAGGTTTTCATCTCCTCGACGATCGAGACGGGGGAGATATCGCTGTTGTCGATGGTCGGCGGGGCGCTGGCCAAGGGTGTTTCCGTCAGTTGCTGGGAGTTGGCCGGACCCTAGCCCGTGGCACCGCCGAACGCCACCCCGCGCGCGTACGCGTGCGCGCGCAAGCGGGAATTTTTTATGACAGGAGATTTAGCCGCGCACGAAGCGCATCATCGTCTCGCTCGATCCGGCGGGCGTGAAGCGATAGCCGTCGCTGTCGAAGCCCGCGAGACCCTCCGCCCGGTCGATGCGATGCTCGCAGATCCATCGCGCCATCATCCCGCGCGCGCGTTTCGCGGGGAAGCTGTTGAAGCGCAGGCCGTCGGGGCCTTGCTCGCGAAAGTCGATCGTCACGATCCGCGCGCCCGTCGGCGGAGCGGTCTCGACCGCGCCCCAATATTCGCGGCTGGCGAGATTGACGAGCGTGTCCGTGCCCTGTTCGGCCAGCTCGGCGGCGAGCAGGTCGCCGATGCGCCGACCCCACAGCGCATAGAGATCCTTCGGCCGTCCGGGCGCCCACTTCGTGCCCATCTCGAGCCGATAGGCGCGGATCGCGTCGAGCGGGCGCAGCAGGCCGTAGAGTCCCGACAGGATGCGGATATGGCCTTGCGCGTAATCGACCGCCTCGGGCTCGAGGCTGCGCACCTCGAAGCCGACGTAGACGTCGCCCGCGAACGCATAGATCGCGGGGCGCTCGGGCTGCTCGGTGAAGCCGCGGAAGCGCTCGGCATTGAGCCCGGCGAGCTTCGGCGAGATGTGCATCAGCGCGCCGAGCTTCTTGGCCGACAGCTTTGCCGCCGCCGCGGCGATCCGCTCCGCCTCTCCGGCGAACGCCGCGGTGGTCGCCTGCACGGAGGGTATCGGCCGGTCGAAATCGAGCATTTTGGCGGGGGACAGCAGCGCGAGCACGGTAGGCCGGTAGCCCAGGAACGGTCCGGGTTCAACGCGCGTTCAGCCACCGACGTCAAACCCGTGCGTTCGGTGCCGCGCTTGAACCGACGCGTCACTCGCTATAGCGAGGCGGCGAGGGAAAGCCGGCGGTGAGCCGTGCGTCCAGAGGAGGCTTGAAATGAAATTCGTATCGACTGTCGCGCTTGGTGTCGTGCTCGCGATCGCAGGATCCGCCGTTATCGGCGTCCAGCCGGCCTCCGCGAA
>CAXSHP010000124.1:2572-8150 GCA_964236935.1 uncultured Sphingomonadaceae bacterium
AGAAGACCGCCGGGCCCAATCTTTCGAAGCCCGTGCGCGAGGCGTTGGGGCCGGCACAGACCGCGCTGACCGCTGGCGATATTCCCACCGCCGAAGCGAAGATCGCCGTTGCCGCCGCTGCGGCGACGACGACCGACGACCGCTATTACGTCAGCGTGCTCCAGCTGCAGGTCGCCCAGAAGACCAACGACCAGGCCAAGCAGAAAGCCGCGATCGACGCGATGATCGCTAGCGGCGGTGCGCCGGCCGAGATGTTGCCGACGCTTTATCAGAACCAGGGCGCGCTCGCTTATCAGGCGAAGAACTATCCTTTGGCCGAGCAGGCTTTCGGCCACCTCGCCGAAATCTCGCCCAACAATGCGGAGAATCTCATCTCCCTTGCCGAAATCCAGTATCTCGACAAACACCCCGCCGAAGCGATCGCGAGCGCCGAAAAGGCCATCGCGGCGAAGAAAGCCGCGGGCGGGCCGGTTCCGGAAACCTGGTACGCGCGCGCCCTGAGCATGGCTTACGAGAACAAGATGGCGGAGCCCGCGATCCGGCTCGGCAAGGCCTATGTCGAGGCCGCCCCGAGTCCGGATAATTGGCGCAGCGCGCTGACCATTTTCCGTGATTCCTCCAAGCTCGACGATCAGCAGCTGCTCGATCTGATGCGGTTGCAGCGCGCGGCCAAGGCGCTCAAGGGCGAAGCCGATTTCTTCGAATATGCCAATACGGCCTATGACCGCGGCCTGCCGGGCGAGGCCAAGGCGGTGATCGATGAAGGCATCGCGACGAAGATGCTGAATGGGACGAGCAAGTCGATCACCGAAGTGCGCACCCTGGCCGGCGGCAAGGTCGTCGCGGACAAGGGTTCGCTGCCTGCGTCGGCGACGCGCGCCAAGTCCGCCGCCGACGGCAAGCCCGCCTTTTCGACTGCCAGTGCCTATCTCGGTTATGGTGATTATGCCCAGGCCGCGGAGCTCTATCGCCTTGCGCTGCAGAAGGGCGGGATCGATACCGACGCGGCGAATACCCGCCTGGGCATCGCGCTGGCGATGTCGGGCCAGAAGGACGCGGCGGTGGCGGCGTTCGCCACGGTCACCACCGGGTCACGCGCGCAGATCGCACAATTCTGGACGATCTGGGTCAAGCAGCAGGCCTGACCCCGATCGATCTCAGCTCGGCGTGTCCACGGGCACGCCGGGCAGATCCTTGGCGGTGCGGATCGTCAACGACGTCTTGACGCTGGCGACATTCGGCGCGGTGGTCAGCTGAGAGGTCAGGAACGCCTGAAACGCCTGGAGATCGTGCGCGACGATCTTCAGGATGAAGTCGATCTCGCCGTTGAGCATATGGCATTCGCGGACCTCGGGGAGCGTCGCGACATGCGCCTCGAAGCCGCGCAGGTCGTCCTCGGCCTGGCCGCGCAGGCTGACCAGCGCGAACACGGTGATGCCATAGCCGAGCGCGGTCGGGTTGAGCCTGGCGTGATAGCCGTCGATGACGCCGTTTTCCTCGAGCGCGCGGACGCGGCGCAGGCAGGGCGGGGCGGTCAATCCGGCACGCTCCGCCAGCGCGACGTTCGTCATCCGGCCGTCATCCTGGAGCGCAGCGAGGATGGTGAGATCGATAGAATCGAGGTGGGAGTGACGACTCATGCTGATATGTTCCCAGATTAAAATGAAACTTTCGTGAAATATCGTCATCCTATAATATTATTTCACGTTTTGGCAAATGTCCCACTTCATGACGCCACCCGAAACGCGCTATCCTCGCCGCTTCGCACCGGCTAGTTCGGGCGCGGAAAGGCGGGCGGATGACGGCGAGGGATATGCGTTTCGACGACATGCTCGCGACGGCGCTCGCTCATCCCGCAACGACCCGCGCCGGGCAGATCGCCAGCTGGCGCCAGGTCGTCGACATTCTCGCGCAGCGGGGTGCCGAGCCGGCCGGCGCCGCCACCGCGGAATTGATCGACCGCGCCTTTGCGCTGCTGCGCCGCCTGCGCGACCGCCTGCCGCCGAAGGTGCGCCTGGCCAGTGCGCAATCGCTTGCCGGCTTGCCGCTGTCGCGCGATCTCGTCGCTTTCTACGCCGAGGACCTTCCCGCCATTGCCGCGCCGTTGATCCGCGGCGCACGGCTCGGGGTGGTCCAGTGGCTCGGTCTGCTGCCGCGGCTGAGCCAGACCGGACGCGCGCTGCTGCGCCATCGCGAGGATCTCGATCCGGCGGTCCGGCGCGCGCTCGAAAGCTTTGGCGCGGCCGACCTCGCGCTCGATGCTCCGTCCGGCCTATCGCGCCTCGCATCGCCGGATATCCCGGCGCTGTGGCCGTTTCGCGCCGACCCCGACGCGGTCGATTCTCCTGCCGGCGCGGATGGTTTCGCGTTCGAGACCCAGGCCGATGGCATGGTGATCCGCATCGAGGGAGCACCGCGCGGCCGGCTGATCGGCCTCAGCCTTGCCGAGGCGGCCGGGGCGGACGGGCAGGGGGTGGACGGGCACGTCGTCGGCGCGTTCCGACGGCGCGGCGCATTTCGCAACGCCCGCCTGTACCTCGTCGGCGGGGGAGCGAGCGGCGGCGAGTGGCGGCTGTCGGGCGTCCCGTTCTTCGATCCCGCCGACGGACGCTTCCTGGGTTATCGCGGCACCGCGCGGCGGCCGCGGCTCGACGAGACGGCGACCCCGCGCGGATCCGCGATCTTCGGCGGCGCGATGTCGGCCGATGCGCTCCGCCAGCTGGTGCACGAGCTGCGCACGCCGCTCAACGCCGTCGCCGGTTTCGCGGACATGATCGACGGGCAGATGCTCGGCCCGGCGGCGGCGCCCTATCGCCGGCGCGCAGCCGAGATCGCGGGGCAGGCGCGGCGCCTGCTCGGCGCGGTCGACGATCTCGACGTCGCCGCGCGGATCGAGACCCGGCGCATGACGATCGAGCCGACTGTGGTGGATCTGGCCGCATTGCTGCACGTGCTCAATCGGGAATATGGCGCGTCCGCGCGCGCTCGCGGCGCCGCTTTGACATTCGATCCCGGCACGGGCGTGCCGAATATCGAGGCGGACCTCGCCGTGGTCGATCGGATGCTGACCCGCCTGCTCGGGGCGATGATCGCGTTGGCGGCCGAAGGAGAAACGATCGCCGTGACGCTGGCCGCCGATGTCGGCGTCGTTCATATCGAAGTCGACCGGCCGGCCGCGGTGGCGGGCCGCGACGAACCGCAGCTGCTCGATCCCGGCTATTCGCCGCAGGGCGACTGGCCCGATGCGCCCCTGCTCGGACTGGGCTTCACCCTCCGGCTGGTGCGCAATCTCGCGCTCGCCGCGGGTGGAACGCTCGAGCTCGGCGCGCGCGCGTTCACGCTGACGCTTCCCATCGCGGTAGCGGGCATCGGCCAGCGCCAGGCATGATCCGCCCGTGAGCGAGGCCGATCCGGCGCTGGCCGGTCGTCTCGACCGTCCACCCGCCGCTTGGGCCAGGATCGATCTGCCCATCCCTTTCGGCCGTCGCTTCCTGGTGTTCGTCGACACCGAAGAGGAGTTCGACTGGTCCGCGCCGCGCCGCCGAGACGCGATCTCGACCAAGGCGATCGCCGCGCTGCCGGCCGCGCATCGCCGCCTGCGCGAATTCGGCATCGTCCCGGCCTATCTGGTCGATTATCCGATCGCCACCGCGTCCCAGGCGATCGAGATTCTGCGTCCTTTGCTGGAGGCGGACGAATGCGAGATCGGCGCGCAGCTCCACCCCTGGGTCAACCCGCCTCATGACGAGCGGTTGACCGTCGCGAACAGCTTTGCCGGCAATCTGCCGCGCACGCTCGAGGGGGCGAAGCTGGCCCGGCTGACACAGGCGATCACCGACAATTTCGGCCGCCGGCCCGAGATCTACCGCGCGGGTCGATACGGTGTCGGGCCGCATAGCGCGGCGCTGCTCGAAGCCGCCGGCTATCGCATCGATTGCTCGGTGCGATCGCATTTCAGCTACGCGGGGGAGGGCGGTCCCGATTTCACCACGCGCGATTCCGCGCCGCACTGGGCCGGGCCGGGCGGCAAGCTGCTCGAGCTGCCGCTGACCGCGGGTTTCGTCGGCGTCGCCCGCCGCCTCGGGCCGCGACTCCATCGGCTCCGTTTCCTGCGCGGCCCGATGGCCCGGGCCGGCTTGCTCGGGCGCGTCGCGCTGACGCCCGAGGGTATCCCGCTGGCGGAGGCGCTGACCTTGCTGCGCCGGCTGCTCGGCGACGGCCTGCGCCTGCTCAGCATTTCGTTCCACTCGCCCTCGATCGAGCCGGGGCATACGCCATACGTGCGCGACGCCGCCGATCTCAGACGCTTCTATGCATGGTGGGACGGCGTCCTCGAGCTGCTGGCGCGCGAGGGAGTCGCGCCGGCGCGTCCGGCCGAAGTGCTCGCCGCGGCCTGGGCGACGCGCTGACGGCGAGCGCGGCTTGCATGGAGCGGGGCGGCTCCGCTATCGCGGCGGCGCGTGCGGCGGGGCCTGTAGCTCAATGGTAGAGCTGGCCGCTCATAACGGCTTGGTTGGGGGTTCGAATCCCTCCGGGCCCACCAGACGCTGACGGCCGCCGAGACGCGCGAACGGACGGTACGGCGTCAACCCTGCGGCGGCACCACCGCTTCGCTCTCGCCGACATCGAGGCCGTGCTTGAGCAGCAAGGGGATGTGGGCGAGGCCGAACAGGAACGACAGGATGCTGATCCCCCACACCTTGATCGTCAGCCACGTATCGAACGAGACGTTGCGCCACAGCGCTTCGTTGAGCACCGCCATCGTCAGGAAGAACAGCCCCCAGTTGCGCGACAGCAGCATCCAGCCCTTGTCGCTCAATCCCTGATAGCCCGCCTCGAGGACATATTTGAGCAGCGGGCGCCCCATCGCGAAGCCGCCCAGGAGAAGGCCACCGAGCAGCGTGTAGATGATCGTCGGCTTGATCTGGATGAAGCGCTCGTCGTGGAAATAGATCGTCAGTCCGCCGAAGCCGACCACCAGGATCGCCGACAGCCACAGCATCGGCGAGACGCGGCCCAGCCGGATGCGCGAGACGAGCACCGCCGCCACGATCGCGGCCATGAATGTCGCGGTGCCGACGAATACGCCCGACACCTTGTAGGCGACGAAGAACAGCACCAGCGGGCCGTAATCGAGCGCGGTCGGCAGCCAGCCGGGGTTTGCGCGTCTGGTCGTCGCCGTCTCGTTCATCCATGCGCTCCCGCGATCGCCCGGCCTAGTTCCAGCGGATCGAACGGCCGCAGGTCGTCGATGGTTTCGCCGACGCCGATCGCGTGGATCGGCAGCCCGAACTGCTCGGCGGCCGCGACCAGCACGCCGCCGCGCGCGGTGCCGTCGAGCTTGGTCATCACCAGCCCGGTGACGCCCGCCGTGTCGCGGAACACCTCGATCTGATTGAGCGCATTCTGTCCGGTCGTGGCGTCGAGCACGAGCACGACATTGTGCGGCGCGGCCGGATTGAGGCGGCCGAGCACGCGCCGGATCTTGGCGAGTTCGTCCATCAGCCCGGCCTTGTTCTGGAGCCGGCCGGCGGTGTCGACGATCAGCACGTCGATGCCCTTGGCGGTGCCGCGCCTG
>CAXSHP010000125.1:0-8008 GCA_964236935.1 uncultured Sphingomonadaceae bacterium
GCGCTCGCGTCGAAGCCGGTGATGGAGGGCAAGGCGGTGCTGTTCAAGCGCTTCGCCGACGTCGATTCGATCGATCTCGAGCTCGCCACCGAGGATCCCGATGCGTTCATCAACGCGGTCGCGCTGATGGAGCCGAGCTTCGGCGGGCAGACCCTGCGCGAGCGCATGAACATCCCGGTCTTCCACGACGACCAGCACGGCACCGCGATCATCACCGCCGCCGGGCTGATCAACGCCTGCTTCCTCACCGGCCGCGCGCTCGCCGACGTGCGCGTCGTCGTCAACGGCGCGGGCGCGGCGGCGATCGCCTGCACCGCGCTGATCAAGTCGATGGGCGTCGCCAACGATCATGTCCTGATGTGCGATCGCAAGGGCGTGATCTACCAGGGCCGCACCGATGGGATGGATCAGTGGAAGTCGGCGCACGCCGCCAAGACCGACCGGCGCACGCTGACCGAGGCGCTCGTCGGCGCCGACATCTTCCTCGGTCTGTCCGCCGCCGGCGCGCTCAAGCCCGCGATGGTCAAGGACATGGCGCCCCGGCCGATCATCTTCGCGATGGCCAATCCCGATCCCGAGATCACCCCGCCCGAAGCGAAGGCGGCGCGCCCCGACGCGATCGTCGCCACCGGCCGTTCGGATTATCCGAACCAGGTCAACAACGTGCTCGGCTTCCCGTTCATCTTCCGCGGCGCGCTCGACGTGCGCGCGACGACGATCAACGACGAGATGAAGATCGCCGCCGCGCAGGCGCTCGCCGCGCTCGCGCGCGAGCGCGTGCCCGAGGAGGTCGCCGCGGCTTATGGCGGGCGCAGCCACAGCTTCGGCGCCGATTACATCATTCCCGCGCCGTTCGATCCGCGGCTGATGGAGGTGGTGCCCGCCGCGGTCGCCAAGGCGGCGATCGACTCGGGCGTGGCGACCAAGCCGATCGCCGATTTCACCGCGTACAAGGACAGCCTCAAGGCGCGGCTCAATCCGACCACGTCGGTGCTCACTTTGGCCTATGAGGCGGCGCGCAGCCACCCCAAGCGGGTCGTGTTCGCCGAGGCGGAGGAGGAGGTCGTGCTGCGCGCGGCGATCGCGTTCCGCGAAGGCGGCTACGGCATCCCCGTGCTCGTCGGGCGCGACGACGTGCCCGATCGGCTGCGTGCGCTCGGGGTCGACGATCCGTCGAGCTTCGAGCTGCACAACAGCCGCATCTCGCCGCTCGTCCCCAAGATGGTCGACCTGCTCTACGGGCGGCTCCAGCGGCGCGGCTATCTCCGCCGCGAGGTCGAGGCGATGGTCAATCGCGATCGCAACATCTTCGCCGCCTCGCTGCTCGAGCTCGGCGAGGTCGACGCGATGGTCACCGGCGTCACGCGCACCTATGCGCGCACGCTGCGCCAGATCCGCAGCGTGATCGATCCGGCCGAGGGGCAGACGCCGCTCGGCATTCACGTATTGGCGCGCCGGCGGGGCCAGACGGTGTTCATCGCGGACACCACCGTCAACGAGCGTCCCGCGCCGCACGAGCTCGCCGACATCGCCGAGCAGACCGCGGCGGTCGCGCGGCGGATGGGGCAGGAGCCGCGCGTCGCGTTTCTGTCTTATTCGACGTTCGGCAATCCCAGCGGGAAATGGCTCGACAACGTGCGCGACGCGGTGTCGCTGCTCGATCAGCGCGAGGTCAGCTTCGAATATGACGGCGAAATGTCGCCCGACGTCGCGCTCAATCCCGAGGTGATGGAGAAATATCCGTTCATGCGCCTGTCGGGGCCGGCCAACGTCTTGGTCATGCCCGGGCTGCAATCGGCCAATCTGTCGGCGAAATTGCTGCGCGAGCTGGGCGGCGAAGCGGTGATCGGGCCGATGCTGGTCGGGCTCAAGCACTCCGTCCAGATCGCGACCATGTCGGCGACGACGTCGGAGCTGGTCACGCTCGCGGTGCTCGCCGCCGGGGGGATCGCGCGCTAGCGGCGACGGCGCGGGTTATCGTCATCGCGACCGGAAGCGCTCCGCCGCTTCGGCGATCCCGTGATATACGGCGTCGAGATCGGCCTCGCTGATGCAGTAGGGCGGCATCACGTAGACGGTGTCGCCCATCGGCCGGACCAGCAGATCGCGCTTGCGAAAGTGCGCGGCGAGCGCCGGCGCGATCGCGGCGAGATAATCGCCGCTGGCGTCGCCCAGCTCGCACGCCGCGATCGTGCCGAACACGCGGGCGTGGCGGACATGGCGCAGCGCGGCGATGCGCGCGCGCTGGCGCTCGCCGAGCGTACGCACGCGCTCGAGCACCGGCTCGTCGCGCCAGATGTCGAGGTTCGCGAGCGCCGCGGCGCACGCGATCGGGTTGGCGGTATAGCTCGACGAATGGAACAGCATCCGCGCCTTGTCGGTCGAGCGATGCGCCTCGAAGATCGCCGGCGTCGCCATGGTGACGGCGAGCGGGATCACTCCGCCGGTCAGCCCCTTCGACAAACACAGGATGTCGGGCACGATACCCGCCTGTTCGCAGGCCAGCAACGTTCCGGTGCGACCCCAGCCGGTCATCACCTCGTCGGCGATGAACAGCACGCCGGCGGCCGCGCAGATCGCGCGCATCTCGGCGAGCAGGCGCGGCGGATAGAACAGCATGCCGCCGGCGCCGAGCACGAGCGGTTCGAGGATCAGCGCCGCGGGCCGTTCGCGGCATGCCGCCTGCAGTGCGTCGAGCGTGGCCTGGCCGTCGCCGGCGGGGAAGGGCAGCGTGCCGACGTCGAACAGCAGCGGCGTATAGGCCTGGTTGTAGACGCCGCGCGCGCCGACCGACATGCCGCCTACGGTGTCGCCATGATAGCCATGTTCGAGCGTCAGGATGCGGTGGCGCGGCTCGCCGCGGCCGAGCCAGTAGCCGAGCGCCATCTTGAGCGCGACCTCGACCGAAGTGGAGCCCGAATCGGAGAAGAAGACGTGTGCCAGCGGCGCCGGCATCGCCTCCACCAGCCGATGCGCCAAGGCTTCGGCGGGCTCGTGCGTCCAGCCGGCGAAGATGATCTGATCGAGCCGGGCCGCCTGCGCCTGGATCGCGGCGACGATGCGCGGGTGGCGATGGCCGTGCGTCGTCACCCACCAGGAGGAAATCGCGTCGATCACCCGCCGCCCGTCCGCCGTGAACAGCGCGGCGCCTTCGCCGTGCGTCACCAGCGGGATGGGCTCGTTCAGCCCATGCTGGGTGAAGGGATGCCAGACGGGCGAGGTCACGCGAAATCCTCGATCCGGAACGCAGCGGCGAACGCGCGGCCGAGGCGCTCGGCATCGAGCGGGTCGAGCCATGGCAGCCGCCCCAAGCGCCGCACCCGCCCGATCGCCGCGATCGTCGCCTCATTGTCCTCGTTGGCATCGCCGACGAACGCGACGCCCAGGATCGGCACGCCGCGCGCGCGCAATGCCTCGATCGACGACAGGCTGTGGCTGATCGTGCCGAGCGTGGTGCGCGCGGCGAGCACGACCGGCAGTTGCCAGCGCGCGAACAGATCGGCGAACAGGAATTCGCGGGTGACGGGCGTCAGCACGCCGCCCGCGCCCTCGGCCACGATCGGCCCGCCGGGCGGCGCGAGGCGAGCGGGATCGATCGTCACGCCGTCGAGCTCGGCGGCGCGGTGGGGCGAGAGCGGCCGGGTCAGGCGATAGACGCCGGGATGCACCTGCCGCACGCCGAGCGCCGCCGCCGCAGCGGCATCCTCGCCGTCCGCGAGACCCGACTGGACCGGCTTCCAATAGGGCACGCCGGCGGCGGCCGCGAGCGCGGCCGACAGCACGGTCTTGCCGATGCCCGTATCGGTCCCGCTGACGACGAGGCGGATCATGGCAGCGAACCCGCGACGCAGGTCGCCACGACATAGGTCGCGATCGCACCCTCGGCCTCGAACCGCGCCATCACTTCGCGCAGCCGGGCGAGGGGGAGCGGACGATGGCCCGGCCGCGGCGTGCCCGCGCCGATCGCCTTCAGCCCATGGAGGAATTGGCGTGCATCGGCGTGGCGCAGCGTATGCGTGTCGATGCCGACGTCGAGCCCCAGCGCGGCGAGCTGGTCGGCGGACGGATAGTCGCGGATCCCGCACGGCAGATCGCGATGCGCCTGCCGCCACTCGAGGAAGCTGCCGGCGACCAGCGTCGTGACGGCGAGCCGGCCGTGCGGCGCAAGAAAGGCGCGCAGCCGGGCGATCGCCTCGGGCAGGTCGGTGAACCATTGTGCCGCGAGGCTCGAGCAGATCAAGTCGAACGGCCCGGCGGCGTCCGGTCGTTCGCCGTCCATGGTCGCGAAGCCTATCCCGCGCCGCGCGGCGAAACGCAGCCGGGCGCGTTCGACCATGGCCGGCGCGATGTCCGTCATCAGCCAGCGCGCCGCCGGCAGCCGGTCGAGCAGCGCGGCGCCGAGCAAACCGGTGCCGCAGCCGACCTCGAGCACGCGCGGCGCGGGTGGGAGCCCGAGCGCCGCGATCCGCTCGGCCAGCGTCTCGGCGACGCGCCGCTGGACGACGGCATGGCGATCATAGTCCGCCGCCCGGTCGAATGCCGCGGCCACGTTCATCGCAGCACCGCCCGGATTCGAGCAGCACACCAGTCGGGATGGGTCAGGGGCAGCAGATGTCCGGCGGCGGGCAGCGTCGCGCGGGGAGCGCCCGCGAACACCATGGCCCGCATCTCGGGCGGGAGGATCGGATCGGCCCCGCCGTGCAGGACGAGCAGCGGGCGAGCGGCGCCACGCGCATCGGCGGTCGCGAGCCGATCGAGGTCATCGCTCAGTCTGGGCTCGTCCATCGCGCCTTCGAACCGCACGCCGCCGCAACGCGTGCGGAACGCATCGAGCACCTCGGCGGGCGCCGCCGCGAACCGTCGCCGCATCCGATCGGTCACGCGGCGCGGCACGGCGCCGTCGCCGGCGAAGCGATCGAAGCCGTTGATCGCGATCAGGCCGATGCAGCCGGGCGGCGGATCGGCGGCGAGGATCAGGCTGCCGAGCGAATGGCCGATGGCGAGCAGCGGCGCGTCGATCGGCGGCGTCTGCGGCCGACCGAAATAGCCGCGATCCCACACGATCGACTCGAGCGGGGCCAGCGCGCGCCGCAGGCCGTCCCACAGCGAGGCGTCGAACCCCCAGCCGTGCACGAACAGCAGCCTCATCGGCGATGCTCGATGATCGCAGTCGCGAGCCGCTCGACGTCCGCCTCGTCGTGGGTCGCGTGAAGCGCGATGCGCAAGCGGCTGGTGCCGGCCGGAACGGTCGGCGGGCGGATCGCGGCGGCGAGCATCCCTCGCGCCGCGACCGCATCGGCCAGCGCGAGCGCGGCCGCCGCATCGCCGACGATCGCGGGAACGATCTGGGTCGAGCTGGCGCCCGTGTCGATCGCGGCGGCGCGGAGCCGTGCCCGGAGCAGATCGCCCAGCGCCGCCAGCCGCGCGCGCTCGGCCGCCATGCCCGGCACCAGCTCGAGCGCCGCGTCGATCGCGCCGAGCATCGCGGGCGGCGGCGCGGTCGAGAAGATGAAGCCGCCGCACGCATTGACGAGATAGTCGATCAGCAATTGCGATCCCGCGACGTACGCGCCGAAACAGCCGAACGCCTTGCTGAACGTGCCCATCACCAGGTCCGCCGCGCCCGGCAGTTCGGCGGACAGCCCGCGCCCATCCGCGCCGAGCACGCCGGTGGCATGCGCCTCGTCGAGATAGAGAAAGGCATCGTGCGCACGCGCGATCGCCGACAGCCGCGGCAGATCGATCCGGTCGCCGTCCATGCTGAACACGCTTTCGGTCACGATCAGCTTCGGCCCGCCATGGTCGCCGCGGGCGGCGAGCAGCGTCGCCAGATGATCGAGATGATTATGGCGGAAGCGGATTTGGCGATGGCCGGCGGCGCCCGCATGCAGGCTGGCATGGATCAGCCGATCGGTGAAGATCAGCGCGTCGGGCGCCACCTTGAGCAGCGCCGCCAGCACCGCGGCATTGCACTGCCAGCCCGTTGGAAACAGCAGCGCCGCTTCCGTGCGCTTGAAGGCGGCGATCTTCTGCTCGAGCGCGAAATGCGCGTCGCGCGTGCCCGTCACCAGCCGCGACGCGCCCGCGCCCGCGCCGAGCCGACGCGTCCATTCGGCGGCCCGCTCGGCGAGCAGCGGGTGCGCCGACAGGCCGAGATAGTCGTTGCTCGAGAAATCGACGAGCGCCGCTCCCCCCCGCGACACCCGCGCGCCGCCGGCCGTCGCGGTTACGGCCATGCTCCGGCGTTCGCGGCGCGCGTCGATCCGCTCCAGGGCGGCGCGGAATCGGTCTTCCATCCTCGTCATCGCGGCAGCTGTCGGCAAAGTCCGTGCTGGCTCAGTCTGACGCTCGTCATGGTCTCTCGCTTGCGGGCGAGCGCTATAGACCGGCCGCGCGCGAACGGCGAGGGGCTGGATGCGTCCAGCTCCGCGCAGCCGTCAGGCCTCGAGCGGCACGTCCCAATAGAGCCAGTCGCGCCAGCTCTCGTGGAGATGGTTGGGCGGAAAGCTGCGGCCATGCTCCTGGAGCTGCCAGCTGGTCGGGCGGATCGGCGCGACCGCCAGCGCCATGTGCGCCTGGCGCGGGGTGCGGCCGCCCTTGCGCAGGTTGCACGGCGCGCAGGCGGTGGCGACATTCTCCCAGGTCGTCCGTCCGCCCTGCGCGCGCGGCACGACATGATCGAACGTCAGGTCCTTCGGGCTGCCGCAATATTGGCAGTGGAAACGGTCGCGCAGGAACAGGTTGAAGCGGGTGAACGCCGGATGCTGCGACGGGCGGACGAACTGCCGCAGCGCGATCACCGAGGGCAGTTTCATGCACGTCGTCGGGCTGTGGACCTCGCGCTCGTAATGCGCGACGATGTCGACCCGCTCGAGGAACACCGCCTTGATCGCGGTCTGCCACGACCACAGGCTCAACGGATAATAATTGAGCGGGGTATAGTCCGCATTGAGCACCAGGGTAGGGCAGGCCTCGGGATGGCGCAGGATATCGGGATGATACATGAACGCGTGCTCGGCCTCCGCTCGCCGCGAAGCCGAACCGCCGGCCCTGTCGCACCCAGGGCGCCAGCCGGGCCGGCCGCGCCACTTGTCGGCTCCGCCCTAAGCGACGAAGCGTGACATGGCTATGACAGCATTGCCGATGACTCGCCGTCAAGGGGCGAATTGATGGAAGCCGTCGTCTCCCGCTTCGCGCCGAGCCCGACCGGCCGGCTGCACCTCGGCCATGCCTATTCGGCGGTCCGCGCGCACGATCTGGCGCGGGATGCCGGCGGGCGCTTCCTCCTGCGCATCGAGGATATCGACGGCATGCGCTCGCGCGGCGCGCATGTCGCCGGGATCGTCGAAGATCTGCACTGGCTCGGGCTCGGCTGGGACGGCGAAGTGCTGCGCCAGTCGCGCCGGCTTGGCGCTTATGCGGAGGCGCTCGACCTGTTGCGCGCGCGCGGCCTGCTCTATCCCTGCTTCTGCACGCGCGCCGACATCGTCGCGAGTGCCGGCGCGCCGCACGAAGTCGCTCCGGTCTATCCGGGGACGTGCCGACGGCTGTCGGTCGCGGAACGTGATCGGCGGATGACCGAGCCGCATGCCTGGCGATTGGACGTGCAGGCGGCATTGAGTTTACTCCCCTCCCTGCTGGCAGGGAGGGGTGGGGGTGGGTGCTCTCCACGACCGACCGACCCGCAAGCGGAGAACACCCACCCCCAACCCCTCCCCGCCAGGGAGGGGAGCCTGTCGTGGCACGATTCCATCGCCGGCCCGGTAATTGCCGATCCCGCCGCGCACGGCGACGTCGTCGTCGCGCGCAAGGACGCACCGGCCTCCTATCATCTCGCGGTCACGCTCGACGATGCCGCGCAGGGGATCACCGACGTGGTGCGCGGCGTCGATCTGTTCGCCGCGACCGATATCCACCGCCTGCTCCAGGCGCTGCTCGGCCTGCCGACGCCGCGCTACCATCATCATCCGCTGCTGACCGACGCCGCCGGCCGCCGCCTGGCCAAGCG
>CAXSHP010000126.1:0-8004 GCA_964236935.1 uncultured Sphingomonadaceae bacterium
CAAGCCGATCAACGATGCGCGCGGCGAGGTCGGCCGGCTGATCGACACGTTCCGCGTCGCCGCCGAGGAAGCGGTGCGGATGACCGGCGAGGTCCAGCCGCTCGACATATCCCCCCGCGCGCGCGGCTATCAGGGGATATGGAAGCGCGTGCCGATCGGCCCGTGCAGCTTCATCTCGCCGTTCAATTTTCCGCTCAACCTCGCCGCGCACAAGATCGCCCCGGCGATCGCGGTCGGCTGCCCGTTCGTGATGAAGCCCGCCAGCCGCACGCCGCTCGGCGCGATCATCATGGGCGAGGTGCTGGCCGAGACCGATCTGCCGAAAGGCGCCTTCTCGATCCTGCCGGCGAGCCGCGACGGCGCCGACCTGTTCACCACCGACGACCGGCTCAAGCTGCTCAGCTTCACCGGCTCGCCCGATGTCGGCTGGGATCTGAAGGCGCGCGCGGGCAAGAAGAAGGTCGTGCTCGAGCTTGGCGGCAATGCGGCGGTGATCATCGATGCCGACGCCGATCTCGACGACGCGGTCGAGCGCACCGTGTTCGGCGCCTTCTACCAATCGGGCCAGTCGTGCATCGGCGTCCAGCGCATCCTCGTCCACGCCACCGTCTACGATGCGTTCCGCGCCAAGCTCGTCGCCAGGACGAAGACGCTGGTCGCCGGCGATCCGCACGACGAAAAGACGTTCGTCGGACCGATGATCGACGTCAAGGAAGCGGCGCGTCTCGACGATTGGATCCAGGAGGCGATCGCCGGCGGCGCGACCCTGCTGTGCGGCGGCAAGCGTGAGGGGGCGATGCTCGAGGCGACGTTGCTCGAAAATGTCGGCCGCGACACCCGGCTCAATATCGAGGAGGCGTTCGGCCCGGCCGCGTTCCTGATCCGCTTCACCGACTTCCGCGAGGCGCTCGAGGTGGTCAACGACAGCAAGTTCGGGCTCCAGGCGGGGATCTTCACGCGCGACCTGTTCAAGATGTTCGACGCCTGGGATACGCTCGACGTCGGCGGCGTGGTGATCGGCGACGTGCCGTCCTACCGCGTCGACAACATGCCCTATGGCGGGGTCAAGGACAGCGGACTCGGCCGCGAAGGCGTGCGTTTCGCGATGGAGGACATGACCGAAATCCGCAACCTCGTGATCCGCCGGCGCGAGTTCGCCACGCCGCCGCCACGTCCGGAATAGGTCAGACCTCGCCCGCCTGGCCGCCGATCCGGATCCCCCGCGGGCCAGGCCGAAATCCGGTTGCCCTGCTCTGCGTAAGCGGACATAAATGCGCGAAGACTGGAGCGGCATCACCGGGGAAGTGACGCATTTCCGGCTGTCCCGACCGGCGAGGGGAGCGGTATGAGGGGGGGTATCGCAGGCGGACTGTCCTGGCGGCTGAGCGCCTTCGCTTGCGCCATCGTCGCCGCGATCGTCATCGCCTTCGGCGCGCGAGCGCCCGAAGCCGCCGCCACGGTCTCCGGCAGCGGCGCCGCGCATGTCGGCGTGGCATCGTGCAGCGGATCGACCTGCCATGGCCGCCAGGAGAATGACGGCCGCATCGTCCGCCAGGACGAACTGATGCGCTGGCAGGAGCCGTCGAGCCCCACCGGCGCGCATAGCCGCGCCTACCAGGTCCTGCTGACCGAGCGCAGCCAGATCATCGCGCGCCGGCTCGGCTTCGCGTCCGCCGCGTCGGCGCCGGCCTGCCTCGGCTGTCACTCGGACGCCGCCGGGTCGCGCGGCCCGCGTTTCCAGATCGGCGACGGCGTCGGCTGCGAGGCATGCCATGGCGGCGCGGCCAACTGGCTGTCGAGCCACTATGCGGTCGCCGGCACGCACGCCGCCAACGTCGCCGCCGGGATGATCCCGCTCGAGCGGCCCCAGGCGCGCGCCGCGGTCTGCCTCGATTGCCATTTCGGCAGCGATCGGCCCGGCCAGTTCGTCAGCCACCGGATCATGGCCGCCGGGCACCCGCGCGTGTCGTTTGAGCTCGACCTGTTCTCGACGCTCCAGCAGCATTGGGACGAGGATGCCGATTATCTCCAGCGCAAGGGCCGCGGGTCGAACGTGCGGATGTGGGCGGTCGGCCAGGCGATGGCGATCGAGCGCGCGCTGAGCCTGTTTTCGAACGCGAGGATTGCGCAGGAAGGCGTGTTTCCCGAATTCTATTTCTTCGATTGCCACACCTGCCATCGCCGCATCTCGGACGATCCCGGCTTCCGCGCGACCGCGGTGGCCAATCCGGCGCGGCCGATCCCGGCGGGCATGCCGGCGTTCAACGACGAGAACATGATCATGCTGTCGGCCGCCGCCCGCGCCGCCGCGCCCGCTCTGGCGAGCCGCTTCGACGCCGATTCGCGCGCGTTCCACGCGGCCCTGGCCGGCGACCGAAGCGGCGCGGTCCGCGCCGCCTCGCGCCTGCGCTCGACCGCGGACCAGCTTGCCGCGGCCTTCGCGCGCAAGGATTTCGGCCGCGCCGAGACCTTCGCGATCATCGACGCAGTGACCACCGGCGCGACCGCCGCGCGCTACACCGATTATGAGGGCAGCGTGCAGGCGGTGATGGCGACCGACACCCTGCTCTCCTCGCTGGTCAATGCCGGCTACGTCGATCCGGGCGCGGCCGGCGGCATCCGCGGGGACGTCAACCGCGCTTATGCCGCGGTGCGCGACCCCAACGACTATCGGCCCACCGAATTCCGCGGCGCGCTCGGGCGCGCCGCCGAAGCGATCAGGATGTTGCGATGAGCATCTTGTCCCGTTCGATTGCATTCGCGGCTGCGGCCGCCCTGCTGCTCGCTTCGTGTGGCGGCGGTGGCGGTGGCGGTGGTGGTGGCACGACCGCGCCGGCCGCCCCGGCGGCCCCCGCGAGCCTCTACGCCCTTCCCGCCCCCGAGGCGCTGACCGGCGCCGAGGTCACCCGGATCGTCCAGCAGGCGGTCGGCGAGGCGCAGGCCCGGTCGCTGCCGTCGGTGATCTCGGTGGTCGATCGCGTCGGCAACGTCCTCGCCGTCTATGCGATGACCGGCGCGCGCGCGACGGCGACGATTCCCACTCCTCCTGCGGGCGTCAATCTCGATGCGCAAGGCGTCACCTTCCCGGCGACGATCGGGGCGATCGCCAAAGCGATCACCGCCGCTTATCTGTCGAGCGCGGGCAATGCGTTCGACACGCGTACCGCGAGCGACATCGTCCAGGAGCATTTCCCCCTCTCGCCGCAGACGACCGGGCTGGAAAGCGGGCCGCTGTTCGGCGTGCAGTTCAGCCAATTGCCCTGCTCGGATCTCAACCGCCGCTTCGGCGTCGACGCCGCGACCGGGCCGAAGCGTTCCCCGCTCGGCCTCGCCGCCGATCCCGGCTCACTCCCGCTCTACAAGAACGGCGTGGTCGTCGGCGGGATCGGCGTGATGGGCGATGGTGTCTACGGCAAGGACGACAATGCCGCGGACATCGATCAGGACGACGAGGAATATATCGCGCTCGCCGCCAGCACCGGCTTCGAGGCGCCGGCCGCGATCCGCGCCGACCGCGTCTCGATCGACGGCACGCTGCTCGGCTATCTCGATGCCACGCCGGGAAACCTGCGGAGCAATCCCGCCGCGCCGCCGGCGCTCGGCGACGGCTCCTATGTTGCGGTGCGCGGTTATTATGACGGGACCGGCGCGCTCCCGGGCACGCCCTACGGCGCCCCCGCGTCGGGCTATCGCGCGGTCACCGCGGCGGAGCGCAGCGCAGGCTCGGTGATCGACAATGCCGACGCGTTCATCCTCGTCGACAATGCCGGCAACAATCGCTTCCCGATCCGCGGCGGGACCGACGCGGGCGATGTCCCCCAGCCGTTGACCGGGGCCGAGGTCAAGGCGGTCGCCGAGGAGGCGTTCAAGGTGATGAGCCGCGCTCGCGGCGCGATCCGCCAGCCGCAGGACAGCCGGATGCAGGCGACGATCTCGGTGGTCGACACGCGTGGCCAGGTGCTCGCGCTCCAGCGAGCGCCCGACGCGCCGGTGTTCGGCACCGACGTGTCGCTCCAGAAGGCGCGCACCGCGGCGTTCTTCTCGGGCACGTTCGCGGCGAACGACCTCAATGCGAACCCGTCCGCCGACGTGCGCAGCTTCGTCCAGCAGGTCCGTGATTTCCTCGCTGATCAGAATGCGCTGACCGGCGGAACCGCATTTGCCGAGCGGCCGATCGGATTGCTCGCGCGTCCCTATTTCCCCGATGGCCAGGTGGGCCGGCCCAACGGCCCGCTGTCGCGCCCGATCGCCAATTTCAGCCCCTTTTCCACCGGGCTGCAATCGGCGCTGATCATCGGCAATCTGGCCACGCATATCGGCTACGTCGCCGACGGCACGCCCGACACGGCGGCGCGCTGCACCGATTCGCCCGCCGTCGCCAATACCGGCGAGAACCGGCTGCAGAACGGGATCCAGATCTTTCCCGGCGGCGTGCCGATCTATCGCGGCAATACGCTCGTCGGCGCGATCGGCGTGTCGGGCGACGGCATCGACCAGGATGACCTCACCGCGTTCCTCGGCTTGTTCAACGCCGGCGCGCGCACCGGGACGATCGGCGAGGCGCCGTCGGCAATACGCATCAGCACGATGAGCTTTCCCGCCGCAAACGGCGGTTTCCTGCCGTTCGTCCAATGCCCGATCGCGCCGTTCCTCGACACGAGCGACCAGAACGTCTGCCAGGGGAAATAGCAGGGGATGTCGCTCTCCGTTCCGCTGATGCAATTCGCCGCCTTGCTCGCCGGGGATGCGAGCGCGGCGCCTTTGCCCGGCGATGCCAAGACGGAGCCGCCGATCCGGCCGGCAGCGCTGCCGCCCTCGAGCGCGCGGCAGGGGCTGAACCTCGACTGGCTCGCCCAGGCCGCCGCCGACTCGACCCGGCGCACGCCGGCCCCCGCCGCCGATCCCGTTCTCGCGACGACCGCGGACGCCCAAATACCGGCGTCCGCCAGCTTAGCGACCGCCCCGATGGCCAGCCACCTTCCGGCGCCATCGCATCGACTGGCCTCGTTCGGGATATTGATGGCCAATCTGACCGCCGCTGCTGCCGCGGAGGTCGTCTCGCAGGCTGCGACGGGTGAGGAGGTGCCGGCTCGACAGACCGTATCCACTCCGCCCCCGCCGCCGCCGCCCCGTTTGCCCGCCGACGCACCCCCGCTCGCCGGGGATGCCGACAAGGCGGTGCTCCCCGGCCGCCGCCGGCCGGGCGTACCGCAGGAGAACCTGCCCGAACGGGTGAACCAGGAGAATCGCGGCGCGGTCCGCCCGCCGCCGCCCGAGGCCTTCCCCAGCGACGAGTTCCCCGTGCCCGATCGCTGGCGCATCCTGCAGACGCTCGGCGTCGTGAAGGAGAAGTGGTCCGACCCCTATCACCAGAACACGCTCAAGGGCGATCGGCCGATCGGCGAGAAGGCGCGGCGCTTCCTGCCGCTCAAGGGCGACGACTGGTTCTTCGTGCTCAACGGCACGTCGGACACCGTGGTCGAGCCGCGCTCGTTCCCGACGCCGGTCAACCGCCAGCTCAACCAGGATCCGGGCAGCGTCGACGTGTTCGGCCGCACGCACAGCCTCGTGCTCGCACAGACGTTCATCGCCGGCTTCTCGCTGTTCAAGGGATCGACCGCGTTCAAGCCGCCCGAGATCGAGTATAAGCTCGCGCTCGCCGGCCAGATCAACCACGTCAATATCGACGAACGCCGCGCTTTGTTCGTGCAGCCGTCGAAGCCGACGCATCGCACCGACCGGTTCCTCGGCGTGCAGGAGGCGTTCGTCGACTATCACATCCGCAACGTCTCGGACCGTTACGATTTCGACAGCGTGCGCGTCGGTATCCAGCCGTTCCAGGCGGATTTCCGCGGCTTCCTGTTCAATGACAACCAGCTCGGTATCCGCCTGTTCGGCAACCGCGACGACAATCGCTTCCAATATAATCTCGCGGCATTCTGGCGGCTGGAGAAGGACACCAATTCGGGCCTCAACGACGTCACCCAGCGGCCGCGCGACGATTTCGTGCTCGCCGCCAACGTCTATCGCCAGGATTTCCCCTTCCCCTCGTTCACCAGCCAGGTGACCGCGGTGTGGAACATCAACCGCGAGAAGCACAACCTCCACATCGACGACAACGGCTTCCCCGTCCGCCCTGCCCTGCTCGGCGACCTGCGCGGACGGGATTACGACGCAATCTATCTCGGCTACAACGCGGACGGACGCATCGGGCGGGTCAATCTGACGACCTCCGCCTACGTCGCGCTCGGCAGCGACCGCGACAATATCTTCACCAATCGCAAGGCGGACATCCGCTCCTTCTTCTTCGCGGCCGAGCCGTCGATGGACTTCGACTGGATTCGTGTCCGCCTCGCCGGGCTCTATGCGACCGGCGACGGCAAGCCCTACGACAACCGCGAGTCGGGCTTCGACGCGATCTTCGAGAATCCGATCTTCGCCGGTGCCGACACCAGTTACGCGATCCGCCAGAGCATTCCCTTCGCCGGCGGCGGTCGCGTAATCTCGATTTCGGGACGCAACGGCATCCTCAATTCGCTGCGCTCGTCGAAGGAAGAGGGTCAGTCGAACTTCAACAATCCGGGCACGATGCTGCTCGGCGCGGGCGCCGATTTCGATCTCACCCCGCGGCTACGCGTCTCGGCCAACGCCAACCATCTGTGGTTCGAGAACACCGCCACCCTGCGCGCGCTGCGCAACGAGGGCAGCATTCCGAAATCGATCGGCTGGGACTTGTCGACCGCGATCATCTATCGCCCGAAGATGACCCAGAACATCGTGTTCCGCCTGTCCGGCGCGGTGCTCGATCCCGGCAAGGGCTTTGCGGACTTGTTCACGAACAGCCGCGGCGACAAACGCTATTATTCCGTGCTGTTCAACGCGATCGTGAATTATTGATGCGCGGGTGGCTGGACATCCTCCGGCGTATCCCCGCGAAGGCGGGGATCCAGTCCATGCGAAGAAACTGGATCCCCGCCTTCGCGGGGATACTCCTTATTTCGCTCGCGAGCCCCTCCCCCGTACCCGCATCGGAAGGCGAGAAGCCGCAGAATATCACCTATGCCCATGCGCCACCCGCGCCGCAGAACCAGGGGTGGGACGAGGCGAACGCGAAGAGCGCAGGCTGCGTCAGCTGCCACACCGCGAGCGATCAGAAGACGATGCACAAGACGCCGGCGGTGGTGCTCGGCTGCGTCGATTGCCACGGCGGCGATCCGACTGTGATCGGTGACGCCAAGCTCGCGCACGATGCACCCGCTTATGTCGCGGCGCGCAACAAGGCGCATGTCCTGCCGCGCTTCCCCGAGGCGTGGCATTGGCCGAGCTCCGCCAACCCCAAGCGCAGCTACACTTTGCTCAACAAGGAAGCGCCCGAATACATTCGCTTCGTCAATCCGTCCGACTATCGCGTCGCGCGCGAGAGCTGCGGCGCATGCCACCAGGAGATCATCGAGGCGAGCGAGCGTTCGCTGATGGCGTCGGGCGCGATGCTGTGGGGCGGCGCCGCCTACAATAACGGCATCGTCCCGTTCAAGAGCTACATGTTCGGCGAGGCCTATACCAAGGACGGCGCGCCGGCGAAGATCATGTCGCCGGGCGATCCGGTCGGCACGGTCACGCCGCAGCAGGCCGCACGCGGCGCCTTGCCGGTGCTCTATCCGCTGCCGACGTGGCAGGTCGTGCCGCCCGGCGACATCTTCCGCGTGTTCGAGCGCGGCGGACGCAACATCAACACCGAGTTCGCCGAGGTCGGGCTGCCTAACCCGACCGGCAACATCCAGCGCCTCGAAGAGCCCGGCCGGCCCGACCTCAAGCAATCGAACCGTGGCCCCGGCACCGGCCTGCGCGTGTCGATCCCGATCCTCAACGTCCACAAGACGCGGCTCAACGATCCGTTCACCTGGATGATGGGCACCAACGACCAGCCCGGCGACTATCGCCAGTCGGGCTGCGCCTCATGCCATGTGATCTACGCCAACGACCGCGAGCCGATGCACAGCCTGA
>CAXSHP010000127.1:0-7904 GCA_964236935.1 uncultured Sphingomonadaceae bacterium
CGGCGCAGGCGATCACGATCGAGGCCGAGCCGCGCGAGGACGGTTCGCGCCGCACGACGCGCTACGACATCGACATGACCAAGTGCATCTTCTGCGGCTTCTGCCAGGAGGCTTGTCCCGTGGACGCGGTGGTCGAAGGGCCGAATTTCGAATATTCGACCGAGACGCGCGAGGAATTGATCTACGACAAGGCCAAGCTCCTGGCCAACGGCGACCGCTGGGAACGCGCGATCGCCGCGAACCTTGCCGCCGACGCGGCCTATCGTTAATGCGCCGCCCATTCCAAAATGACTGTTCCCCGGCGAAGGCCGGGGCCCAGGCTTCTTCTTCTCGCTGGACCCCGGCCTTCGCCGGGGAACGGCGTCACGGGGCAAACGATTGATCCAGACGATCGCCTTCTACCTCTTTGCGACGCTCGTCGTGCTGTCGGGCGTGCTGACGATCAGCGCGCGCAATCCGGTGCACAGCGTGCTGTGGCTGATCCTCGCCTTCTTCAATGCAGCGGGGCTGATGCTGCTGGTCGGCGCCGAGTTCATCGCGATGCTGCTGGTGATCGTCTATGTCGGCGCGGTCGCGGTGCTGTTCCTGTTCGTCGTGATGATGCTCAACATCGATTTCGCCGAGCTGCGCGCGGGCTTCGCGCGCTATCTGCCGTTCGGGCTGCTGCTCGCGCTGGTGCTGCTCGGGGAGATCGTCGTCGCGGTCGGCGCGTGGGACGCGGGCGGGATCGCCTTGTCGGCCCTTGCTGCCCCCACACCCGACGCCACGGCGATACCCAACATCCAAGCGCTCGGGAGCCTGATCTACACACGCTATCTCTACATCTTCGAGGGCGCCGGGCTCGTCCTGCTGGTCGCGATGATCGGCGCGATCGTGCTGACCCACCGCGCGCGCGGCGGCGTGCGCGGGCAGAACATCACGCGCCAGAACATGCGCCGGCCGCAGGACGCGGTGCGCAACGTGAATGTGGTGAGCGGGCAGGGGATCGAGCTGTGATCGGGATGCAGCACTATCTCGCGGTGAGCGCGATCCTGTTCGTCACCGGCGTGCTCGGCATCTTCGTCAACCGCAAGAACCTGATCATCATCCTGATGGCGATCGAACTCATCCTGCTCGCGGTAAACCTCAACCTCGTCGCCTTCTCGACCTATCTCCACGATCTCGTCGGGCAGGTGTTCGCGATGTTCGTGCTGACCGTCGCGGCAGGCGAGGCGGCGATCGGGCTCGCCATCCTAGTCATCTATTTCCGCGGCCGCGGCACGATCGCGGTCGACGACGTCAATCGGATGAAGGGGTGATGCGGGTGGCTCTGCACATCCTCCCCGGCACGGGGAGGGGGACCAGCCGCAGGCTGGTGGAGGGGGCTCTCGACGAGCGCTCCGCCCGGCCGCAATCCCCCTCCACCACCGGCTGCGCCGGCGGTCCCCCTCCCCGTGCGGGGGAGGAGCTGCGATGATCCAGCTCATCGTCTTCCTGCCCTTGCTCGCCGCGGCGATCGCGGGGCTCGGCAATCGCGCGCTCGGCAATGTGCCGGCCAAGGCGATCACGACCGGCGCGCTGTTCGTGTCGTGCGCTTTGTCATGGCCGATCTTCCTGGGCTTCCTCGGCGGGAGCATCGCGCCCTATGTCGCGCCGGTGCTCGCCTTCATCCGCTCGGGCGACCTGCAGGTCGACTGGGCGTTGCGCGTCGACGCGCTGACCGCGGTGATGCTCGTGGTGGTGACGACGGTCTCGAGCCTCGTCCACCTCTATAGCTGGGGCTATATGGACGAGGATCCGGACCAGCCGCGCTTCTTCGCCTATCTCTCGCTGTTCAGCTTCGCGATGCTGATGCTGGTGACGGCGGACAACCTCGTCCAGATGTTCTTCGGCTGGGAGGGCGTCGGCCTCGCCTCCTATCTGCTGATCGGCTTCTGGTACAAGAAGCCGAGCGCCAACGCCGCGGCGATCAAGGCGTTCGTGGTCAACCGGGTTGGTGATTTCGGCTTCTCGCTCGGCATCTTCGGGACGTTCTTGGTGTTCGGCACGGTCTCGATCCCCGATATCCTCGCGGCGGCGCCGGGGATGGCCGGATCGACGATCGGCTTCTTGGGTGGCCGCTTCGACACGATGACGGTGCTGTGCCTGCTGCTGTTCGTCGGCGCGATGGGCAAATCGGCGCAGCTCGGCCTGCACACCTGGCTGCCCGACGCGATGGAGGGGCCGACGCCGGTCTCCGCTTTGATCCACGCGGCGACGATGGTCACCGCCGGGGTGTTCATGGTCTGCCGCCTATCGCCGATGTTCGAGACGAGCCATACCGCGCTGACCGTGGTCACCGCGGTCGGGGCCGCGACCGCGCTGTTCGCCGCGACGGTCGGCACGGTCCAGACCGACATTAAGCGCGTGATCGCTTATTCGACCTGCTCGCAGCTGGGCTACATGTTCGTGGCGGCGGGCGTTGGCGCGTTCGGCGGGGCGATGTTCCATCTGTTCACGCACGCGTTCTTCAAGGCGCTGCTGTTCCTCGGCGCGGGCAGCGTGATCCACGCGATGCACCACGAGCAGGACATGCGCTTCTACGGCGGCTTACGGAAAAGCATCCCGCTGACCTTCTACGCGATGCTCGCGGGCACGCTGGCGATCACCGGGGTCGGGGTGATCGAGGTCGCCGGACTGCCGAGCTTCGGCTTCGCCGGCTTCTTCTCGAAGGACGCGATCATCGAAGCGTCTTACGCCAGCGGCTCGGACATCGGCGGGATCGCCTTCGCGGTCGGCATCGTCGCGGCGCTGCTGACGAGCTTCTATTCGTGGCGGCTGATCTTTTTGACCTTCTTCGGCAGCCCGCGGTGGGCCGGTTCGGAGCATATCCAGCATGCGGTCCACGGCGCGCATGACGACGAAGCCGCCGCCGAGGACGCCGGGCACGAGCCCGACCCGCATGGCCATGGCGCCGCGCACGGCACCGCCGGCTATCACCCGCACGAGAGCCCGTGGACGATGCTGGCGCCGCTGCTGGTGCTGTCGATCGGCGCGGTGTTCGCCGGCATCGTCTTCCACGGCTGGTTCATCGGGGCGGAGGAGGGCGGTGCGTTCTGGAAAGGCTCGATCGCGTGGAACGAGCACCTGATGCACGCGATGCACGGGATCCCGTTGTGGGTGAAGCTGGCGCCGGCGGTGGTGATGATCACCGGCTTCCTGATCGCCTTCGCCGCCTACATGCGCGACACCAGGATCCCGGCGCGCTTCACCGCGCAGTTCCGACTGCTCTACGATTTCCTGGTCCACAAATGGTATTTCGATGAGCTTTACGACGTGATCTTCGTCCGTCCCGCCTTCGCCATCGGCCGCTTCCTGTGGCAGCGTGGCGACGTCGGGACGATCGACCGCTTCGGCCCCGACGGCGTCACCGCGCTGGTGGCGGGCGGCGCGGCGGCGGCGAAGCGCTTCCAGTCGGGCTATGTCTATACCTATGCGCTGGTGATGCTGCTCGGGCTGGCGGGTGTGGCGACCTGGGCGATGGTGCGGTGATGCTGTTGCTTCATCGCAGTTCCCCGGCGGATGCCGGGGCCCAGACCTTGTCGACGATCCGCGCGGTAGCGCGGGCGCGCTTTCGCGCGCGATCCCTTATGGGCTGGGCCCCGGCCTTCGCCGGGGAACTAAGGCGATGAGCGGCTTTCCCATCCTGTCGATCATGCTCGCTGTTCCACTCGCCGCGGCATTGTGGTGCTTGCTCGCCCCGGGAGCAGCCGGAGCGAAGGCCGCTCAAGCGCGCTGGGTCGCGCTCGCCGCCACCCTTGTCGATCTCGCGCTCGGCATCCTGATGTGGGCCTCCTACGACGTCGGCGGGCCGCAGTGGCAGTTCGTCGAGCATGCCGATCTGTTCGGGCGCTTCGCCTGGGCGCTCGGCATCGACGGCATCGCGCTGATGCTGATCATGCTGTCGGTGTTCCTGATGCCGATCTGCATCGCCGCGTCGTGGGAGGCGATCCAGAAACGCGTGCCCGAATATATGGCGGCGTTCCTGCTGATGGAGACGCTGATGATCGGCGTGTTCTCGGCGCAGGATCTGTTCCTGTTCTACATCTTCTTCGAGGCCGGGCTGATCCCGATGTACCTCATCATCGGCGTATGGGGCGGCGCGCGGCGGATCTACGCGAGCTATAAATTCTTCCTCTACACTTTGCTCGGCTCGGTGCTGATGCTGGTCGCGATGCTGTGGATGGCGCAGACGGCGGGCACCACCGACATTCCGACGCTGATGAACTTCGATTTCGAGCCGCAAGCGCAGACCTGGCTGTTCCTCGCCTTCTTCGCCTCGTTCGCGGTCAAGATGCCGATGTGGCCGGTCCACACCTGGCTGCCCGACGCGCATGTCGAAGCGCCGACCGCGGGCTCGGTGATCCTGGCGGGCGTGCTGCTCAAGATGGGCGGCTACGGCTTCCTGCGCTTCTCGCTGCCGATGTTCCCCGAGGCGTCCGCCCAGCTGTCCTGGCTGGTGATGGGGCTGAGCATGGTCGCGGTGGTCTATACCTCGCTCGTCGCGCTGGTGCAGACCGACATGAAGAAGCTGATCGCTTATTCGTCGGTCGCGCACATGGCGTTCGTCACGGTCGGGCTGTTCGCATTCAACCGGCAGGGGATCGAGGGCGCGATTCTCGTCATGCTCAGCCACGGGCTGGTCTCCGCCGCCTTGTTCCTGTGCGTCGGCGTGATCTACGATCGGCTGCACACGCGCGACATCGATCGCTACGGCGGGCTTGCCAACAACATGCCGCGCTACGCCATCCTGTTCCTGCTGTTCACGATGGGCAGCGTCGGCCTGCCGGGCACGTCGGGCTTCCCCGGCGAGTTCCTCTCGCTGGTCGGCGCTTACGAGGCGAACAGCTGGGTCGCGCTGGTCGCGACCACCGGGATCATCCTCGGCGCGGCTTACATGCTCTATCTCTACCGCCGCGTCGCTTATGGCGCGCTGACCAAGGACGATGTCGCCGCGATGCCCGATCTGTCGAAGCGCGAGCTCGCGATCCTCCTGCCGATCGCCGTCGCGGTGCTGTGGATGGGCGTCTATCCCGAGAGTTTCCTGCGACCGATGCGCGGCGACGTCGCGGCGCTGCTGGCGCGGATCGATCGCGCGGCGCCTGAGAGCGACGCGCACTTAAAGATCAGGGTGTCGGCGCCACCTGCGACGCATGGAGAGGGGCGGTGATGCGCGATCGGGTCTCCCAGATCGATTGTGTCCCCGCGAAGGCGGGGACCCAGTCTGGGCTCCCGCCTTCGCGGGAGCACAAGCGAGCGGATAGGCAATTCGGAAGGCGCCTTTGATGGCGGCCTCGCTCCTCCTCACGCTCCCCGAGGTGATCCTGTCGGCCGGCGCGCTCGTCCTGCTGATGGTCGCGGCGTTCGTCGGCGATCGCGCGACGCGGGCGATCGGCTGGGCGGCGGTCGCCTTGTTCGCTGCCGCCGCGGTGTCGCTGCTCGGCCCGGCAGGGACGGGCGGCGCGGCATTCGGCGGGCTTTATCGCGCCGATGCGTTCGCCGCTTTCGCCAAGCTGCTGATCGATATCGCCGCCGCCATCTCGATCGTGATCGCGCCGCGCTTCTTCGCGCGCGACGGGGCGCTGCGCGCGGAATATCCGATCCTGATCCTGCTGTCGGGCGTCGGCATGGGAATGATGGTCTCGGCGACCGACCTGCTCACGCTCTATGTCGGGCTCGAGCTGCAGAGCCTCGCCGCTTACGTGCTCGCCAGCTTCATGCGCCGCGACACGCGCTCGGCTGAGGCGGGGCTCAAATATTTCGTGCTCGGCGCGCTCGCGAGCGGCATCCTGCTCTACGGCATTTCGTTGCTCTACGGCTTCACCGGGACGACCGGCTTCGGCGGGATCGCGCTGGCGATGAAGGCGGGGCTCGGCACCGGGCTGCTGTTCGGCCTGGTGTTCGTGTTCGCCGGGCTCGCGTTCAAGATCGCGGCCGTGCCGTTCCACATGTGGACGCCCGACGTGTACGAGGGCGCGCCGACGCCGGTGACCGCCTTCTTCGCCTCGGCGCCGAAGGTCGCGGCGATGGCGCTGCTGGTGCGCGTCGCGGTCGAGGCGATGGGGCCGGCGACCGACAGCTGGCGGCAGATCGTGATCTTCTCCGCGCTCGCCTCGACCATCCTCGGCGGCGTCGGCGCGATCGGCCAGTCGAACGTCAAGCGGCTGCTGGCTTATTCCTCGATCAACAATGTCGGCTTCGTGCTGATGGGGCTCGTCCCGGGCACGGCTTATGGCGTGTCGACGGTGCTCACCTATCTCGCCGTCTATGTCGCGATGACGCTCGGCAGCTTCGTCTGCGTGCTGCAGATGCGCGATGCCACCGGCCGCCCGGTCGAGACGATCGCCAGCCTTGCCGGCCTGTCGCGCACGCGCCCCGCATTGGCCGCGGCGCTGGCGATGTTCATGTTCTCGCTCGCCGGCATCCCGCCGCTGTTCGGTTTCTGGCCGAAATTCCTCGTGTTCGACGCGGTCGTCCGGATCGGCCTATGGCCGCTCGCCGCGGTCGGCATCGCCACCTCGGTGATCGGCGCCTTTTATTATCTCAAGGTCGTCAAGACGATGTACTTCGACGAGCCCGCGCCGGCCTTCGCGCCGACCGATTCCTATGTCGAGGGCGGGCTGATCGCGCTCGCGGCGCTGTTCGTCTCACCGCTCGGCTATCTCGCCATTCCCGCGCTCGGCGCGGCGAGCATGGCGGCGGCGCAGGCGCTGTTCTGACGCCCGACATCCGCTTCGTCGCGGAAACCTCTTCGACCACCGACGATGTCGCCGCGTTCGCCCGCCAGGGTGCCGCCGAAGGTGTCTGGCTCCGCGCCGACGTGCAGCGCGCCGGGCGCGGCCGCCAGGGCCGCGCGTGGAGTTCCCCGCCGGGCAATCTGCTCGCGAGCACGTTGGTCCGCCTCCATGCCAGCGATCCGCCCGCGGCAACGCTCGCGCTGGTCGCGGCGGTCGCGCTGGAGGAAGTGGTCGCGGCCTATGTCGGCGGTCGGGCGCTGCTCAAATGGCCCAACGACCTGCTGGTCGACGATGCCAAGCTGTCGGGCATCCTGCTCGAGCGTTCGGGCGATGCGGTGGTGATCGGCTTCGGCGTCAATCTCGCGCATTTCCCGCTCGCGCTGGAGCGCCCCGCGACGAGCATCGCGGCGATTGCCGGCGCCGCGCCCGATCCGGGCGAGTTCCTCGTCGTGCTGGCCGAGGCGTTCGGGCGCTGGCTGGGGCGGTGGCGGGGCGAGGGGCTCGAGCCGGTGCGCGCACGCTGGCTGGCGCGCGCGCATCCGCCGGGCACCGCGATCGTCGCGCGTACGGCCGAGGACGCCACCGAAGGCCTGTTCGATGGGCTCGATCCCGATGGTGCGCTCAGGCTGCGCTTGGCGGATGGGACCATGCGTGTCATTCACGCCGCCGACGTCTTCCTGATCTAGGCCGGTTCATGCTGCTCGCAATCGATGCCGGGAATACCAACCTTGTCTTCGCTTTGGTCGAGGACGGTCAAATCCGCGCGCGCTGGCGGATCGCGACCGATCCGCGCCGCACCGCCGACGAATATGCCGTGTGGCTCCACCAGCTGCTGGCGCTCGACGGGCGCGATCGTGGCGCGATCGACGCGGTCGTGATCGCCACGGTAGTGCCGCGTGCGCTGCACAACCTGGAGCTGCTCTCGACCAAATATTTCGGGGTGACGCCGCTGGTGGTCGGCCGATCGTCGGCCGACTACGGTATCGCGATCGATCTGCCGCAGCCCGACAGCGTCGGCGCGGACCGCATCGTCAACGCGATCGCCGCGCATGCCGCGCATCCGGGCGACCTGATCGTAGTCGATTTCGGCACCGCGACGACATTCGACGTGGTGGATTTCGCCGGGGCCTATAAGGGCGGCGTGATCGC
>CAXSHP010000128.1:0-453 GCA_964236935.1 uncultured Sphingomonadaceae bacterium
ACAAACTACCTTAGGAACTCAGGCTATGTGCAACCCACGTGAGAAATGCCCTAATGTCACCCCGCTTTAGACGATAGGCGCCGGCGGCGCGACGATCGGGGTGCGCACCCGTCCGATCCGCTCGATCTCGATCACCACCTCGTCGCCGACATCGAGGAACTTGCCCGTCGCCGCGCCGACGCCCGACGGAGTGCCGGTGATGATCAGGTCGCCGGGCTCGAGCGTCATGACCTCGCTCACATGCGCGATGATCTCGGGCACCGTGAAGATCATGTCGGCGGTCGTGCTGTCCTGCCGCAGCGCGCCGTTGACGCGGGTGGTCAGCCGCAGGCCGGCGATCGGATCGCCGACCTCGTCGGCGGTGACCACGGGGCTCATCGGTCCGCTCGCATCCGAATTCTTGCCCATCGTCCACTGGGGAGTTCGCTTCTGAAAAGTGCGCGCGCTCAGATC
>CAXSHP010000128.1:463-3834 GCA_964236935.1 uncultured Sphingomonadaceae bacterium
GTCCGGCATGTCGCCGCCGTTGGCGGTCACGGACGCGCTCAGATCGTTGAACGCGACATATCCGAAAATGCCGGAGACAGCCTGTTCGGCGGTCACCCGGAACATGCGCCGGCCGATGACGGCACCCAGCTCCACCTCCCAATCGAATTTCTCCTCGATCCTGGGCGCGGGTTGGCCGTCGGTCGTGAGCGAGCGCGTCCAGCGGCCGAAGATGAGCGGCACGGTCGGCAGGGCCGACCCGGTCTCCTCGGCGTGCAAACGGTAGTTGAGGCCGACGCAGATCACGCGCGCGCCGGCCGGGATGGCCGGCTGCTCGCGCAGGTCGGCGAGCTTGCCGACGGCGGCAGCGCCGTCAGGCTCGGTCGGCCGCGGATGACGCCAGAAGAGATCGCGCTCCCCAAGCCGGGTTACGCTGCCGTCCGCGGCCACGGCGCCGACCATGATCCGGTCGCCTTCGAGATACCCAGCGATCTTCACGCCATTCCTCCCTCTGATGTTGGTTCAGGGGTCTGACCCGGACGTCGCGATCCCCGCACCCGCAACAACGCCAGCCCGCAGCTTCGCGCTAGCCGATATGCTCGGCGAAGAAATCGGCCGTGCGTCCGTCGGCCAGCCGCGCCGCCGCGTCGTCGCGCCGCTTGCCCGATTCGGTCGCGAAACCATGGTCGACGCCCGCATATTCCTCGATCGTGACGTGCGGATTGGGATCGAGCGCCGTGTGGATCTGGGCCAGCTTGTCCGGGCCGATGAAATGATCGGTGCCGGCGAAGTGCAGCAGTGTCGGCCGGCCGATCGCATGGCTCTCCCCGAGGTAGCCGGGGATTGGCGCGCCGTAATAGCCGACCGCGGCGTCGGCGTCGGTCCGCGTCGCGGCGAGGAACGCCAGCCCGCCGCCCAGGCAATAGCCGACCACGCCGACCTTGCCGCCGTCGGTCTCGCCGCGCGCGTAGCGGATCGCCGCCTCGATATCGCGCATGCCGGTGTCGAAGACGAAGCGCTGCATGGTCGCGAGCCCCTGCTTGAAATCCTCGGGCACGTCGGGATCGAGCTCGATCCCCGGCTCGATCCGCCAGAACAGATCGGGCGCGAGCGAAAGATAGCCCGCCTCCGCCCAGCGGTCGCACCGCGCGCGAATACCGGCGTTGACGCCGAAGACCTCCTGGATGACGACGATCGCGCCGCGCGGCGGAGCACTCGGATCGGCGCGATAGAGGTTGAACTCGGCATCCTTTTCCAGCGTCTTCACCGGCGTCAATTGGCCCATCGGTCGTCTCCTTGATTTTCGTGGCGCAGCAGCCAGCGTTTGGTCGCGAGGCCTTCGCCGGCCGAATAATGCCCGATCGCCCCCGCCGTGGCGATCACGCGATGACATGGCACCACGATCGGAAACGGATTGCGCCGGCAGGCCTGGCCCACCGCGCGCGGGCCCGAATCGATGCGCCGCGCGATTTCGCCATAGCTTGCCACCGCGCCGTGCCCGATGGCGCTGATCGCCGCGCGCAATATTTCACCGCGCGAGCTGGCAAGCGGGGCGAGGGACAGGTCGAAGTCCTTGATATCCCCCGATAAATAAGCGCGCAATTGCGTCACTGCCGCGCGCAGCACGGCGCTCTTCGCGAGATCGTCGACCTCGGTCAGGGCGGCACCGACGCGAATCCCGGTCAGCGTATCGCGATCGGCATGGATCGCCAACCGCCCGATCGCCGTATCGATGCTTGTCTGGAACATTGGACCACGCCTCGCTTACCTTCTACCAATAGCGAGGCTGCGCTCAAGCAGGAAGGGACCGCTCATGAACATCAGCGCCAACGTCGATTGCACGCCCGAGGAAGCCCGCCGCTTCATGGGCCTGCCCGATCTCACCGCGATCCACGAAGTCTATCTCGAAAAGGTCAAGACGACGATGGAAAAGGGCCTCACCCCCGAGACGATCGAGAGCTGGATGCGCAATTGGAGCCCGATGGGCGAGGCGAGCATGAATTTGTGGCGCCAGTTGTTCGAGAATATGGGGGCGAAGGGCCTCGGCGGCACGGCCAAATCGAAGTGACGCGATGCGCCGCGACGACACGATCTTTGCCCTGTCGAGCGGCGCGCCCCCGGCCGCGATCGGCATCGTGCGCGTCAGTGGACCGGACGCCGCCGCCGCGCTGACCGCGCTGGCGGGTTCGCTCCCGCGGCCGCGCCATGCGACGTTGCGGACCTTGCGTGCGCCGGGCGACGCGCTGGCCCTCGATCGCGCGTTGCTGTTGTGGTTCCCGGCGGGGCTGAGCGCGACGGGCGAGGATCTTGCCGAGTTTCAGCTCCACGGCGGGCGGGCCGTGATCGCGGCGGTGCTCGCGGCGCTGTCGCAGCTCGCGGGGCTGAGGCCGGCCGAGCCCGGCGAGTTCACCCGCCGCGCCTTCCTCAACGGACGCATCGATCTTGCCGAAGCCGAGGGGCTAGCCGATCTGCTCGCCGCCGAGACCGAGGCGCAGCGGCGCAACGCGATGATGATCGCCGAAGGGGGGCTTAGCCGGCAGGTCGAACGGTGGCGCGAGGCGGTGCTGGCGCTGTCGGCGCGGATCGAGGCCTTGCTCGACTTTTCCGACGAGGGCGACGTCACCGACGATGCGACGATCTTTCCGGCGATCGCCGCGCTGCGCGCCGCCGTCGCGGCCGGGCTCGCCAATCCGCCTGCCGAGCGGCTGCGTGACGGCATCCGCGTCGTCCTCGCCGGCCCGCCGAACGCCGGCAAGTCGACTCTGCTCAACGCATTGGCGGGCCGCGAGGCGGCGATCGTGGCGCCGCGCGCCGGCACGACCCGCGATGTAATCGAAGTGCAGACCGTGATCGAAGGCGTCGCGCTGGTGCTGAGCGATACCGCCGGCTTGCGTCCGGGCGGCGGCCTGGTCGAGCAGGCCGGCATCGCCCGCGCGCGCGCCGCGATCGACCACGCCGATATCCTCTTGTGGCTTGGCGCACCGACCGATCGACCGCCCGGTGCGATCGTCGTCCACGCCCAAGCCGATCGGCCCGGACGCGCTCGCCTGCCGCCGGACGCCGATGTGCTGGTCTCGGCGCGTACCGGCCGCGGCCTCGAACAGCTGACCGCGCGCATGCTCTTGGCCGCCCGCATCTTGCTCCCGCATCCCGACGCCATCTCGCTCAACCTGCGCCAGCGTCGGGAGCTCGCGCTGTGCGAGAGTGAAATGCGCCAGGCGGCGAGAAATCCCGATCTCCTGCTCGTCGCCGAACATTTGAGGCATGCGCGCGGGGCACTGGATCGCCTGACCGGCAGGGCGGGAATCGAAGACATGCTCGATGCTCTGTTCGGTGCCTTCTGTATCGGCAAATGATGTTCCACGTGGAACATTTTGACAGCCTCACCGCGC
>CAXSHP010000128.1:3844-7882 GCA_964236935.1 uncultured Sphingomonadaceae bacterium
GAAGCGGCGGCGGCAGCGGCGCGCCGTGGCGCACGAACCGCCTTGCTTACGCACGCGGCAGCGACAATCGGCGCAATGTCGTGCAACCCGGCCATCGGCGGCCTGGGCAAGGGCCATCTGGTGCGCGAGGTCGACGCCTTCGACGGCCTGATCGCGCGCGCCGCGGACCATGCCGCGATTCATTATCGCATGCTCAACGCGAGCAAGGGACGCGCAGTCCAGGGACCCCGCGTCCAGGCCGACCGAAGTCGCTACAAGGCCGCGATCGATTCGCTGCTGGTCGAGCAGGGGGTGGCTATTATCGAAGGCGAAGCAATAAAGTTGATCGACCGCGGCGGGCGTGTCGCCGGCGTAGGACTCGGCAACGGAGCGTCGCTGGAGGCCCGAGCCGTAGTCGTCGCCACCGGAACTTTCCTCAACGCGCGCCTGCACCTCGGCCTCGACCAGCGCGATGGCGGACGGACCGGCGAGCCGGCGGCGCGCGCGCTGGGCGATCAGCTGCGCGAGGTCGCGCCGGTCGCGCGGCTTAAGACCGGCACGCCGCCGCGCCTCGACGGCCGTACGATCGATTGGGCGCGCCTCGAGTCTCAGCCGAGCGACGGCGGCGGCTGGACGATGTCGGCCATGGGGTCGCGTCGCGCGCCCGCTTTATCCTGCGCGATTACCCGGACCAACGCCACGACGCATGCGATCATTCGCGACGGCTTCGATCAGTCACCGTTATTCTCGGGCGCGATCGATGGCAGGGGCCCGCGCTACTGCCCTTCGATCGAAGACAAGGTCGTCCGCTTCGCCGATCGCACCGGCCACCAGACCTTCCTCGAGCCGGAAGGCCTCGACACCCCTCTGGTCTATCCCAACGGCATCTCGACTTCGCTCCCGCGCGAGTGTCAGGAGCGGTTCGTCCGATCGATCACCGGCCTCGAGCGGGCGATCATCGTCCAGCCCGGCTATGCGGTCGAGTATGACCATGTCGATCCGCGCGCATTGCGGCATACGCTCGAACTGCGCGCATGGGCGGGGCTGTTTCTGGCGGGCCAGATCAACGGCACCACCGGTTATGAGGAAGCAGCTGCCCAAGGGCTCGTCGCGGGTCTCAACGCGGCGGCCTTTTCGCTCGCGCGATCGCCGGTCCGGTTCGAACGAACCTCCTCCTATATCGGGGTACTGATCGACGATCTCGTCAGCCAGGGTGTCACCGAGCCCTATAGGATGCTCACCGCTCGTGCCGAACATCGGCTGTATTTGCGCGCCGACAACGCCGAGGCCCGTCTCACCCCGGCGGCCCTGGCAGCCGATTGCCTCTCGCCCACGCGGCGCCGAGCAGTCGCCCGACGCGAGCGGCAGCGCACCGCCGCCCATCGCGCGTTTGCACTGCCGCAAGCGGGCGGAAGTCTGGCCGAGCGGGTGAGGCGCGGCGAGCCGATCGACCCCGCCTTGCCTATAGACGACGAGATCCTTGGCGAGGTGATCGAAGACATTCGCTACGCCCCGTATGTCGAGCGTCAGCAGCGCGAAGCCGCTCGCCTTGCGAGCGAGGACGTGGGCCTGCCCGCCGACTTGTCGTATCGGTCGATCGGGGGCTTGTCCGGCGAGATGATCGAGCGGCTCGAAAGCGCGCGTCCGGCGACGTTGGCTGCCGCCTCGCGTATTCGCGGCATCACCCCGGCGGCACTCTCGGCAATCTTGATCCACGGGCGGCGCATCGCCGCATGAAGGAAGCGGATGCTCGGCGCTGGCTGCCCGACCATCTCCATGTTCCACGTGAAACATTGGAGGATTTGGAGCGCTACATCGCGTTGGTATCCGCGGCGAACGTGCAGCAGAATCTGATCGCCTCCTCCACGATCGCGTCCCTGTGGGGACGGCATATCGTCGATTCAGCCCAGCTCGTGCCACATCTCGGGAAAGATCGATTGATCGACATCGGGTCCGGCGCAGGTTTTCCGGGCATGGTCATCGCCATCGTCACTCGCCGGCCGATCATCCTCGTCGAGCCCCGCCGGAAACGCGCCGAGTTTCTGACCGCGACCGCCGCTACGCTCGGACTGACCGTGGTAGTTCGTCAGTCTCGGATCGAGAGCGTGGTCGCGCCGCCCGCCGGCACGATCGTCGCCCGCGCCGTCGCATCGTTGGATACTCTGTTCGCCGCCGCGATTCACCTCAGCGATGCGCACACGCGCTGGATCCTGCCAAAGGGCCGCAGCGTCGAAAGCGAACTGGCGGCCGCGCGCGAGACATGGCAGGGTGACTTCACGGTCGTGCCGAGCATCACCGAGCCCGCGGCCGCGATCGTCGTCGCGGAACGCGTCCGTCGAAAGGCCCGCCGATGATCCGGATTGCCGTGGCGAACCAGAAGGGCGGGGTGGGCAAGACCACCACCGCGATCAATCTCGCCACCGCGCTCGCCGCGACCGGATCGCGCGTGCTGCTGATCGATCTCGATCCGCAGGGCAACGCCTCGACCGGCCTCGGCGTACCGCGTCCCGCGCGGACGCACTCGACCTATGATGTCCTGCTCGGCGATTGTCCGTTCCAGGACGCGGTGATCGCGACGCGCATCCCGCGGCTCGATCTGGTCGCGGCAGTGCCCGATCTTTCGGCCGCGGAGATCGAGCTGGTCGACCTCGATCAGCGCGCCCACCGGCTCGATCGCGCGATGAACGACGCGCCGGCGCGTTGGGACGTCGCCTTGATCGATTGTCCGCCGTCGCTCGGACTGCTGACGATCAACGCCTTGGTCGCGTCGCGCGCCTTGCTCGTGCCGCTGCAATGTGAATTCTTCGCACTCGAGGGATTGAGTCAATTGCTCGATACGGTCGAGCGCGTGCGCCACGGGTTCAATGTCGATCTCGCGGTGATCGGCGTCGCGCTGACGATGTACGACCGCCGCAATCGCCTGTCCGAGCAGGTCGCGCAGGATGTGCGCGCAGTGCTCGGCAAGCTGGTGTTCGACACGGTGATTCCGCGCAACGTCCGCCTGTCCGAGGCGCCGAGCCACGGGCTGCCGGCCTTGATCTACGACCATCGCTGCCCCGGTTCGGAGGCCTATATCGCGCTTGCGCGCGAGCTGATCGGGCGGCTGCCGGCACGCGCGGAGGCGGCATGAGCATGAGCGAGACGCAGCCGAAGCGGGGGCTGGGGCGGGGGCTCTCCACGCTGTTCAGCGAGGCCGAGCGCGAGCAGCCGATCGCGCCGCAGGGTGGCCGCGCCGCCGGGGTCCAGCTCGTCGCGGTGTCGGCGATCGCGCCGCATCCGGGCCAGCCGCGCCGCCATTTCGACGAAGCCGCCTTGGCCGAACTGGCCGACTCGATCGCCGCACGCGGGCTGATCCAGCCGATCGTCGTGCGCCCGCGCGGCGACGGCTACCAGATCGTCGCGGGCGAGCGGCGGTGGCGCGCGGCGCAGCGCGCCCATCTTCACCAAGTGCCTGTTATCGTTCGTGATTTCGGCGACGAAGAAACGCTCGAGGTCGCGCTGATCGAGAATATCCAGCGCGCCGAGCTCAATGCGATCGAAGAAGCCGAAGCCTATCAGCGGCTGCTCGCCGAGTTCGGCCACAGTCAGGACGAGGTCGGCAAGCTCGTCCACAAGTCGCGCAGCCACGTCGCCAATCTGATGCGGCTGCTCGATCTGCCGGAAGACGTGCGCGCGATGGTCGCCGACGGCCGCTTGACGATGGGCCACGCCCGCGCCTTGATCACCGCGACCGACGCCGCGGCGATCGCGCACGAGGTGCTGCGCCGCGGCCTGTCGGTACGTGCGACCGAGGCCCTGGTGCGCGCCGCGCGGCCGGGGATCGAGCGCAAGTCGTTGCCGCCGCGCGCCGCCGACGAGGATATCGCCGCGCTCGAACGCCGCCTGGGGGACATGCTCGGCCTGCGCGTCAAGATCGGCCACGAACGCGGCGCGGGTGCGGTGTCGATCGCTTATTCGACGCTCGATCAGCTCGACATGATCTGCCAGCGGCTCAGCGGCGAGAAAATCTAGGGCATTTCTCACGTGGGTTGCACATAGCCTGAGTTCCTAAGGTAGTTT
>CAXSHP010000129.1:0-7875 GCA_964236935.1 uncultured Sphingomonadaceae bacterium
CGCCGGTCGAGGACATCGTCGACGCGCGCCCGCTCGCGATCTTCGGCGATTCGATTACCACTGACCACATCTCTCCGGCCGGATCGATCAAGGCCGATTCGCCCGCGGGCCTCTTCCTCCAGGAGCATCAGGTCAGCCGCGGCGATTTCAACAGCTATGGCGCGCGCCGCGGCAATCACGACGTGATGATGCGCGGCACCTTCGCCAACATCCGCATCAAGAACGAGATGATCCCCGGCATCGAAGGGGGCATGACCCGATATATCCCCTCGGGCGAGACGCTGGCGATCTACGACGCGGCGATGAAGTACAAGGCGGACGGGACGCCGCTGGTCGTCGTCGCGGGCAAGGAATATGGCACCGGCTCATCGCGTGATTGGGCGGCCAAGGGCACCAACCTGCTCGGCGTGCGCGCGGTGATCGCCGAGAGTTTCGAGCGCATCCACCGCTCGAACCTGGTCGGCATGGGCGTTCTCCCGCTCCAGTTCCAGGAAGGCACCGATCGCAAGTCGCTCGGGCTCGACGGCAGCGAGCGTTTCACCATCGAGAGCGTCGCGCAGCTGCGCCCGCGCCAGCTGGTGCCGGTGCGAATCACGCGTGCCGACGGAGCGAGCGAAACGGTCGAGGCGCGCTGCCGGATCGATACCGTCAACGAGCTCGAATATTTCCTCAACGGCGGGATTCTCCAATATGTGCTGAGAAAGCTCGCCGCCTGAGTTCGAACGCGGTCCGAACAACGGCGCTCGATCGATTCATGATCCAGTTAAATGCATCGGGCCGGGCAGCTGTTATCGATCGATTATGGCTCAACATCAGGAAGGCGATGGCTTCAACGCGGCGGAAGCCGATTATCTGCTGCATCGCGCGATGACCCAGCTCGGCATGGCCAATCGCGCCACCAGCGAGGAAGTCGCGCTTATCCACTTCCGCATGTCGAGCCACTATGCCGAGCGCGCCAAGGCGCTGCTCGACGCGCGCTGCACCCGGCGACACCGGCCGGCACTGTTCGTAGTTCCGCAACAGGCGCGCCAATAAAAACTGCTTCCTCCATAATGGAGGAATAATTCAGTCTTGATATTTCTTACTGAACTTGATTAACCTCCCGTACAGCTCGATTGTTTCGGAACTCAGGTTAGTTCGAGTTACTTATATCTCCCATGATCATGTGGAGATATCAGATGTCTGCTTCTTTCTCGAACAGCTTTGTCAAGCTTCTTGTCGGCTCTTCTCTTGCGTTGAGCCTTGCCGCCTGCGAGAGCAGTGGCGGAATACGGTCGGCGGGGGTCGGCTCGGCTTCCTCCCGCAACGCGGCACCTGCCGACGAAACGGCCAGCACCGATACCAGTGGCGGCGCTTCGGGTTCGGCTTCGGGCGGCGGGGCTGCGGGTTCGGCTTCGAGCGGCACCCAGGGATCTTCGGGTATCGGCACGCCGATCGATCGCTCCCCCGTCCTCGTCACCGCCGGCAATGCGTTGCTCGACGCGACCGGCCGCGGCAACGCTGCACGCGGTCCGCTCAACGAGAACGCACCCAACAGCGCGCCGGTCACCGGCACCGTCACCCAGCTGCTCGCCTCGACCGGCCAGGCGCTGGTTCGCAGCGGCGACGGCTCGTCCTACCTGGTCGACGGCCTGCGCGCCGCGCCCGGATCGGCGGTCACCATCGGCGCGGGTGCGGGCACGTTGGTCGGCGGACCCGGCAGCAATCCGCTGCTTGGCGTCAACGTACTCAATCCGACGCCGACCAGCGGCAGCCTCGCCACGCTCAATGGCGGCACCAACGGCAACCTGCTCAGCGCCAACGTCCCCGCCAACGGCGCGCTCGCCACCACGCCCGGCGCGGCGAGCGGCGCCACCGGCGGCTTGATCAACGCCAACGCCAACGGCTCACAGGTTCTCGGCAGCGGGCCTTCGACGATCGGCGCGAGCGTGCTCTCGCCGACCCAGACGAGCGGCTCGGTGTTGACCGCAGGCGCCGGCTCGGGCGGCCAGGCCGCGACGCTCAACGGCACCACCGTCGCGTCGCCGGCCGCCGGCAACGGTCTCCTCGGCGGCACGGGCAACCTCGGCACGGGCAACCTCGGCAATCTCGCCGGATCGACCGGCGGCTCCGCCGGCGCGACCGGCAACGGCGCGGCCGCGGTCGGTCCGCTGACGCTCGGTCAGTGACCCGCATGGAGGGTGCCCGTCCGGCACCCTCCACAACCGCGAACGGAACCGCCATGCGCCGTATTTGCTTGCTGCTCGGCCTCGGCCTGTACGCCGCGCCCGCCTTCGCCCAGGCTCCGACCCCCCTGATCATCGACCAGAATCGCGTCGACCGCACCCAGCCGATCGCGCCGCCGGTTCGTCCACGCGTCGAGACCGCGATCGCGCCGCAGATCGATGTCGCCGACGATGCCGCCGCCGTCCCGATCCGCGGCATCCGCTTCGAAGGCACCAAGGTCCCCGCCGGGGTCGCCCGCGCCGCCGAACGCTTCGTCGGCCAGCGCGCCCGTCGCGCCACGCTCGAGGCGCTCGCGAAGGCGATGGCCGATGCCTACGCCAGCTCGGATGTTGCGCTGTACAGCGTGCGCGTGCCCCAGCAGGATTTCGCGGACGGCATCGTCCGCATCGGCGTATCCGAAGGCTATATCGAGGGCGTCGCGATCACCGGCGACGTCGCCGGGCGCAAGCTCGGCCTGATCCGGGCTTATGCCGCCCGGCTGTCGCGCGAAAAGCCGCTGACCCGCGCCGCGCTCGAACGCTATCTCTCGCTGATCCGCGATCTGCCGGGGCTGACGCTCGACGCCCAGCTGCTGCGCGGGATCACGCCCGGCGGGGTCAAGCTGGTCCTCGACCTCAAGCAGCGCGGCCATGAACTCGCGTTCGGCGTCGACAATCGCACCACCCAGTCGCTCGGCGACATCCAGGGCCAGGCGACCGCTAAATTCTACGGTGCCTTACGCGAAGGCGACGAGACCGACATCGTCCTGTCGGCGGCGGGCAATCTGCGCAGCTATCGCTACGGCTCGATCGCCCATTCGACCCCGCTCGGCGCCGACGGGACCCGGCTGGCGGCGTCGTTCGGCTATCTTGCGACGCGGCCCCACGACAGCCCGTTGCGCGGCAAGGCCGAGCTCGCCTCGCTGACCGTCAGCCACCCGCTGATCCGCTCGTACAAGCGCAACCTCACGCTCAGCGCCTCGCTCGACGGCGTCGACAGCGACAATGCGGCGTTCGGCGCGCTGATCGCGCAGGAACATACGCGTGCCGCGCGCGTCGCCGCAGCCTTCTCGGCCGTCGGCGCGCATCGCGTGATCGGCGCGGCGGTGACGCTGAGCCAGGGACTCGACATCTTCGGCGCGCGGGTCGTCGAGCCGTTCGCCGAGACCGGTTTCACCAAGCTCAACGCGCGCGCGAGCTATGATCGGACGCTGTCGCAGGCGATCGTCGTCCGGCTGCGCGCGAGCGGGCAGGCGACGCGCGACCGGCTCCCCGCGGTCGAGCGCTTCGCCGCCGGCGGCGCCGAATACGGCCGCGCGTTCGACGCCGCCGTGCTCAGCGCCGACCGCGGCGTCGCCGGCTCGGGCGAGCTTGCCTGGCGCCCCAACGTGTCGAAGCCGCTGGCGGCAAGCGAGCTCTATTCGTTCGTCGACGGCGCCAAGGTCCATTTCGTGCGGCGCGGCCTCGCCCCCGCGGCCGATTACGATCTCGCCTCGGCCGGCGCGGGCATCCGCCTGGCCTATCTCGAACGCGCCTCGCTCGAGCTGGAAGGCGCGCGCTCGATCGACCGGCCCTATCCGGGCTACGACAACGACTGGCGCGTATCGGTCGGCTGGCGGCTGTCGCTGAAGAAGTAAGTGCCGCCGTCACCCCGGCGAAAGCCGGGGTCCATGGACGGCGTCCGTTCTCAGCTTCAGCCGCTCCGTATCCGTGGATCCCGGCTTCGCCGGGAAGACGATGGTCAATCGAACAGGCTCGACACCGAAGTCTCGTCGGCGATGCGCTTGATCGCTTCGGCGAGCAAAGGCGCGATCGTCAGCAGGCGGATCTTCTTCGCCTCCGCCACGGCCGGCGGCGCGCCGATCGAATCGGTCACCACCAGCTCGGTCAGCTCGGATCCCTCGACCCGCGCGACCGCCCCGCCCGACAGCACGCCGTGGCTGACATAAGCGACCACCCCTTCGGCCCCCGCCTCGAGCAGCGCCGCGGCCGCATTGCACAGCGTGCCACCCGAATCGACGATGTCGTCGACAAGGATGCAGAAGCGCCCCGCGACCTCGCCGATGATGTTCATCACCTCCGATTCGCCGGCGCGCTCGCGGCGTTTGTCGACGATCGCCAGCGGCGCATTCTGCAGGCGCTTGGCGAGCGCCCGCGCGCGCACCACGCCGCCGACATCGGGCGACACCACCATCAGGTTGCGCCCCGAAAAACGCGCCTGGATGTCGGCCGACATCACCGGCGCGGCGTAGAGATTGTCGGTCGGGATATCGAAGAAGCCCTGGATCTGCCCGGCGTGGAGATCCATCGAGAGGACGCGGTCGGCGCCCGCGACGGTGATCAGATTGGCGACGAGCTTGGCCGAGATCGGGGTGCGCGGGCCGGGTTTGCGATCCTGCCGGGCGTAGCCGAAATAGGGCAGCACCGCGGTGATCCGTCGCGCCGATGACCTCTTCAGGGCATCGATGCAGATCAGCAGCTCCATCAGATTGTCGTTCGCCGGGAAAGCGGTCGACTGGAGCACGAACACATCCTCGCCGCGGACGTTCTCGTGGATCTCGACGAACACCTCCTCGTCGGCGAAGCGGCGCACCGACGCCTGGGTCAACGGCAGCTCGAGATAGGAGGCGATCGCGTTGGCGAGCGGAAGGTTGGAATTGCCGGTGAGGAGTTTCATCTGCCTGGTGCCGCCCCCGCTGCTGCGCGGCCGCTCTAGTCGAGGCGGATGCGGGCGAAAAGAGATTTAGCGTCGGGATGACGCGACACGGGCGAATGGACTAAGAACCCGCCATGACCGATCGTCTTCGCATCGTCCTCGCCCAGCTCAACCAAGTCGTCGGCGACATCGCCGGCAATGCCAAGGCGATGCTCGAGACGCGCGCCGACGCGGTCGCCGATTGCGGCGCGATCGACCTGATCGTCTATCCCGAGCTCCAGCTGGTCGGCTATCCGATCGAGGATCTCGTGCTCAAGCCGGCGCTGTCCGCGCGCGCCGCCGCCGCGCTCGACGAACTGGCGAAGGCCACGGCGGACGGCGGTCCGGCGATGCTGATCGGCACGGTGATCGCGGCGGAGGGGCGCCTGTTCAATGCGATCGCCTTGCTCGACGGCGGTGCGGTCGCGGCGGTGCGATATAAGCATGAGCTGCCCAATTACGGCACGTTCGACGAAAAGCGGGTGTTCGCCGCCGGGCCGCTGCCCGAGCCGATCGAGTTTCGCGGCGTCAAGCTCGGCGTGCCGATCTGCGAGGACATCTGGTTCCCGGCGGTGTGTGCGGAACTCAAAGCGCGCGGCGCCGAGCTGCTGATCTCGCCCAACGGCAGCCCCTACGAGATCGACAAGGACGACATCCGTCTCGCGCTGGCGCAGGATCGCGTGCGCGAGACCGGCCTGCCGCTCATTTATCTCAATCGTGTCGGCGGGCAGGACGAATTGGCGTTCGACGGATCGTCGTTCGTGCTCAACGCCGACGGCGCGCTCGCCGCCCAGCTGCCCGACTGGGAGGAAGCGGTGGTCGAGACCGTGTGGGAGCGCGGGCCGGACGGCTGGCGCTGCCACGACGGCCCGCGCCACGCGCTCGATCCGCATCCGGCCGACATCTATCATGCGATGGTCGTCGCGTTGCGCGACTATGTGAACCGCAACCGCTTCCCCGGGGTCGTGCTCGGTCTGTCGGGCGGAATCGACAGCGCGCTGTCCGCCGCGGTCGCGGTCGATGCGCTCGGGCCGGAGCGGGTGTGGTGCGTGATGATGCCGTCGCGCTTCACCGGCGAGGAGAGCCTGAGCGACGCCGCCGAATGCGCGCGCCTGCTCGGGGTGAAGCTCGATACGATCGCGATCGCGCCCGCTACTTCCGCCTTCGAGGCGATGCTCGCCCCCGCCTTCGCCGGCCGCGCGCCCGACATCACCGAGGAGAATATCCAGGCGCGCATCCGGGGCGTGACGCTGATGGCGCTCAGCAACAAGTTCGGTCCCATGCTGCTGACCACCGGCAACAAGAGCGAGATGTCGGTCGGCTATGCGACGATCTACGGCGACATGGCGGGCGGCTATTCGGTGCTCAAGGACGCGTACAAGACGACAGTGTTCGCGCTCTCGCGCTGGCGCAACGCCAACCGGCCGAGCCTCGGTCTCGGCCCCGCCGGCCCGGTGATGCCGGGCCACGTCATCACCAAGCCGCCCACCGCCGAACTGCGCGCCGACCAGAAGGATTCGGATTCGCTGCCCGAATACGATGTACTTGACGCGATCCTCACCGGGCTGGTGGAAGAAGAGAATTCGGTCGACGAGGTCGCCGCCAGGGGTATCGACCGCGACATCGTCGTCCGGATCGAGCGCCTGCTCTACGTCGCCGAATACAAGCGCCGCCAGGCTCCGCCGGGCGTCAAGCTCGGCCGCCGCAATTTCGGGCGGGATCGGCGGTATCCGATCACCAATGCGTTTCGGACGTCATGAGCTTAGATCGAGGATAAATGGAGGTCGCGTTTGCACCTCCATCGTCCATTCCCGCGCAAGCGGGAATCCGCCGCGCCAGTTGGACTACAGCTATCGTGACATGTTGGATCCCCGCCTTAAGCGGGGATGACGATGGAGGGAAGTGACCGCTATCTATCCAATAGCGAACGTCGAAATTTTAATGAGACTTCAACCCAAGATAAATAATGCGGATCGGTGGCGTATATCATCATAAAATTCTGGATGCTTGCAGCCACTGGTTGGATGTTGTTCGCCAGTACCGTATATCTCTGGCGACGTTCTGTTGAGCGGGCCAAAAATTTCGAAAGTGCGCGACAAACCTCTAGCGAGCCATCTCGACGTGATGTCCCTTTAGCTTACGAACTTTCGTTTGCCAAATGGCTTGAAGATGAAATGCCTAGCGGATTAAAAATTGATTATATCGCGGGGGATACTCCCGTTTTCGCAGAAGGCCGGGTTGATGGTTTTGATTTCTACTTTAGAGCTCGAGGCAATTGGTGGCAGTTTGAGGTCGCCCATCAAGATGATCTTTCATTTTCGCAAGGTCCAATGTGGAAGATTGAACGACGATACGGAGTTGAAAGATTTGCAGCTGGATATATGCCAAAAGCAGAAGCTCTAGGATTTATTCTTGATAGCGTCGGCCGGTTTCGGATGGATCGCTCGGATTTTATCGGACCCATTAAGCCTGATGGCTGAATAGCCATATTCCACGAATTGCTGCATACGCCGCTGGATATTTTAGTTATGAAGTGGTCATATTGCAAGCTTGTCATGAAGCTTGTCCGGGAACCCGAATCTGAGACGATCGAAGACACATCGTGATATCTGCTCCCGCATGACCATCGTCACCCGCTTCGCGCCGTCGCCCACGGGTCGCCTCCATGTCGGCAACATCCGCACCGCGCTGCACAACTGGCTGTTCGCAAGGCGGCACGGCGGCCGTTTCCTGCTGCGGCTCGACGATACCGACGCCGAGCGCTCGACCGAGGCATTCGTCCAGGCGATCCGCGACGATCTGGTCTGGCTCGGGCTCGTTCCGGCGGACGAGGTGCGCCAGTCCGAACGCGCTGCGCTGTACGCGGCGCACTTCGCCGAATTGCGTGCGGCGGGGCGCGTCTATCCCGCCTACGAGACCGCCCAGGAGCTCGATCTCAAGCGCAAGGTGCTGCTCGGGCGCGGGCTGCCGCCGATC
>CAXSHP010000130.1:0-7861 GCA_964236935.1 uncultured Sphingomonadaceae bacterium
ATCCGCCGACGCTGTCGATGCGCTTCGCCGTCAACTACAGCCCGATGGCAGGCCGCGAGGGCAGCAAGGTGACGAGCCGGATGATCCGCGACCGCCTGTTCCGCGAGGCGGAGTCGAACGTCGCGATCAAGGTGACCGAGGCCGCCGACCGCGACAGCTACGAGGTGGCGGGCCGCGGCGAGTTGCAGCTCGGCGTGCTGATCGAGACGATGCGGCGCGAGGGCTTCGAGCTCGGCATCAGCCGCCCGCGCGTGCTGTTCGGCGAGGACGAGACCGGCCACAAGACCGAGCCGTACGAAACCGTCATCATCGACGTGGACGAGGAGTTCTCCGGCACGGTCGTCGAGAAGATGAACGTGCGCAAAGCCGAGATGACCGACATGCGGCCATCGGGCGGCGGCAAGACGCGCATCACGTTCAGCGCGCCCAGCCGCGGCATGATCGGCTATCACGGCGAGTTCCTGTCCGACACGCGCGGCACCGGCATCATGAACCGGCTGTTCGAGAAATACGGGCCGCACAAGGGCAAGATCGAAGGGCGCAAGAACGGCGTGCTGATCTCCAATGGTGCCGGCGAGGCCAACGCCTATGCGCTCGGCTTCCTCGAGGAGCGCGGCGTGCTGATGGTCGAGCCGGGCGAGGCGCTCTACGAGGGCATGCTGATCGGCGAGAACGCCAAGGACGACGATCTCGAAGTCAATCCGATGAAGGCGAAGCAGCTGACCAACTTCCGCGCCTCGGGCGGCAAGGACGATGCGATCCGGCTGACCCCGCCGCGCCGGCTGACGCTCGAACAGGCGATCGCTTATGTCGAGGACGACGAAATGGTCGAGGTCACGCCCAAGAATATCCGCCTGCGCAAGCGCTATCTCGATCCGCACGAGCGCAAGCGCGCCAGCCGGGCGAAGGTCGCGGCGGGCTGAGGCGGTCTTGTCTTCCAGTCATCCCGGCGCTTTCGCCGGAATGACGGTATACGGTCAGCCAGACGAACCGAATCTCACCCTTCGCGAAGAGCATCGCATGGACGAACCGATCTACGCCGGGGTGGAGCTGGGCGGGACCAAGTGCATCTGCATCCTGGCGCGCGGGCCGGATGACGTCCTCGCGCAGGAGGAAGTGCCGACCCGCGATGCGGCCGCCACGCTTGCCGCGATCGAAACGCTGCTCGACGGCTGGCACGCCAAGACCGGTTTCGTCGCGCTCGGGCTGGCGAGCTTCGGGCCGCTCGAGCTCGATCCGGGGTCGCCGCGCTTCGGCGAGGTGCTCGCGACGCCCAAGCCCGGCTGGGCCGGCGCCACGGTCCATCGCCGCTTCGCCGAGCGCTACGGCGTGCCCGTCGGGATCGATACCGACGTCGCCGGCGCCGCGCTTGCCGAGGGCCGCTGGGGCGGCGCGCGCGGTCTCGCCACGTTCGCTTATGTCACGGTCGGCACCGGCGTCGGGGTCGGGGTCATTGTCGACGGCCGGCCGGTCCGCGGTATCGCGCATGCCGAAGCCGGGCACATGCGCGTGCCGCGGGTGGCGGGGGACGATTGGCCCGGCTCATGCACCTTCCATGGCGATTGCGTCGAGGGCCTGGCCTCGGGCACGGCGATCGAGGCGCGCCTGGGCCGCCGCGCGGGCACATTGCTCCCGGACGATCCGGTCTGGCGTCCGGTGTCCCGCGCGCTCGCCGCGATGGCGCACAATCTGGTGATGACGGTGGTGCCGTCGCGCATCCTGATCGGCGGCGGCGTCGCGACCAAGCAGCCGCAGCTGCTGCCGCTGATCCGTACCGGCCTGGTCGAAAGCCTCGCCGGCTACGCCGCGAGCGATCGGATCGCCGCCGAGATCGACCGCTACATCGCGGCGCCCGAGCTCGGCGCGCGCGCCGGGCCGTTCGGCGCGATCGCTATCGCGCTCGACGCCGCGGCGCCTCAGGCGTCCTGATCGGCCGCCAGCGCGGCCTTGGTGGCCGCGAGCTCGGCGCGCATCGCATCGCCGCGCGCGATTCGCCCGGCCATGTCGAGCCATGCGGCCTGTGCGCGCAGATTGCGTTCGCGGACATTGTCGAGCGTGGTGGCCGCAGCGTCGCGGCCGCATTCGGCGGCACGGGTCTCGTAGAATTCGCGGGTCGACATCGGTGCTCCTCGCTCGTGCCTGTGCGGTAGGTCCTAGCCGATCATCTCGGCGACGATCCGGCGGATTTCGCGCCGGGAAAGAGTGGGCGAGCGCCGTTGCGAAGCGCTGCGGCCGCGCGATGCCCGGCGCGATGGCTGGGACGGGGAAAGCTTCTTGGATGGAACGTGCATGAGATCCTTGGGCGCAGCGCATCGGCGCGCGCATGATGAAATGTGACAGGCTAGCGCCTGAAGCTCCGGCGCTGGCTCGGGCCGACGGCGCCGGGCGTCCGCTCGCGAAAGACGAGGCGGCCCTTGTCGAGGTCGTACGGCGTCATCTCGACCTGGACGCGATCGCCGACCACCGAGCGGATGCGGAAACGCCGCATCTTGCCGGCGGTGTAGGCGATGATCGAATGATCGTTTTCCAGACGGACGCGGAAGCGCCCGTCTGGAAGGATCTCGTCGATCTGGCCGTCGAGGGTCATCAGATCCTCTTTGGCCATGCCGGCCTCAAGCCGACTGGAGATTGACGGCGGACTGCTTGCCGCGCCGATCGGTCTCGAGCTCGTAGCTGACGCGCTGCTCCTTGTTGAGCGTCGTCATGCCCGCGCGCTCGACCGCGCTGATGTGGACGAACGCATCGCCCGAACCGTCCTCGGGAGCGATGAAGCCATAGCCCTTGTCGGAATTGAAGAATTTTACGGTGCCGGTGGGCATGGGTAGTTCCTTGTCACGATAATGGAATGTCCGCGGAGCGATCATGCGCCACGGAGCCAGGAAGCGTGAAAAGGAAGGAGCTGCCCGGGGGCCTCAATTTCCGTCGCAGGCGACGTTAGCGGGGCCGATATAGCCGCGCGGATCGGAAAATGCAATCGAATGTGATCGCGGTGCGCGGCCCGGCTCGATCCACCGCGGCCCGGGGGAACAAGCAACGCCCGCGAAACGCTCTGCGCGAAACCGTTGGCCGGCCTCGGCCCGCGGGCGCATGATGGATGGGATGGATAAGATGGCGCGCAAGGACAAGGCTGTCGGTGAGGATCGCGGGCGCGATGCGAACAGCCCCTGGGCGATCCCGGCGAAGGGCTGGAAGGATGTCCTGCTGCGCACCTGGCGGGAGGCAGGCGAGGACAATATCGGCCTGATCGCCGCGGGCGTCGCCTTTTATGGCTTTCTCGCGATGGTGCCGATGCTCGGCGCGCTGGTGCTCAGCTACGGCCTGGTGGCGAATCCGCAGACCGTCGTCCACAACATGCAGTCGTTGACTTCGGTGATGCCGGCGGACGCCGCCAAGCTGGTCGGCGAGCAACTGCTCAACGTCGTCAAATCGTCGCAGGGCAAGAAAGGCCTCGGCCTGCTCATCGCATTCGCCGTCGCGCTCTACGGCGCCATGAACGGGGCAAGCTCGATCGTCGTGGCGCTCAACATCACCTATGAGGAGCATGAACAGCGCGGCTTCGTGCGGCGCTATCTGCTCGCCGCGACGATTACCCTCGGGGCCGTCGTCGTCGCGATCCTCGCCGTGGTGTCGATCGCCGCGCTGGGCCATCTCGACAAGCTGTTTCCATGGGCGCCGGCGGTGCTGATCGTGATCGGCAAGGCGTTGTCCTACGTGCTGGTGGCCGCGGCGGGGGCCGCCGGCGCCGCGACGCTCTATCGTTACGGGCCGGATCGCGCGCACGCCCGCTGGACCTGGCTGACGCCGGGCTCGGTGCTGTCGACGGCGTTATGGCTGGCCGTCACGCTCGGCTTCGGGCTCTACGTCGCCAACTTCGGCAATTATAACGCGACCTATGGCTCGCTCGGCGCCGTCGTGGTGCTGCTCACCTGGATCTATCTCTCGGCCTACGTGCTGCTGCTCGGAGCCGAGCTCAATTCCGAGCTCGAACAGCAGACTGCGCGCGATTCCACCGACGGGCCCGCCAAGCCGCTGGGTTCGCGCAACGCGCGTGCCGCGGACACGGTCGCGAGCGACGACAATCGGCGGAAATGACTGGCGCGCCCGGCAGGGCTCGAACCTGCGACCTCAAGCTTAGAAGGCTCGTGCTCTATCCAACTGAGCTACGGGCGCGCGCCCCCGGCCCATAACGCGGATTGCGCGGTGGCGGAACCGCGATAGTCTCGCGCGATGGACGATGACACGAAGACCGGCCCGACGGCGGTCGAAGCGCACGCGCTCGCCGGGCGGCCGTTGCGCTATTTCGATTTCGTGATGGCCGCGTTCGTCGCGATACTGCTGCTGTCCAACGTGATCGGCGCGGCCAAGATGGCGACGGTGCCGCTGTTCGGGCGCGACTGGACGTTCGGGGCGGGCATCCTGTTCTTCCCCGTGTCCTACGTGCTCGGCGACGTGCTGACCGAGGTCTACGGCTATGCGCGCGCGCGGCGCTGCATCTGGGCAGGGTTCGCCGCTCTGCTGTTCATGGCGCTGATGGCGTGGGTCGTCGTCGCGCTGCCGCCCGCTGCGGGATGGCCGGGGCAGGGCGCCTACGAAGCGGTGTTCGGGCAGGTGCCGCGGATCGTGTTCGCGTCGATCGCGGCGTTCTGGGCGGGGGAGTTCGTCAATTCGTTCGTGCTCGCGCGGATGAAGCTGCTGACGCGCGGGCGCTGGCTGTGGACGCGGACGATCGGCTCGACCGTATTCGGCGAGGGGGTCGACAGCCTGATCTTCTATCCGCTGGCCTTTTACGGCGTTTGGAGCGGCGCGCAGGTGGTGACGGTCATGGTCACCAATTTCGCGCTCAAGGTCGGCTGGGAGGTGCTGCTGACGCCGGCGACCTATCTCGTCGTCGGCTGGCTCAAGCGGCGTGAAGGGATCGACGTGTTCGACGCAGGCACGGAGTTCACCCCGTTCCGCGTCAGGCTGGCAGCGGCGGCGCCTCAGCCGGCTCGTGCATCGGGCAGCCGTTGAAGTCGCCGCGGAAACGGGCCGACATTTCATACGCCGAACGCCGCGCGCGGTTGATCGCCCCGAGCGGCCGGTGCGCGGCCAGGCCGTGCCACGGGCTGAAGCTCAATTGGTCGTCGACGACGCCCGAGCGCGCCGGGCTCCATGCCGACTGAGCAGGCACGGTGAGCCGCGCGACGGGCAGATAGGGACTCTCGTTCTCGTCCCAGACCTTGGACGAATCTTCGACCGGCATCTTCTCCAGATCGGTGCACAACTGGACGCGCAGCTCCCATTCGGCCTGGCTCTCGATCATCACCTCGCTGATCGCCTCGCGCAACGCGTTCGGCCGGCCGCTGGCGTTCACCTTGTCGCCCGCGCGATCGATCAGGTTGGGCGAGGCGGGCGCGATCGAGAATTTGGCGATATAGTCGCCGAAACGGAACGCGGTCTGGCTGAAATAGGTGTCGCCGAGCGGATGCGTGCTCGGATGGCCGCCGAGCGACTTGAGCATCACGCTTTCCATTCCCACCGTCTCGAGCGCCGCCTCGGCACCGCGGAACACCGCGGAAAGCACTTTCTTGACACCTTCCGCTTTGTCGGTGGTCGCCGCGAGCGGCTTGAGGTTGAGCAGGAAATCCTTGGTCTTGACCGCCATGAACGCGGGGCCATTGACCATCACGAAATCCTGCGTGGTGTCGCCTTCGGATCCGGGCAGCCGTTCGCCCGCGACGTCGAAAATCTTGATCGCCAGCCCGCGCGGCACGGTGATGTCGTCGTCGAGGATGTCGCCCGGATTGGTCGAGAAGCGCAGGATCGCGCGATGCGTGCCGGGGGTGGCGAACAGACCCTGGGCAAGTTTCTCCGGGAGATCGGGGAGGACGGTCAGCGCGCCCTCGAGCAGGCCGTGGCTCTTGGCGTGGACGCTGCGCACGGCGTGGCCGTAATCTTTCGAACTGGTTTCGAGGATCGAGCGCAGCGTGTCGTTGATCCCGCGACTGGTCTCGGCCTCGTCCTGCTCGGGCTGCTCGACATCGGCGCGATAACGGACTGGCGTGGCCAGAGAAGTTGCTGACATGAAACGATTTCCTTGAGCGCGTGGAACGCCTGACCAAGGAACCGCCGACCTTTCGCCTGGTTCCCGACCGCCGCGGGATTCTCCATTGACGATCAAACTCGCGCGACCGCCGTCATCATCGGCCATTGCGGGGGCGGGCGGAACAGCTAGGATCGCCCGCGCGCTCAATCGAAGGCCAAACCCGCTGGAAGAGGATCCCGCTTTGTCGTTGGCCGCGCCGATCGCGCCGGCGCAGGACCATGACGGCAAAGCGTCGCTCGCCGCCGCGATCGATCGGACCGCCGCAGGAGACCGGCGCGCCTTCGAGGAACTCTATCGACGAACCTCGGCGAAGCTTTTCGGCGTTTGCCTGCGTATCTTGCCCGTAAGGTCGGATGCGGAGGAGGCGTTGCAGGAGGTCTATCTAACGGTGTGGCACAAGGCAGGGGCCTTCGATCCGGCGCGCGGGAGCGCGATGACCTGGCTCATGACCCTCGCGCGCAACCGTTCCATCGATCGGCTGCGCGCGCGTGGCGCGATCCGCACCACGCCGGTCGAGCTCGCCGCGCGCGTCGCCGATCCCGCACCCGATGCGTTCGCCCTGCTCGATGCGAGCGACGAGGAGCGCCGCCTGGCGGCCTGCATGGCGGCGCTCGAGCCGGGCGACGCCGGCTTCATCCGCACCGCCTTCTTCGAGGGGGCGACCTATGCCGAGCTGGCGACTCGCGGCGGCCTGCCGCTGGGCACTCTCAAGAGCCGCATCCGCCGCGCCCTGCTCAAGCTGCGCCAGTGCCTCGAATGAGCGACGGGATATCCTTGCCCGCAGCGGATGACGCGCGCGCGGCCGAGCTTGCGCTGGGCGTGCTCGAAGGCGAGGAGAAAGCCGCGGCCGAAGCGCAGCTCGTCGCCGATCCGGCGTTCGCCGCGGCCCATGATCTTTGGACGGCGCGCTTCATGCGCCTGCTCGGCGCGCGCGACGAAGCGCCGCCGCCCTCATCGTGGCGGCGCATCGAGGATCGCCTGCCGGCGAACGATGTGTCGCGCACGCAGCGCGACGGCGCCGCCTTGCGCTGGTGGCGGGCGGGTGCGCTGGCCGCCTCCGCCGCGGCGGCGATCCTCGCGGTGATCGTCGTCGGCCGCGCCCCCGACCACGGCAATGTTCCTGTCGCGACCAGGGCCGTCGCGCCGCCGCTCCTCGCGATCCTCACCGGCGCCGATCGCGCGGCAGTGGTGACGGTGAGCTTCGATCCGGCCAGCGGGCGCCTGGTATCGGCCCCGGCGCGGCTCGAAGTCGGGACGCGCTCGGCCGAGCTGTGGGTCATTCCCCCCGGTGCGAGCCCGCGATCGCTCGGCGTGATCGGGGCGCGGCGGCCGTCGCGACGCAATCCGCCCGCCGAGCTCGCGCGCCTGCTGGCGCCCGATGCCACGCTCGCGCTCTCGCTCGAGCCGATCGGCGGCTCCCCGACGGGCGCTCCGACCGGGCCGGTCATTCTCAGCGGGAAAATCGTCGCGCTCTGATCGCGTGTGCATCCGGCGGCCGGCTGCGGAACGATCCCGCGCCGCCTCGCGTTCAATCGGCCATGCTCTGCTACGTCGACGATGCACTCCCCGGGATCGCCCGTCGCAAGCTCGCCCGCGGTTGGGCCTATTATGACGCGCAGGGCAAGCGCATCACCGACCGCGACGAGATCGACCGGCTCAATCGGATCGCGCTGCCGCCCGCTTATGTCGAAGCCTGGTACTGCCCCAGCCCGCACGGGCATATCCAGGCGATCGGCTATGACGACAAGGGCCGCAAGCAATACCGCTACCATGGCG
>CAXSHP010000131.1:0-2686 GCA_964236935.1 uncultured Sphingomonadaceae bacterium
GCGATCGAAACGCTCGCCACCGCCACGGTCGCCGAGTTCGAAGCGGCGCACGGGCGTGTGCCGGGCGGCGAGATCGCCATTCTCGCGCTCGGGCGGCTCGGCGGGGGCGCGCTGACCCACGCTTCCGACCTCGATCTGATCTATCTGTTCACCGGCGATCATCTCGCCGAATCCGATGGCCGGCGGCCGCTTGGCGCATCGCTCTATTTCAATCGGCTGGCGGCACGGATCAGCGCGGCGCTGTCGGCGCCGACCGCGTCGGGCGCGCTGTACGAGGTCGATACGCGGCTGCGGCCCTCGGGCGCGCAGGGGATGCTGGCGACCTCGGTCGACAGCTTCGCGCGCTACCAGCGCGAAAGCGCCTGGACGTGGGAGCATATGGCGTTGACGCGCGCGCGGCCGGTGTTCGGCTCGGTCGGCGTGCGTGCGGCCGTCGCGGCGATAATCGCCGAGACGCTCGATCGCCTGCGCGATCCCGCGACCCTCCTGGCCGACGCGATCAAGATGCGCGGCGACGTCGCGCGCCACAAGCCGCCCGCCGGGCCGTTCGACGTCAAGCTGATCGTCGGCGGGCTGGTCGATCTCGAATTCTGCGTCCATGTCGCGCAGCTGCGTCATCACGTCGGCTTCGATCCGCATCTGCCGGGCGCGATCGCGGCGTTGAAGGCTGCCGGCCGCCTCCCGGCGAGCTTCTCCGCGGCGCATGACCTGCTGACCCGGATGCTGGTGACGCTGCGCCTCGTCTCGCCCCGCTCGAGCGAGCCGGAGGGCGTGGCGCGCGGCATCGTCGCGCGCGCGTGCGGCGCGCAGGACTGGCCGGGCCTGCTTGCGGCGTAGGCCGGGAGGCGGAAGGGGGTGAGCGACGAATGGCGGCAGATCCCCGCGACGATCGGAGAAGATCATGCTCAATGAAGGCGATATGGTTCCCGACGTGACGCTCGAGACGCCCGACGGCGGCGCGCTGCGCCTGGCCGACACGCGTGGCCGGGCGCTGGTCCTGTATTTCTATCCGAAGGACGATACGTCGGGCTGTACCCGCGAGGCGCAGGATTTCTCCTCGCTCAAGGCGGCATTCGAGCTCGAGGACGCGATGATCCTCGGCGTGTCCAAAGGCACGTCGCGCGGGAAATCGAAGTTCATCGACAAATACGACCTGCGCGTGCCGCTCGCGACCGATGCCGACGGCGCGGTCAGCGACGCGTTCGGCACCTGGGTCGAGAAGAGCATGTACGGCCGCAAATATATGGGGCTCGAGCGCGCGACCTTCCTGATCGATCCCGCGGGGCGGATCGCGAAGATCTGGCGCAAGGTGAGCGTTCCCGGCCATGCCGAGGAGGTGCTCGCCGCGGCGCGTGCGCTGAAGGGCGAGCGGCAGCAGCCAGGCTGATCGATTCGCCAAACGATCTGGCGACGCGCCATTCTTCGCGCGGTTAACCACGCGATCAACGGCTCGCCGTGCCTCGGTGCCGGTCTATCCCGCGGTGTGGAACCTTCGCTTGCCATCGGGAACAGCGTCCCGTTTAAAACAGGGGGCCGGAGCGATGGGGCTAAGTCTTTCCGGCCGTTAACCAATTGGCCTGCGCTGGCGTTCGTTGGCGGAGATCCAGTTTCGCCAAGGATGCTGCATGACCGTCGTCGATCGAATGCATGGCGTTCCGAAACTGGGTTCGCGCAACTCCGCGCTCCGTGTCGCCTTGATATTCCTCGCTGCGTTTTTGCTCTGCGTGATCGGCGGACGCGCGATCGCGGCCGATGCGGCGATCGGTGGCCCGATGGACCCGCTCGACGCGATCAGCGTGGACCACAAGGCCGATCCCGAATTCCAGGCGCTGTTCACCAGCTGGAAGCGGCTCGACCAGCTGACCCACGGGGTGATCGCGATCCCGTCGCAGAAGCCGGTCGAGCGCATGAATTTCTCCTCGGGCTTCGGTGTCCGGACCGATCCGTTCCGCGGTTTCGCGGCGATGCATACCGGGGTCGACATGCCCGGACCGCTCGGCACCCCGATCCACGCCACCGCGGACGGCGTCGTCGATCGCGCCGAATGGTCCAACGGCTATGGCAAGCTGATCGAGATCAACCACGGCAAGGGCGTCCAGACGCGCTACGGCCATCTCTCGCAGATCCTGGTCGAGCCGAACCAGCGCGTGAAGCGGGGCGACCTGATCGGGCTGATGGGCTCGACCGGCCGTTCGACCGGCAACCATCTCCACTATGAGGTGCGTATCGATGGCCGCGCGGTCAATCCGATGCCGTTCCTCCAGGGCGCCGACTATCTGCTCGCGGTCCAGCGCCGCGTCGCCTCGCCGGGCATGGCGCAGGTCGCCCAGGGCGGCCCCGAAACCGGGACCGGCTCGCCCGATTGATCCGCGTCGCTTGCCGCGGCGGGCCGCGCCACCTATCTTGACCGCATGAGCGAAACCGCGATCGACCTGACCGAATCCGCCGCGCAGCGCGTCGCGGCGATCTCCGCGCGGACTGGCAAGCCGCCGATCCTGCGCCTCGCGGTCGACGGCGGGGGCTGCGCCGGCTTCCAATATGTGTTCGAGCTCGCCGATGCGGTCGGCGGGGACGATGCGGTCGCGACGCGTGGCGGCGTCACGCTGGTGGTCGATCCCGTCAGTCTCGATCTCGTTCGCGGCGGTGCGGTCGATTATGTCGAATCGCTCGGCGGCGCGGCATTCCG
>CAXSHP010000131.1:2696-7771 GCA_964236935.1 uncultured Sphingomonadaceae bacterium
GTGACCAATCCCAATGCGGCTTCGGGTTGCGGCTGCGGATCGAGCTTCTCGATCTGACTGGCGCCGGCGGCGTGGGACATTAAGGTCGCGCCGATGAAGATCGCGACATTCAACGTCAACGGCATCCGCTCGCGGCTGCCCCGTCTGATCGAGTGGCTCGACGAGGCCAAGCCCGACGCAGCCTGCCTCCAGGAGCTCAAGTGCGACGACGCGAGCTTTCCCGAGCGCGAGCTCGCCGACGCCGGCTATGGCGCGGTGTGGCACGGGCAGAAGGGCTTCAACGGCGTCGCGATCCTCGCACGCGGCGATCCGCCGGTCGAGACGCGGCGCGGGCTGCCGGGCGATCCCGACGACACGCACAGCCGCTATATCGAGGCGGTGGTCGAAGACGTGACGATCGGCTGCCTCTATCTGCCCAACGGCAATCCGCAGCCCGGCCCCAAGTTCGACTATAAGCTCGCCTGGCTCGAGCGACTCATCGCGCATGCGGCGAGCCTGCTCGCGGTCGAGCGGCCGGTGGTGCTGACCGGCGACTATAATGTCATCCCGACCAACAGCCATGACGACACCTTCTCGGTCCGCGCGATGGCGCATGACGCGCTGATGCAACCGGAAAGCCAGGCCGCGTTCCGCCGTCTGCTGTTCCAGGGCTGGACCGACGCGTTGCGCGTGCGCCAGCCGACCGGGCCGCTCTATACTTTCTGGGACTATCAGATGGGCGCCTGGGCGCGCGATGCCGGCTTCCGCATCGATCATCTGCTGCTGAGCCCGCAGGCGGCGGACCGGCTGATCGACGCGGGCGTCGACAAGGCGGCGCGCGGACGCGAGAAAGCGTCCGATCATGCCCCGACCTGGGTCACGCTACGCAATTGACGTGCGGTCCCGACGTTCGGCGTTCAGACGGCGTTAGCTTTGCCGCGATAGTCTGCGGAAATGTCAGCGAACCCTCCGTCGTCGGCGTGGTCGAGGTTCACGAGCTTGGTCATTCGTCACCGTTTCACCCTTCGCGATCTGGCGCTGCTGATCGCCTTCATGCTCGTCGCCACCTACATCGCGTTCGAGGTCGACATCTTCGCGAACGAGAGCCGCGAGACGGTTCACCAGGAGACGATCGAGCTCGATGAGTCGCTCGCGCTCGGTGGACTGCTGACGATCGGCCTGCTGATCTTCGCGACGCGGCGTTATCAGGAGCAGAAACGCGAAACGCGCCGCCGCATTACTGCCGAGCAGCAGATTCGCGAGCTGGCGTTCCAGGACGGGCTGACCGGGCTGGCCAACCGCCGCCAGTTCGAGGATGCGGTCCGCGCCGCGATCGCCTCGCCGCCGGGCGCCGATGCGGCGCACGCCTTGTTCATGCTCGATCTCAACGGGTTCAAGCAGGTCAACGACGTCTATGGTCATGGCACCGGCGACGAGGTGCTGGTGATCGTGGCGCAGCGGCTCCGCGCCGGGGTGCGCGAGGAGCATCTCGTCGCGCGCTTCGGCGGCGACGAATTCGCGATCCTCGCGCGCCACATCGACGGCGGCGAGGCGGCGACGAGCATCGCCCAGCGCGTGATCCAGTCATTGCAGCATCCGATCGCGGTCAACCGCACGCGCCACGAGATCGGCGTCGGCATCGGCATCACCATGCTGCCCGGCGACGCCGAAACGATGGACGAGGCGCTGCGCAAGGCGGACGTCGCTCTGTACCGCGCCAAGGCCGAACGGCGATCGGCGCTGCGTTTCTTCGAGCCGGACATGGATCGCCGGGTCCACGAACGCGACCGGATGGAGCGTGATCTGCGCGAGGCGCTCGCCGCCGGCCTGGTTCAGCCGCGCTACAAGCCATCGGTCGATCTTGCGACCGGCCAGATCGTCGGCTTCGACGTCTCGCCGTTCTGGGTCCACCCCGAATTGGGCGAGATCGCGCCCGAGCGGTTCCTGCCGATCGCGGAGAACGTCGGACTGATCCACGATCTCGGCGCACAATTGCTGCGCAGCGCCTGCGCGACGGCACGCCATTGGCCGGCCCGCACGACGCTTGGCCTGAGCATCAGCGCGGGGCAGCTCAAGGATGGTCTGCTCGGCAGCCGGATCAGGCAGATCCTGAGCGAATACGCCTTTCCGCCGCGCCGGCTCGAAGTGCAGATTTCGGAAGCGGCGCTGGTCGCGGACATCGACGCCGCCGAGGAAGCGCTCGGCGGACTGCGCGGCGAGGGCGTGAAGATCGCACTCGCGAATTTCGGCACGGGCTATTCGAGCCTCTATCATCTGCGCAACTTCAAGCTCGACAAGATCAAGATCGATCGCAGCTTCATCGAATCGATGCTCGAGAAGGATCAGAGCGCGGCGATCATCGGCGCGTTGGTCGGGCTCGGTCACGGCCTCGGCGTCACCGTGATGGCGGAGGGCGTGGCCGATCCCGCGCAGCAGGCGGCGTTGCGCGGCACCGGCGTCGAGCAGGGGCAGGGGATGCTCTATGGCGCGGCGGTCGATGCGGAGGCGACCAGGGCGCTGTTTCCGCAGCGATCGGCGAAGGCGGACAGAGCCGCCTGACCGCTACAGCGTCTTGTCGAAGATCCGGTAGGTCTTGTTGATCTTGCTGTCGATCGTCTCGGCGATCGAACGCATCCCTTGATTGTCGTCGAGAATCCAGCCGATCTCGCCGCGGGTGGCGCCGTACCGCGCAACCGCCTCGCCGCGGATATATTCGATCATCATGAAAGCGAGCTGGCTCGCGAGGCGCGTCGCCTGGAGCCGTTTGACCACGCCCATCAACGGCACGCGCATCGTGCGGACCTTGGGCTTGCGCAGCCACCACAGCAGCCGCGCCCAGTTGAACGGCCACAGCGAACCGCCGTAATCGAGCAGCTTCTCGTTGAGATCGGGCAGCGTCATCATGAACGCCACCGGCTCGCCCTCGACCTCGGCGATGCGGATCAGATCCTCGAACACGATCGCCTTTAGCTTCTTGCCGGCATAAGCGATCTCGGCATCGGTCAGCGGCACATAGCCCCAATTGTCAGACCAGGCATCGTTGAGGATGCCGAGGATCAGCGCGGCTTCCGCCGCGAAATCGGCCTTGCGCACCTTGCGCACGCGGATGCGGCTGTTGCGCTCGCCGCTCGCGATGATCCGCTCGACCAGCGGCGGAAACGGCCGCCGGATATCAAGATCGTAGGTGTAGAGATCCTTGATCCCGGCGTAACCCGCCGCCTCGACCCATGCCTGATAGGACGGATCGTGATGGCCCATCATCACCGTCGGCGGATGATCGTGGCCCGCGATCAGCAGCCCCGGCTCGTCCCAGATCGACAGGCTGAACGGGCCGGACGCGCGGGTCATGCCCTTGGCGCGCAGCCAATCCTCGGCGGCGGCGATCAGCGCCGCGGCGGCGTCGGCGTCGGTCGCCTCGAACATGCCCCATTGGCCCGCGCCGGGCCCGCCGCCCTGGCTTTCGGGCATCTCGAGCACCAGCCGATCGACCTGCGCGGAGATGCGGCCGACCGCCTCGCCGTCGCGGATCCAGGGATTCTTCTTCGGATCGAGCAGGCCATGGACCTCGTCACGCAACGGCGGCACGAAGTGCGGGTCGGCCGCGTACAGGCGATAGACGAGCTCGACGAAAGTCTTGCGATCGGCGGAGTTCGCCACCTGGCGGATGGTGATGCCGGTCATTATGTTCCCTGTGCCCTGGTGGATTTGGTCGGGCTACAGGATTGGCGGGGGAGGCGCCAGACGATCGTCGCGCCTCGCCGCCGACCATAGCCGCATCAGGCGCGAACATGATCGCGACGGGGGTGAGCGCGGCGTCGCATTTCGCTCTTCAATGGAATGCCGAAAAGCCGCCACTATTCTGGAGCAAGTCCTGCACATGCCCGCTGTCCTGACGCTCGCTCGCGAACTCGCGCCCCCCGCCGCCGCGCCCCGGCCCGACGACGATGCCACGCTGTTGCGTGCCGCCGCGGACGCTGCCCGCGCCTTCGCCAGACCGGATCCGGCGATCTACTGGACGGACATGATCGTATCGGCGACGGCGGGCTATGCCGGAGTCGCGGGCGCGATGATGCTCCAATCGGTGCCGCTCGCGATCCTCTCCGCGGTGGTGGCGGTGCTGGCGCTTTATCGCGCGGGGATGTTCATCCACGAGCTGACGCATGTGAAGCATAGCCAGCTCAAGGGTTTCCGACTCGGCTGGAACATCATGGTCGGCATCCCGCTGCTGGTGCCGTCGTTTCTCTACGAGGGGGTCCACACCCTGCATCACGCGCGGACGCGCTACGGCACGGCGGACGATCCCGAATATCTGCCGCTGGCGATGATGAAGCCATGGACGGTGCCGCTGTTCGTCCTTGTCGCGGCGCTCGGCCCGCTGGCGATGCTCGCCCGATTCGCGCTTCTGGCGCCGCTGTCGACGATCGTGCCGGGATTGCGCGCGTTCATCGTCACGCGCTTCTCGGCGCTGTCGATCAATCCCGCATTCCGCCGCCGGCCACCGGAGGGCGAGCTGCGGCGGCAATGGCTTGTGCAGGAAATTGCGGCGAGCCTGTGGGCGATCGCGCTGGTCGGGATGGTCGCGGCCGGAGCGATCCCGCTGCGCCTGTTCCTGATCGGGCTCGCGGTCGCGTCAGGGGTGGTCGTCCTCAACCAGGTCCGCACGCTCGTCGCGCATCTTTGGGAAAACGAGGGCGGAGCGATGACGGTGACGGCGCAATATCTCGACTCGGTCAACGTTCCGCCGCCTATCCTTTTGCCCGCGTTGTGGGCGCCCGTGGGCTTGCGGTTCCACGCATTGCATCACCTCTTGCCCAGCGTGCCCTATCATGCGCTCGGCGCCGCGCACCGGCGGCTGCTCGCCGCGCTCGGACCCGATTCGCTCTATCACGACGCCAATCATCGCGGCCTGCCGCAGCTGCTGTCGCGGCTGATCGCGGGGACGTTGCGCGCCTGAAGCTATTCTTCGCTGTGGATCAGCACGATCTCGCCGATCAGCAGGAACAGCAGGAACGGCGCCCAGGCGGCGAGCAGCGGCGGGTAAGCGCCGAGATTGCCCATCGCCAGCGCGAAATTGTCGGCGACGAAATAGGCGAAGC
>CAXSHP010000132.1:0-7739 GCA_964236935.1 uncultured Sphingomonadaceae bacterium
CGCGATGCGCATCCGATGGCGATCATGTGCGGCGTGGTCGGCGCGCTCTCGGCCTTCTATCACGATTCGACCGATATCGACGATCCGGTGCAGCGGATGATCGCCAGCCACCGGCTGATCGCCAAGATGCCGACGATCGCGGCGATGGCGTATAAATATTCGGTCGGCCAGCCGTTCGTCTATCCGCGCAACGATTTGAGCTACACCGCCAATTTCCTGCGCATGACGTTCAGCGTGCCGGCCGAGGAATATGAGATCGATCCCGTCGTCGAGGCGGCGATGGACCGGTTCTTCATCCTCCACGCCGATCACGAGCAGAACGCCTCGACCTCGACCGTCCGGCTGGCAGGCTCCTCGGGCGCCAATCCGTTCGCGTGCATCGCGGCCGGCATCGCCTGCCTGTGGGGGCCGGCGCACGGCGGCGCCAACGAGGCGGCGCTCAACATGCTCCGCGAGATCGGCACGGTCGACCGCATTCCCGAATATATCGCGCGGGCGAAGAACAAGGACGATCCGTTCCGCCTGATGGGTTTCGGCCATCGCGTTTACAAGAATTACGATCCGCGCGCGACGGTGATGCAGAAGACCGCCGCCGAGGTGCTTGACAAGCTCGGCCTGTCCGATCCGGTCTTCGATGTCGCGCGCGAGCTCGAGCAGATCGCGCTCAACGACTCATATTTCATCGACAAGAAGCTCTACCCGAACGTCGATTTCTATTCGGGCGTGATCCTGTCGGCGATCGGCTTTCCGACGACGATGTTCACCGCGCTGTTCGCGCTGGCGCGCACCGTCGGCTGGGTCGCGCAGTGGAACGAGATGATCTCCGATCCCGCGCAGAAGATCGGCCGTCCGCGGCAGCTCTACACCGGGCCGACCGAGCGGCCCTATGTCGCGGTGGGCCAGCGCTGATCAGCCCGCGGGCAGGGTGAGCGTGAAGCGCGCGCCCTGCCCCGGTCCGCTGTCGACCGTGAGATCGCCCGACATCGCGCGCGCGAGGCGTCGGGCGATGAACAGGCCCAGGCCGGAGCCGCCGGGCTCGTCGGCGCCGAGACGTTCGTATTTGGCGAAGATCCGCTCCTGCTGATCGAGCGCGATGCCGCTGCCCTGGTCGGCGACGATCAAGGCGGCGATATCCGCCTCGCGCTCGACCCGGATCCAGACCGCCGAGGCTTCGGGCGCATAGCGTACGGCATTGCCGATCAGATTGACGACGATCTGCAACGCGCGACGATCGTCGCCGATCGCCGTCAGCGCCCCCTCCCCGGCCGGCCCGTCGAGCGCGATGCGCCGTTCCGCCGCGGGGCGAGCGAGCAGGGAGATCGCACGGCGCGCCACATCGGCGAGATCGAACGGCTCGGCGACGGCGTGGAAATCGCCGCGCTCGATCGCCTCGACGTCGACCAGATCATCGATCAGGCCGAGCAGATGGCGCCCGGCCGCCGCGATGTCCCCGGCATAATCGGCGTAATCGCGGCGCAACGCGCCATCGGCGCGCCGCGCGATCGCATCGGCGCTGCCGACGATGCGATCGAGCGCGCCGCGCAACGCCTGATCGAGGGAGCCGCCGAAGCCGAACGCCGCCGCCGGCGCTGCTCCCCCGATCGCCTCGGCGGTGCCGCGAAAGCCGCGAAACCGTCCATCGCCATCGAACATCGGCACGCCGGCGAGCAGATAGGCTGCTCCGCTGCGCGTCGAGCGCGCCGACTGCCGATCGAAGCCACGCCGTTCGCCCAGCGCGTCGAGCAACGGCATCGTCCCGTCCGCCTCCGCGACCAGCTCGAACAGCCGGCTCAAAGGCGCCCCGATCAGATCGTCGACGGCGGTCTCGGCCGCGCCCCCCGATACGGCGTCGAGTATCAACGATTCATCGGCCTGCCACAGCCAATCGGCGGTCGCGCGCAGCCAGTCGTGGCGGCGCGACGGATCGCCATCGACGCCCGGCGACGCCGCTTCCCAGCCGGTGATCGCCAGGTGGATATCCTCGCCCTCGGGCCACGCCCGCGCCTGGAGACGAAAATCGTGCGTCTCGTCCGCGGCGAGCAAGGTCCGCGCGACGGCGATGCCGAGCCTGCGCGACAGCGCGACCAGCGCGATGAGCTGCGGAATCGTCAGCGGCCCGCCGGGCTCGCCCTCCGCGGCCGCATGGAGCCGCGCGAGCGGCCCGTCGGCGGCGACCAGCCGGCCGGCGCGATCGACGCGGCCGTGTACGGCTGCTTCATTGATATTGCCGCCTTCGCGGACCCGATCAGACATCGCCCGCGCATAGCCCGCTTGTCGTTAAGGGCGCGCTAAGCGTGGCGACGGCTGGTCGCGGCGACGGCGAGGTGCTGCACCCGGAAAAACGAAACCGCTGCATAGAGCGCGAGCGCACCGAGCCCGATCCGCCAACAGCCGAGCACCGCGAACGGGAGATACGCCCAGATCGCAGCGTCGGTCACCGCGAGCCACGCCGGCGCGGCGATGCCCGGCGCGGCGCGCGACAGCAGCCGCCGTTCGCCGATCAGGGCGATTTGCCAGGCGAGCGTGACGAGCGCGAGCAGGATCGGCTCGTCGCCGATCCGATCGAGCGTCAGCCGCGCGCCGAGCGCGAGCAGCGCCGCCGCCGCGGCGATCGTTCGTCCGCGCATCAGCCGGTTGTCGTAGCGCACCGACTGCAGCCGCACGGCGCCGAGGCGTTCGCCCACCGCGTCGAGCGGCCCCGACAGCAGCAGCAGCACGAGCCCCGCCCACAGCCAGCCGAACGCGAATGCCGTTGCGCCGAGCCCCGCGAGAGCCACCGCCCCGGCACGCAGCCAGTTCGCCTCGATCGGCCGCGCCATCAGCAGCGCCACCGCCGGTTCCTCGAGATGGACGAACAGCCAGCGCGCGGGCCAGCTGCGCCGTTGCTGCCGCCGCGACTCGACCAGCAGCCGCTCGCCGAGCTCGCCCGCCTCCGCCTCGCTGCCGATCAAGGCGTGCAGCGGGGGTGCGCCGACATCGGCGCCGTCGGCGACGTCGAGCCGCCGCGCCGAATCGCTCACCGCCTGTCTGACCAAGGTCGCGATCAGGTCCCATTCGCCGAGCATCGCCGCGGTCCGGCGCAGGCGCGCGCCGTCGACCAGCGCGAGCCCGGCCCAGCGCGAGGCCGCATCGATCCGCTCCCACATCCGCGTCTCGGGGCCGTCGGCGGAGACCAGCAACGTCGGCGAAGACGCCTCCGCCAGCCGGTCGACCAGCCGCTGATCCGCGAACAGGCCCTCGGCAAACACCAGCAGCCGTTCGTCGGGATGGAGCCGGTCGGCCGCGTCGGTGACGCTGCGCGCGACCTCGACCGCGAGCCCGTCGCCGCGCAGGCGGTCGATCGCCGCGGTCAGCGGCCCGGGCAGACGCTCGACGAGGATGACGATATGCGTCGCCCCGGCGCGCGCGGCGAGCCGCGCCTGATGCTCGAGCAAGGTCCGGCCGGCGAGCGGCAGCGTCGCCGCCAGCCCTTCCCCTCCGTCATCCGCCTCGCGGCACGCGGCGATCAACGCGGCGAGCGCCACTCCCGTCTCCGATATAGCCTTCGCGACGGGCGATAAGCGCTGGCGCACGAAACTGCAAAGCAGCGCGGGTCGGTTACCGATCGAAGGCGGCGATGGCCGTGGCAATGCGGCGCAGCGCGGCGGGATCGCCGGGTGCTCCGGTCGCCGCCGCGTCGGCCGCGTCCATCAGCGAGGTCGCGCCGAAGCTCGCCGCCAGCCCCTTGAGGCGCCAGCTCGCGGTGCGCCAATTGTCGTCGCAGCGGGCGCGCGACAGCAGATCGGCCTGGCGATGCGCGCTGTCGAGAAAGACCGCGCGAAGCTCGGCCGCGAGCGCGGGATCGTCACCGACCGCGGCGGCGAGGGCCGCATCGAGGGCACCAGGATCATAGGCCATCGCCGAGCCATAACCGCCGCTTCGTTAATGCACCGTTGCGCTATGCTTGGCGGCGCGAAAGATGATAGGCTCGGGCATGATCACGGGGGCCAGGCAGGTGAGCGAAGAGAGCGGCGATTCGCCCGGCGAAACCGTGCCCGCCGAGGAATTGCTGCCGCGAATCGGGGAGACGGCGCTGTCCGACGACGCGTGGATCGAGCCCGAGCCGCTTAAGGCGCCGCTGCTCGAACGGCTGTTCGTCGGATCGCTCGCCGTGCTCGGCCTGGCCTGGCTCGCGGGTGCCGGCTGGGTGGGCTGGTTGACGCACCCGCAGGGTCGCTTCGATCCGGCCGAGATCGCCCGCGGCATCGCGCTGGTCAGCATCCCGCTGGTTCTGCTCGGCGTGCTGTTCCTGATCACCCAGCGGACCAGCGCGCGCGCGGCGCGGCGCTTCGGCATGACTGCCGCCGCGATGCGCGCCCAGGCGCGCAGCCTCGATTCGGCGATGGCCGCGATCGGCCAGCGGATCGAGGAGAACCGGCAGGCGCTTACCGCCCAGGCCGCGCAGCTGCTCGCGCTCGGCGAGGAATCGGCCGGCCGCCTCGCCCAGGTCACCGAGTCGCTGCGTCTCGATACGGTCGCGCTCGGCCGCCAGAGCAAGGCGCTCGAGGGCGCCGCGGCGCTCGCCAGGACCGACATGGCGGTGCTCGTCGCCGATATGCCGCGCGCCGAGGCCGATGCGCGCGCGATGGCCGCGACGCTCAAGGACGCGGGGCTGCGCGCGCATGAGGAGGCCTCGGCGCTCGCCGCGTCGCTGGCGACGCTCGCCACGCGCTCGCAGGAAGCCGAGGAGCAGGCGGGCGGCGCGGCGCAGCGGCTCGCCGCGCATATCGCGCGCATCGAAGGCACCAGCGAGGTCGCCGGCCACAAGATCGACGCGGCGGCGGTCAAGCTGACCGGCACGATCGACGAAGCGGTCTCCGCCGCCGCCGCCGCGATCGACCAGACGCGTCAGGGCATCGACACGCAGAACGCCGCGATGACGGCGATGGTCTCCCAGGCGCAGGCCGCGCTCGATCGCGCGGGTGGCGATTCGACCGAGGCGATCGCGCTGCGGATCGAACAGATGAGCGCCCAGATCGACCGGCTGACGGCGCAGCTCGCCGCGCACGACGCGACCGGCCGTGCGATCCTGTCGAATTTCGACCAGGGGATCGCGGGTGTCGAGGCGCGGTTCGTCGCGGTCGACCAGACGGTGGCCGCGCGCACCGCGAATCTGGCGGATTCGGTGGGCAATCTCAATTCCTATGCCGAGCGGATGACGCTCAACCTCAACAGCAGCAATCTCGCCGCCGACGCGCTGATCCAGCGCGCGGGATCGCTGCGCACGACGCTCGACCTCTGTTTCCACGAACTCGGCGAGACGCTGCCCCAGGCGCTCACGCGTCTCGAGGAGCAGGCAATGACGAGCCGTTCGACCATCGCCAGCACCCTGCCGGAAATGACCCGGCTGGAGACCAGTGCGACCGCGGTCTCCGCCCGGCTGCACGAAGCCGAGACGACGGTCGAGCGGCAGCGCGGCGACGTCAACGCGATGTTCGTCGCGATCGACGAACGGATCGAGGTGATCCTGCGCAAGGCGATGAGCCTCGACGAGACGATCCTCAACGCGAGCGAGCAGGCGACGCGGTTCGCCGACGCTGCGGGTCCGCAATTGATCGAGGCGCTGCTGCGCGTCCGCGAGACCGCGGCGCAGGCCGCCGAGCGCGCGCGCGCGGCGCTGGCCGAGGTGATCCCCGACAGCGCGGCGGCGATCGGCCTCGCCAGCGGCGCGGCGATCAAGCAAGCAGTCGGCGACCATGTCACGACGCAGGTGGCGCGGATCGCCGACGTCGCCGAGCAGGCGCTCGCGAGCGCAAGCCGCGCGTCGGACAAGCTGATGCGCCAGATGCTGACCATCGCCGACACCAGCGCATCGGTCGAGGCGCGCATCGCCGACGCGCACCACGAGGTCGAGCGCGCCAACCACGAGAATTTCTCGCGGCGCGCCGCCTTGCTGGTCGAATCGCTCAATTCGACCGCGATCGACGTCACCAAGATCCTGTCGCACGATGTCACCGACAGCGCCTGGGCCGCCTATCTGCGCGGCGATCGCGGGATCTTCACGCGTCGCGCGGTGCGGCTGATCGATGCCGGCGAAGCGAGGCGCATCGCACGCCATTACGAGCAGGAGCCCGATTTCCGCATCCAGGTGAACCGCTACATCCACGATTTCGAGGCGATGTTGCGGCCGATCCTCGCCGATCGCGACGGCACCCCGCTCGGCGTGACCTTGCTGTCGTCGGATATGGGCAAGCTCTACGTCGCCCTCGCCCAGGCGATCGAGCGGTTGCGCAAGTAGCGCCAGCCCGTTTTCGGCCGGGACCGGTATCAAAATGTGCGAGGCGTGGTGGGCGCGGCTGGGATTGAACCAGCGACCCCTGCGGTGTGAACACAGTGCTCTACCACTGAGCTACGCGCCCACGCTTCGCCAGAGGCGGATAGGGAACCGCCCCGAGCCTGTCCAGCGCGTTCGGCGCGCCGTATCGCAAATCGCGGCCGTCGTGCGACGGCGGGCAGATCAGTTGACCGAATCCTTGAGGCCTTTGCCGGGCTTGAACTTCGGCTGGGTCGAAGCCTTGATCTTCATCGGCTCGCCGGTGCGCGGATTCCGCCCGGTCGAGGCCTTGCGCTTGCTCGTGGAGAAGGTGCCGAAACCGACCAGGCGAACCTCGTCGCCTTTCTTGAGCGCAGCCGAGATCGCCTCGAACACACCCTCGACGGCCTTGGTCGCGTCGCCCTTGCCGAGGCCCGTCGCGTCCGCGACCGAGCCGATGAGCTCCTGCTTGTTCATACCTTACGGACCCCCTTCGAGAATGTGCGTCGATGGACTCGGCGCGACGCCGCGCGCATCTAAGAACAGCGCGTCGGCGCCTGTCAAAAGGAAACGGCAGCCGTCGCGCCGAACTGACGCAAATTCGCCGGTCGGCGCGCGCTCCGCTCAGTGACGAACGGCGGCTTCCCCGGCGTCTCCCGGCGGAAGATGGGCCGGCGGTTCGGTCGCCAGCTCATCCGCTTCGGTCCAGTCGATCGGGGTGAGCGGACCGGCGAGCGCCAGCGCCAGCACCTCGTCGACATGGCTGACCGCGATGATCGTGAGCCCCTCGCGCACGTTGGCGGGAATCTCGACCAGGTCCTTCTCGTTCTCGGCCGGGATCAGCACGGTGGTGATCCCGCCGCGCAGCGCCGCCAGCAGCTTCTCCTTGAGCCCGCCGATCGGCAGCACGCGGCCGCGCAGCGTCACTTCGCCGGTCATCGCGATCTCGCGCCGCACCGGTATCCCGGTCAACGTCGAGACGATCGCGGTGACCATCCCGATCCCCGCCGACGGCCCGTCCTTGGGCACCGCGCCCTCGGGCAGATGGATGTGGACCTCCTTGCGCGCGAACAGGCTCGGCTTGATCCCGTAGGACGGCGCCCGCGCCTTGACGAAGGAGAAGGCGGCCTGCACCGATTCCTGCATCACCTCGCCCAGCTTGCCGGTGGTCTTGACCAGCCCCTTGCCCGGCACCGTGACCGCCTCGATCGTCAGCAGCTCGCCGCCGACCTCGGTCCAGGCGAGCCCGGTAACCGCGCCGATCTCATCCTTCTCCTCGCCCACGCCGAAGCGGAATTTCCGCACGCCGGCGAACTCGGCGAGGTTCTCGCCGTCGATCACGACCTTGTCGGCCTTGCCCTCGAGGATGCGGCGCAATGCCTTGCGCGCCACCTTGGCGATCTCGCGCTCGAGCGTGCGCACGCCGGCCTCGCGCGTGTAATAGCGC
>CAXSHP010000133.1:0-7734 GCA_964236935.1 uncultured Sphingomonadaceae bacterium
TGATCGAGAATGCCGCGCGCGAGCCGGAGATCGCCGATCTCGCGCGCTGCCTGGTCGCCATGGGCGCGCGGATCGACGGGATCGGCGGCGACCGGCTGACGATCCAGGGCCAGGAGCGGCTGCACGGCGCCGATTATCGCGTGATGCCCGACCGGATCGAGGCGGGCAGCTATGCCTGCGCCGCGGCGATCACCGGCGGCAGCCTCGATCTGGTCGGCGCCGACGCGGAGGACATGAGCGCGATCCTGGGCGGGCTCGCCGAGGCGGGGCTGACGATCGAGCCGCAGGGCGATGCGGTGCGCGTCACCGCCGACGGCAAGCTTCATGCGCTGACGCTGTCGAGCGCGCCGTTCCCGGCGTTCCCGACCGACATGCAGGCGCAGTTCATGGCGATGCTGTCGCTCGCCGAAGGGGCGAGCGTGCTGACCGAGACGATCTTCGAGAATCGCTACATGCACGTGCCCGAGCTCGCGCGGATGGGCGCCGACATCCAGGTGCGCGGGCGCTCGGCGGTGGTGCGCGGCGTCGGCGGGCTGGTCGGCGCCGAGGTGATGGCGACCGATCTGCGCGCGTCGATGAGCCTGGTCCTCGCCGGGCTCGCGGCGGCGGGCGAGACGCAGGTCCACCGGGTCTACCACCTCGATCGCGGCTACGAGCGGCTCGAGGAGAAATTGTCGGCCGTCGGCGCCGATATCGAGCGCGCCAGCGAGGATTAGGGTCGGTTTCATCGGATTGATCGTTCCCCGGCGAAGGCCGGGGCCCAGATGGGGGACGCTGATGGGTGGGCACTGGGCCACCACGGCCTTCCCCACTGGACCCCGGCCTTCGCCGGGGAACTGGACGATTCAATCCGAGTGAAACAAATTCCGACCGGCGCGAACCCCGTGACGTCGCGCGACGGCGGCCTGCCACAGCAGCAGCAGCGGGACGACGCCGAGCTCCATCGCCAGCCCGAGCCGGTGCCCGTGCGAGGGCGCGCCGAGCTGCCACCACGACAGCGCCCGCGCCAGCCCGCCGCCGATCACCATCGTGCCGAGCATGCGGAAGCGCGCGCCCTTCGCCGCGATATCCGGCACGCAGCTGGCGAACCACAGCCCCATCACCAGGAAGATGCCCGAGAGATAGCGGAAGTGGCTGTCGAGATCGATCAAACCGGACCCGTAAAGCCCGTGGAACATGCCCGCGCCGCGGACGATGCCGTCGAGCCCGGTGACGATGGGCACGATGCACGCCAGCGCCACCACCAGCTGCAGCAGGCGAACCTCCGCCATCCCCCGGCGCGGCGCGCTCATCGCCGCCACGACCGCCGGCCCGGCCGTTCGAGCAGCTCGACGCGGACCCGCACGCTGAGCAGGGCGACGCGCACCTCGAGCAGGAACAGGATCATGCCGACGATCAGCAGGCTCATCGCGATGATGAACGCAAACGCGGTGCTGCGCGCATAGCCGAGCCCCGAAAGCTGGGCGATGAACAATGCGGCGATCACCAGGCAGATCGCGCAGGCGCTCGACGTGCACAGGAAGACCGACCAGTTGGCGAGCGTCATCCGCCGATCGAGCACGCGCAATTCCGCCACCGCGCGGTCATGCTCGGCGGCCGGGAGCTCGGCCACCGTGGCTTCGATGACGCGCGCGCGATCGACCACGCGGCCGAGACGCTGGACCACGACGTTGAGCAGGCTGCCGATGCCGGCGAGCATGAACACCGGCGCGATCGCGATCTGGATCGTGTGGGCGATGTCGGACGGATCGATCACGGCGGGCATCGGCCGACATAGGATCGCGGCGGAGCGCCGGTCAATCGCTCCGCCGCCAGCGATCAATTCTTGAGGTCCGCCGGCACGATCCCGCCATTGTCGGCGAGCTTCTTCATCACCGCCCGGTGGAGCGCGATGTTCATCTCGGCACTGCCGTCCTTGGGCCCGGTGTAGCCGACCTCGTCGGCGAGCGTCTTGCGCGCGGCGAGGCTCGAGTCGAGCCCGAGCAGCTTCATCAGATCGACGATCGAGGTCTTCCAGTTGAGCTTCTCGAGCGACTGGGCGGAAAGACTGTCCATCACCGCGGCAATATCGACCTGCGGCGCGGCCGGGGCGGCGCTGCTCTGCGCAGCGGGGGCGACGCCGGCGGGCGGGGCGGCGGGCGCGCTCTGCGTCGCGGGGGTGGGCGCGGCGGCGGCCTTGTGGCCGAAGATCGCGTCCTTGATGCTGCCGAAGATGCTCATAATGACTCCCGTGGATGGCCGGCGGGGAAGCCGGCGATGGGGTGAACGAACACTCGGGCAATAGGATGCGCGGCGGCTCAGTCGCGCTCGGGGACGGGGACGTTGAAGCCGTTGAGCGTGGTCGAGACGAGACAATAGAGGCCGACGAGGTAGATCAGCTCGTTCGCGCCGTGCGGGCCGAACAAGGCGAGCGCGCGTTCCCAGGTCGGGCGCGGCAGCGCGCCGCCGCCGGTCAGCGCGAAGGCGACATCATAGGCGCAGCCTTCCTCGGGCGTGAGATCGGCGGGGCGCGATCCGCTCGCCAGCGTCGACAGCCGATCGGCCGACATGCCCTCCTGCTCGGCGACGGCGACGTGGGCGTAGAGCTCGTACGCGGCGTCGAAGCGCGCGCCGACGACGAGGATCGCGATCTGGCGCACCGGATCGGCAAGGCTCGCCTGCGCGGTCATCGCCTTGGTCAGCTGCTAGATCGCGCCGCCGATCGCCGGCTCGTGCAGCCAGGCGTTCCACGGCCCCAGCAGCGCGCCGTCCTCCGGCCCGCCCTGCGCGATCGTGCGGAAGGCGTTGAAGTTCGACGCGATGCCGGCCTTCATGTCGTCGTAGAGCGGCCGCTGCTCGGCGGTGAGCGCGGCGGGCGGGATCAGGGGCAGGCGCATGGGGGCAGGGTCTCCGGAAGCGACGGGGGGTCGGGCTGGCGGAGAGACGCGCGAGGCGGCGGATCGTTGCGCGGACGCAATTGTGGCGTGAGATGAGGACAAGGGAAGCTGCGACCGGCGCGTCCGTGTCGATGGCACCCGGACGCTGGGGCACTGGGGTAGAGAGAGGGCCGCGTGGACCCTCCCGGGGCGCCTCCCCGCCGTATCCTTCGCCCCTTACTGGTCGACTGGCGAAGCGATCGGGGAGGCCGGACGATATGGCGAAGCTTCGACTTGTCGCCGGATGACTTCGCGCCGGTCGTTTTCTCCCGCCCGACGCGCGAGCGCGCCGGAGGGACAGCCTCGTCCGCTGCAGCTTGATCGGGGCTGCGGCGGACGGGCGGAAGATAACCTATATGGTTCCTCTTGTCAAGTCCGACGTCGGATTGACTTCGGCACATTTTGTAACTACATAATTGCGCGTGAAGATCAGCTTGATCGGGCCAAGCGGGCAGCGACGCTGTTGCAACGCGGGCTCGATTTCGCCGATGCCGGCAAGCTGTTCGAGGGACGGACGATCACGATCGTCGACGATCGCTTCGATTATGGCGAGGAGCGCTTCGTCTCCTACGGCCGGATCGACGGCGTCGGCATCGCTCTGGTCTGGACCGACGCGAAGGAGCGCGCCGGATCATCTCGATGCGGCGCATGCACGAATGGGAGATGGTTCATGTCGGACTGGATTGATCCCGACGATGCCCCGGAACTGACGGCGGAGATCGCCGCGCGGGGCGAGGTGCGCGTCGGCGGCAAGCTGATCCGCCCGGCGAGCGGGACGGTGACGAGGGGCCGGCCATCATTGGGTGAGCGAGCCAAGCATCAGGTGACGCTGCGCCTCGATCCCGACGTAATCGAGAAATTTCGCGCGAGCGGGCCGGGCTGGCAGTCGCGGATCAATGCGGCGTTGCGAGAGGCGGTGGGGCTTTGAATTAGGTATTGTGTCCGGGGATGTTTGCGTCTCAGAATTCGAGTGCCCCGGAATTTGTCTGAAATAAGGTAAAAGCTATTCCACGCGTGATAGCAATTCAATTATTTTATCTAATTTCTCTTGAAGTCTCCGCTCGCGCCTGTTTGCTTGATAGCTCTGCACCTCAGACATGATCACAATCGACAAAGGAAGTAGAATTGCTAATAGGGTCATTTTTTATCCTATTGTTCTAATATAGATATAGTTATAGTTATAGTTATAGTAGATTATCTACCAGCCTTATTATCTCACTCGTTATTTGTAACGGCCTTTCACCATGAAGTTGAGAAACTCTTCTCAGTTTATTAACGACATCAGGATCAAATTCCGGATTAATTGAAAATCCGGCAATCAAAGCACTTTCCGCCTCATGCGCCTTTTGAAGGACTTCTTGTGCAATATTATGATGCTCAGATCGCTGAAATATATCATTAAATAGATATGAGACTGAATTCAGTTTTGCGAATTCTCTGTTATGACCTTCAGTATCCATGATCGGGTTACCGAACTTTTTTGCGATAGCGTCGCGCGCTACGCCTTTAGCCTTTTCAACGGCCAGTCCGATCGAACTCGACAGGGGTGAGCAGATATCAAAAAGGAAAATCCCATCCATCTTTTGTTTCAGTTCATTGAAGTCAATCTTCTGGCCCAATGCGTTGTGCTGGCTAACGAGCTCATCGTATAGAGCCCACCTAGCTTCCCAGTTTCCGCCATCCCCCCATCGGCCACGCAACACGTTGTTTAAGACGATCTCACGAGTGTAAATCGAAACTACACTTTTGAGACGCTCGATTAAATCGGCAGCTTCCCGCTGCTTATCCTCCCAAAGCTCGGCCTCAAAGCCAAATCCTTTAAAACGTTTAAAGCGAGAAAGATTTGAGTAAAAGAAAGCAAAGAACGAGATAGCAAATACCGCTGATGAGAACGCGATCTTTTCCTCGTAAAGAAATCGCAAGCTGGCCACGAGGCACAGGAAGCCCACTAGCGAAAAAAGAAAGCGTTCCCAATTATCTCGGAGGTGTTTCATACATTCTTCCAGCTTGGCACTTCGTCCCTGCTTTCGAGCATCATAGTCCTAACAGAATTCCGGACGGTAGCCGTCACTCCGCCGCGGCTCCCTCGACTTCGTTCTCGGCTCCGCTCGAACTGCGCTCGGGACGAACGGGGGAGGGGGATTTGCCCCGGAGCAACCCCTTCAAATACCCCCCCGTATAGCTCCGCTTGACCTTCGCCACCGCCTCCGGCGTCCCCGTCGCCACGATCTCTCCCCCTTTGTCGCCACCCTCCGGCCCCAGGTCGATGATCCAGTCGGCGGTCTTGATGACTTCGAGGTTGTGCTCGATCACCACGACCGAATTGCCCTGCTCGACGAGCTGGTGGAGCACCTCGAGCAGTTTGCGGACGTCTTCGAAGTGCAGGCCGGTGGTGGGCTCGTCGAGGATGTAGAGCGTGTTGCCGGTGGCGCGGCGGCTGAGTTCCTTGGCAAGCTTGACGCGCTGCGCCTCGCCGCCCGACAGCGTCGTCGCCTGCTGGCCGACCTTGACGTAGCCCAAGCCGACCTCGACCAGCATCAGCATCTTGTCGCGGATGCCGGGGACGGCCTTGAAGAATTCGGCGGCGTCCTCGACGGTCATGTCGAGCACGTCGGCGATCGACTTGCCCTTGAAGCGGACCTCGAGCGTCTCGCGGTTGTAGCGCGCGCCGTGGCACACGTCGCAGGTGACGTAGACGTCGGGGAGGAAGTGCATCTCGATCTTGAGCAGCCCGTCGCCGGTGCACGCCTCGCAGCGGCCGCCCTTGACGTTGAAGCTGAAGCGGCCGGGCTTGTAGCCGCGCGCGGCGCTCTCGGGCAGGCCGGCGAACCAGTCGCGGATCTGGGTGAAGGCGCCGGTGTAGGTCGCGGGGTTCGAGCGCGGGGTGCGGCCGATCGGCGACTGATCGATGTCGATCACCTTGTCGAGATATTGCAGCCCCTCGATCTTCTCGTGATGCCCGGCGAGGATGCGCGCGCCGTTGAGCACGCGGCTGGCGCTGGCGAAGAGCGTGTCGATGGTGAAAGTCGACTTGCCCGAGCCCGACACGCCGGTGACGCAGGTGAAGGTGCCGAGCGGGATGCTGGCGCTTACGTTCTTGAGGTTGTTGGCGGTGGCGCCGGTGACGGTGAGCTTGCGGCCGTTGCCCTTGCGGCGCTTCGCGGGCACGGCGACGGCGCGGCGGCCGGTGAGATAATCGGCGGTGAGGCTGTTCTCGCAGGCGAGGACCTCGTCGAGCGTGCCCGAGGCGATGATCTCGCCGCCGTGCGCGCCGGCGCCCGGCCCCATGTCGATGACGTGGTCGGCGGTGCGGATCGCGTCCTCGTCATGCTCGACGACGATCACGGTGTTGCCGAGGTCGCGCAGGCGCCGGAGGGTGACGAGGAGGCGCTCATTGTCCTTCTGGTGGAGGCCGATCGAGGGCTCGTCGAGGACATAGAGCACGCCCGACAGGCCCGAGCCGATCTGGCTGGCGAGGCGGATGCGCTGGCTCTCGCCGCCGCTGAGCGTGCCCGAGGTGCGGTCGAGGTTGAGATAATCGAGGCCGACGTTGTTGAGGAAGCCGAGGCGCTCGACGATCTCTTTCAGGATGCGCTCGGCGATCGCGTTCTGCTGGGGGGTGAGCTGGTCGGGGAGCGCGCGGAAGAAGGCGAGCGCGGGGCCGACCGCGCGGCGGGTGGAGACCGAGATGTCCTCGCCGGCGATCTTGACCGCGCGCGCCTCGGGCTTGAGCCGCGCGCCGAGGCAGACCTCGCACGGGGCGGACGATTGGTATTTCGACAGCTCCTCGCGCATCCAGGCGGACTCGGTCTGGAGCATGCGGCGGTCGAGGTTGCCGATCACGCCTTCGAAGCTCTTCTTGACCTCGTAGGATTTGCGGCCGTCGATGAAGCGCAGCGTGATCGCGCGCCCCTTGGTGCCGTGGAGGACGGCGTCGCGATGTTCCTCGGGGAGCGCGTTCCACGGGGTGGCGAGGTCGAAGCCGTAGTGGCGCGCGACGCTGGCGAGGACCTGCATGTAGTACGGGCTCGGCGGGTTGGACTTGGCCCAGGGGACGACCGCGCCCTGCTTGATCGAGAGATGCTCGTTGGGGACGACGAGCTGGGGATCGAAATAGAGCTTCTCGCCGAGGCCGTCGCACGCGGGGCAGGCGCCCTGGGGGGCGTTGAAGCTGAACAGGCGCGGCTCGATCTCGGCGATGGTGAAGCCCGAGACGGGGCAGGCGAATTTTTCGGAGAAGGTGATGCGGTTGGCGGGGATCTGGGCGCCTTTCATGCCCGAAGCCCTCTCCCCTCCGGGGAGAGGGTTGGGAGAGGGGGAGTCGGGATCGGATGCGGCGGCAGGATCGAGCGGACTGCCCCTCTCCCCATCCCTCTCCCCGGAGGGGAGAGGGGGCTGGTCAGCCAGCTCGACATAGGCCAGCCCTTCGGCCAGCTTGAGCGCGGTCTCGAAGCTGTCGGCGAGGCGCGTGGCGAGGCCGTCGCGCACGACCAGGCGGTCGACCACCACCTCGATGTCGTGCTTGTATTTCTTGTCGAGCGCGGGGGCGGCCTCGATGTCGTGCATCTCGCCGTCGATGCGGACGCGGGTGAAGCCGGCCTTCTGCCACTCGGCGAGCTCCTTGCGATACTCGCCCTTGCGGCCGCGCACCGCGGGGGCGAGCAGATAGAAGCGCGTGCCCTCGGGCAGCGCCATCACCCGGTCGACCATCTGCGATACGGTCTGCGCGCTGATCGGCAGGCCGGTGGCGGGCGAATAAGGCACGCCGACGCGCGCCCACAGCAGGCGCATGTAATCGTAGATCTCGGTGACGGTGGCG
>CAXSHP010000134.1:0-3244 GCA_964236935.1 uncultured Sphingomonadaceae bacterium
AGGAAGCCGAGCCCGACGATGCACAGCACCATGAGCAGGCTTTGCCGAAGGCTCGGCACGACCTTGCTCGTGGTGTATCCCGCTGCGGCCAGCGCTGCATCGAGCTCGGCCGGCTGGGGATCGGCGATGGGGCGGTTGCCGATCGTCACCGCGAGGCCGGGCGTGACGTCCTTGCGATACGCGATGCCGTTGCGCGACAGATGATCGAGCACGCGCCCGCACGGCGTGGCCTGAGCGCCCGACGCGAACGGGTTGTACGAGCAATCGGGGCCCGAGACGAGCACGGTCTGGCGCCGCGCCGCCGCCGACAGCGACGGATTCGCTTGCCCGGCGAGGAGCTGGAACAGCGGAAAGAGCAGCAGCAGCGTCAGGATGTAGCCGACGACGATCGGCGGCTTGCGGCCGATGCGGTCGGACAGCCAGCCGAACAGGATGAACCAGCCGACGCTGAAGATCGCGCCGAGCCCGACGATCAGCCGCGCCGCATTGTCGTTCACGTGCTGCGCATTCTGCAGGAAATAGAGCGCCTGGAACTGGGCGGTGTACCACACCACGGTGAGCCCGGCCGAAACGCCGAACAGCGCGACGAGGATGCGCCTGGCATTGCCCGGATGGGTGAAGCTTTCCTTGAGCGGATTGCCCGAAATCGTCCCCGCTCGCTTCATCGCCTGGAACACCGGGCTCTCGGCGAGCTTGAGACGGATCCAGAGCGACACGGCGAGCAGCACCAGCGACAGCAGGAACGGGATGCGCCAGCCCCATGCCTCGCGGTTGGCGGGATCGACCAGCGCCTCCGTCCCCAGCACGACCGTCAGGCTCAGCAGGAAGCCGCCGATGACGCTCGCCTGAATGAAGCTGGTGTAGAAGCCGCGCCGCTTGGCCGGGGCATGCTCGGCGACGTAGATCGCCGCGCCGCCATATTCGCCGCCCAGGGCGAGGCCCTGGAGCAGGCGCAGCGCAACCAGCAGCGCGGGCGCGAGGATGCCGGCCTGCGCATAGGTCGGCAGCAGCCCGACGCCGGCGGTGGCGAGACCCATCAGCGTGATCGTGATGAGAAAGGTGTATTTGCGCCCGAACCGATCACCGAAATAGCCGAACAGCACCGCGCCCACCGGGCGCACGCCGAACCCCGCGCCGAACGCCGCGAGCGTCAGCAGGAAGGCCGCGGTGGCGTTGGCGGAAGGGAAGAACAATCGGGCGATGACCGGCGCCAGCGTGCCGTAGACGAAGAAATCATACCATTCGAACATCGTGCCGAGCGACGACGCGGCGATCACCAGCCGATCGCGTTTCGCGTCGAACGCAATGTCGAGCGGCGCTGCGGTTGCGGTCATGGCCCTCCCCTTCGCCGTGCGTCTGGGGGATTTTGCCGCGAGCGGCAAGCGTGTCGAACTTATTCCACCGTCACCGATTTCGCGAGATTGCGCGGCTGGTCCACATCGGTCCCCTTCGCCACGGCGACGTGATAGGCGAGCAGCTGGACCGGGATCGCATAGACCAAAGGTGCTATCAGCGGATGGACGCGCGGCATCGCGATCGTCGCGATGCAGCCCTCGCCCGCCTGCGCCACGCCGTCCGCGTCCGAGATCAGCACCACCTGCCCGCCGCGCGCCTGGACCTCCTGCATGTTCGACACGGTCTTGTCGAACAATGGCCCCGACGGCGCGAGCACGATCACCGGCACGTCCTCGTCGATCAGCGCGATCGGCCCGTGCTTCATCTCGCCCGCGGCATAGCCCTCGGCGTGGATGTAGCTGATCTCCTTGAGCTTGAGCGCGCCTTCGAGCGCCAGCGGATAATCGGGGCCGCGGCCGAGATAGAGCACGTCGCGCGCGCGCGCGATCGTTCCGGCCATCGCGGCGATATCGTCGTCGTGCGCGAGCGCGGCGCTCATCGCCTCGGGCGCCTCGGCGAGATGACGGACGATCTCGCGCTCCTGGCTTGCCGACAGGCGCCCCTTGGCGCGCGCGAGATTGGTCGCCAGCGCGGCGAGCACCGCCAGCTGGCAGGTGAACGCCTTGGTCGAGGCGACGCCGATCTCGGGCCCGGCGTGCGTCGGCAGCAGCAGGTCCGCCTCGCGCGCCATCGAGCTGGTCGGGACGTTGACCACCACCGCGATCGTCTGGCCGCCGGCGCGCGCGTGGCGTAGTGCGGCGAGCGTGTCCGCGGTCTCGCCCGACTGGCTGATGAACAGCGCCAGCCCACCCGGCTCGAGCACCGGCTCGCGGTAGCGGAATTCCGACGCGAAATCGAGCTCGACCGGCACGCGCGCGAACTGCTCGAACCAATATTTGGCGACCATTCCGGCATAATAGCTCGTGCCGCAGGCGACGATCGCGATGCGGCGCACACCGGCCAGATCGAACGTCATGTCGGGCAGCGCGACCTGCTCCTCGAGCGGGCGGAGATAGGATTGCAGCGTCTGCGCGACGACGACCGGCTGCTCGTATATCTCCTTCTGCATGAAGTGCGCGTGATTGCCCTTGTCGATCGCCGCGCCCGACGCGCCCGACAGCGTCACCTCGCGCTCGACCGGCCGGTCGTCGCGATCGTAGATCTGCGTGCCTTCGCCCGAGATGACGACCCGGTCGCCTTCCTCGAGATAGGAAATCCGCTGCGTGAGGGGCGCGAGCGCGAGCGCGTCCGAGCCGAGATAGGTCTCCCCGTCCCCATAGCCGACGACCAACGGCGATCCGAGCCGCGCGCCGATCAGCAGATCGGGCCGGCTGCGGAACAGGATCGCCAGCGCGAACGCGCCGTGGAGCCGCTTGAGCGTCCGTGCCACGGCGACGGCGGGATCGACGCCCGCCTCGACCTGCTCGGAGATCAGATGCGCGACGACCTCGCTGTCGGTCTCGCTCTCGAAGCGGCGGCCGCGCGCGGCGAGCTCGTCGCGCAGCGGCTTGAAATTCTCGATGATGCCGTTGTGGACCAGCGCGACCTCGCGGGTCGCGTGAGGATGGGCGTTGCCTTCGGTCGGGCGGCCATGGGTTGCCCAGCGGGTATGGGCGATGCCCGTACTGCCGGGCAGCGGCTGATCGGCGAGGACGTGCGCGAGATTGTCGAGCTTGCCCGCCGCGCGCCGCCGGTCGAGCAGCGCATCGTGGACCGTGCAGATCCCGGCCGAATCATAACCGCGATACTCGAGCCGGCGCAGCCCCTCGAGCAGGCGGGGGGCGACTTCCTCGCGTCCGACGATGCCGATAATTCCACACATGATCCCAGATCCGTCTTGTCGAGAGAA
>CAXSHP010000134.1:3305-7669 GCA_964236935.1 uncultured Sphingomonadaceae bacterium
CTCGCTGCCCAGCCCGCCTTCACCGTTTGCACGCCACGCGCCACTGCCAGCGCATCGGGCGGCACATCCTGCGTCACCACCGATCCCGCGGCGACGATCGCGCCCGCCCCGATCGTCACCGGCGCCACCAGCGCGCTGTTCGACCCGATAAACGCCCCCGCGCCGACCACGGTGCGATATTTGCCGAACCCGTCGTAATTGCAGGTGATCGTGCCTGCGCCGATATTGGCCCCGTCCCCGACCTCGGCGTCGCCGATATAGCTCAGGTGATTGGCCTTGGCGCCCTCGCCGAGACGCGCCTGCTTGATCTCGACGAAATTGCCGACCCGCGCCCCCTCCCCGATCTGCGCGCCGGGGCGCAGCCGAGCATAGGGGCCGATCGCGGCGCCGACCGCGACGATAGCACCTTCGAGGCTGCTGAAGGCATGGATCGTGACCCCGTCGGCGATCGTCACGCCGGGACCAAACACGACATTGGGCTCGATCAGCACGTCGCGCCCCACGACGGTGTCGTGCGAAAACCAGACCGTCGCCGGCGCGATCAGCGTGGCGCCGTCGGCCATTGCCGCGAGCCGCCGCCGCGCCTGCCACGCCGCCTCGACCGCGGCGAGCTCGGCGCGGCTGTTGATCCCGGCGACCTCCCACGGATCGGCCTCGACCACCGTCGATTTCCGGCCGTCGGCCAGCGCGAGCATGACGATGTCGGGCAAATAATATTCGCCCGCGGCATTCGCGTTGCCGACGCGCGCGAGCAGCGGCCACAGGTCGCTCGCGCGCACCGCCATCAGGCCCGAGTTGCACAGCGGCGTCTGGCGCTCCTCGGGCGTCGCGTCCTTATATTCGACCATCTTGGCGATCGCCCCCGCCGCGTCGGCGATGACCCGCCCGTAGGCAAGCGGATCCGTCGGACGTGAGGCGAGCACGACCACCGCTGGCGCGTCCGCTTCGTGCAGCCGGGCGAGCATCCGCGCCATCGTCTCGCGCGAGACCAGCGGAACGTCACCGTAGAGGATCAGCACATCGCCGGCGAAATCGCCCAGCGTCGCCTGTGCCTGCTGCACGGCATGCCCGGTCCCGAGCTGCGGCTCCTGCACCGCCAGCGCGGCGCGGCCGGAGAGCGCCGCCGCGAGCTGGTCGCGCCCGCTGCCGACCACCACGACCTTGGCCGCCGGCTCCAGCGCATCGACGCTCGCCAGCAGATGTTCGAGCATCGGCCGCCCCGCGATCGGATGGAGCACCTTGTGGCGATCCGATTTCATCCGCGTGCCCTTGCCCGCGGCAAGGATCACCGCGGCGAATGAAGCGGTCGGGGGCGGAGGAGCAGCGGCCATCGTCGCGCGGCTGTGGCACGGAACTCTTGCCATTTCCATATCGGCCGGGCAGCGCGCTGGCGATGGACCGCTTTCCCTTCCGCACGGTCGCGTTCGATCTCGACGGCACGCTCGCCGACACCGCCCCCGATCTCACGGCCGCGCTCAACCACAGCCTGCGCCATCTCGGCCGCCCGCCGGTGCCGGCCGAGGCCGTGCGCCACATGGTCGGCCATGGCGCGCGCGCGCTGCTGACCACGGGCCTCGCCGCCACGGGCACGATGACGCCCGAGCTGGTCGAGCAGGGTTTTCCGATCTTCCTCGACTATTACGAAAGCCACATCGCCGACGGCACCCGCCCGTTTCATGGAGTGGAGGCGGCGCTCGATGCGCTGGCTGAACGCGGGGTCGCGCTCGCGATCTGCACCAACAAGTTCGAACGCCTCGCGCGGCAGCTGATCGACGCGCTGGGGTGGCACGATCGCTTCGCGGCGATCGTCGGCGGCGACACGCTGCCGGTGCGCAAGCCCGATCCGGCGCCGCTCCACGCCGCGATCGAATGCGCCGGCGGCGGTCCGGCGGCGTTCGTGGGGGACTCGATCACCGACACCTTGACTGCCGTCGCCGCGAAAATTCCGTGCGTGGCGGTCTCGTTCGGCTTCGCGGATCGGCCGCCGGCGGAGCTGGGGGCCGACGTGCTGATCGACCGTTTCGACGAACTGCTGCCGGCACTCGCGCGTCTCGGCGATCATCGCCGTTAGTCACCGCCGCGGTCGTCGTGCCTTGATCCACAGATGGCGCGCGAGCAGCGACGGCGGCATGCGCAGCCAATGCGAGCGGACATAGAAGCCGAAGCGCGTCGCCGGCCGCGTCGCCCGCCCCCAGCCGTCGCGGGCGAGCAGGCGGCGGAGGTACAGCCGATCCGACGGCTGCGCGGCAAGCCCGAGACGGACGGGCGTTGCGAACAATCGGTTGGACAGGCGCAGCGCCAACATCACCGACCGTCCCAGCCCGTGGAACGGCGCTTCCTCCGCCAAGCTGAGATAGAAATCGTCCTCCCGCTCACCGAACTCCCGGCAAAGCCGGTCAATATCCCACAGGTTGCGCAGCCCCCCGGCAAGATCGCCGTCCGCAAACAGATGCGCCGCCGCGTGGATCACCATATGCTCCGGCGACAGCACGCGCAGCCCGTTCTCGAGCAAGCTGCTGTCGGCGATCAGCAATGCGGGATCGGGCGTCGGCCGCGCAGTCGGCGGGAGGATGGTGTGGTGGACGTCGATCATCCGATCGCGCGTGCGGTGGATCAGCGGCGGCAGCTCGTGCATCCAGCGGCGGTAGTAAGCATCGTCATAGGGATCGGGCTTGACCCATTCCCACCCGGCATCGAGCAGCGCCGCCTCGACCGCGTCGAGTGCGGCGCGCGGCACGAGGATGTCGAGATCGCCGATCGAGCGGCCGACGCCCGCCCCGAGCCCGGCGGCGACGAACGCGGTGCCCTTGAGCAGCACCACCGGCACGCCAAGCGGCGCAAGCGCGCGGCGCGCCATCTCCGCCTCCCACAACGCGCGCGCGCGTCCCTCTTCCGCAGCGCGGCGCGCGTCGGCCAGCAGCGCGGCGACGACCGGCGGCTGCGGCAAGCCGGCGAGCCGATGCGCCACGCTGCCAAGCAGCGCTTCGGCGCGCGCGGCCGCGATCAATGCGGTCCACTCGCCCGACGACAGCCGCGCCGTCGAGGCGGGATCGACCAGCGCCGCCACCACCAGCCGGGCCGCGTTCACGTCCATAGGCTTTCGATCAGTTCGATCGCCGTGCCGGTGTCGGGATAGTCGATCGCCCGCGCCGGGACCTGGCCGACCAGCGCGGTCAGCGCAGCGAACCCCGCCTCGCCGAGCGCGACGTAATTGGTCGATGCCTGGGTCAGCCGGACGAATACTTCGGCCGCGCCGACCGGCCGCACCGCGCGCGGCGGGCCGAAGCGCGGAAACAGGATCAGCGCCGGACGTGCCGGCTCCGCCATCCGCGCGATCGCGTCGGCGGGCGGACGCAGATAGCCGATCCGTCCCTTGGGCGTATCCTCGAGGATCGGCGCGGCGTTGGCGAACAGGCCGATCGCTGCGTTCTTGAGGCTGATCGCGCGCGGAAAGGGATGGAGCGTGCCGTCGGCGAGGTCGAGCAAGGCGAATTCGTCACTCATGAACCGCCAGCCGCGGTGCCCGAGCAAAGCGGCGAGCGTCGATTTGCCCGAACCCGAAACGCCGGTCATCAGCAGCGCGCGCCCGTCGCGTTCGACCGTCGAGGCGTGGAGCAGCAGATGGCGGCGATGCCCGAGCGCCATTTGCAGGTTCATCCCCAGCTCCGCGGCGAGCAACCCCAGCCGCAGCGGCAGCGGCGCTGCGTCGGGCAGCAGATAGTCGCCCCGGATCGCGACCGGGGGACGGAGCCAGCGCCGCCAGCGCGTCTCGGGCTCGAGCCGCACGGTGAAGTCGGGAATCCCGTCGGCCGGCGTCGGATAGCTCGCGTAAAGCCTCCGCAACGCCGCGATCGGCGCCCGCCAGGTCGAACCGACACGGAACCCGACCGGGCCGACCTGCACCGAGCAGACATGCCTCATTCGCGCGTCACGAGACCCACGGCGACAAGTTCTTCGAGATGAGCGGATATTTCAGTTATACCGTTTCCCGGCGCAGGCGGGGGCCCAGTTACGACCGGCCCGATGCTGGGCCCCGGCCTTCGCCGGGGAACTTCCAACTCGAACTTTGCAGCGAGACGCCGCACGATCTCTTCCGCACTCGCCGGTCCCTCGGCCAGCGCTGCGAGAAGCTCCGGGACCGGCGACGAAACCACATGCGTCGCCGCCGACGGCCGATGGAAGATCGCGGTGAGCACGCTGTCGAGCGGGACCGTCCGGCGTAGCGCCGGCGGATCGGCGCGATAACGGTCCGCGCGTACCAAGCGAGGTCAGCCGCGCGGCATCTGCAGCGATGCATAGCAGGTGAAGCCGCTCTGCCCCTGCTGCAGCCGGCGGATGTAATTGGTGTAGGCGTGGGTCGCGTC
>CAXSHP010000135.1:0-7641 GCA_964236935.1 uncultured Sphingomonadaceae bacterium
TGGGCGGTGCTTCCCGAACGGGTCGAGCGAATGGCCGAAACATTGCTGAAAAAGGCCGAAGCAGCCGATCTGACCCTTGCTACCGCCGAGAGTTGCACCGGCGGTCTACTCGCCTCGCTGCTGACCGACGTCGAGGGGCGCAGCCATATGTTCGACCGCGGCTTCGTCGTCTACAGCGAGCATGCCAAGTGCCAGTTGCTCGGATTGGCGCAGGAACAGATCGACCATTGCGGCGCCGTCAGTCGTGAGGTCGCGGTGGCCATGGCCGACGGCGCGCTCAAGGGATCGAACGCGCAGGTGGTGCTTGCCATTACCGGCTTTGCCGGTCCCGGTGGCCCGGGCGACGAACCCGGATTGGTCCATTTCGCATGTGCCCGCGACGGCTGCGGAACCACCCACAGGGAGGAGCATTTCGGTGATATTGGTCGCGGCGGTGTTCGACAGGCCTGCCTCGAAGTGGCGCTGGAAATGATGATCGACGCGGTGGGGTGATCGAGGGGCATGGAACTGCACGCATACTCCAACCGACGGCTCGAGTGTCAGCCTCGTCGTTCCCGCGGCAGATCATCGAACCGGGAGACTGGCCGTTTAGACAAATAGGTGGCCAGGAGCAGGAGCGCGGCTCCCGCATGAACCAATCCCCCGGGTATCCACATGATGAGTCCCGCGAGCGCCTGATCTTCGGCCGGCGTGAGGCCGAACGGCATCATGCCCATCGCCGCATAGGCGGAATACCAAGGGCTCACCGATAGCGCCATCAGCGCGCCGAGGGCGCCGCCGACGATCGACGTCACGAACAGGCACAACGCGGCCAACCCACGATTGGGCGTGCGCAGCATCGCCCACCAGAAGAGCAGGCTCGTCACCAGAAACGACAAATGCTGCGCGACATGCCACGCCGGGTGCCCCAACGCACGATTGAACAGCGGCGGCGCGTGCCAGACCCACAGCGCGAGCGCCTGGAGCACGGTCGCGAGGATCGGATTGCGCAGGCCGCTCAGCCAACCGCCGGCCGGCGCGAGCGCCTGGCGCCCGGCGCGGGGCAGCGACCACAGCATCACGCCGAGCGGCTGTGCCATCGGCAGCAGCAGCGCCGCCACCAGCATGATCAGCTCATGCTCGATCATGTGCAGAGTGAAGCTGCGCTCCCCGGCCTCGTGCAGCGGCGAGATCAGGGCGAGCGTCAGGACAAGCCAGCCGGCGACGAACGTCGCGGCCTTTCGCCACAGCCCGCGCCGCGCGCGCAGTCGCGCGAAGCCGACCGCATAGGCGAGGAACGCCAGCGCGAGCGGCACCGTCACCAGTGGATCGAGCGTCCAGCGGAGCGGACCGGGATTGATCCGATGCGGACCGCCGTGCGCGAGCGCTGCCCCCGGAAGCAAGAGCAGCGCCAGCAGGATCAGGCGTGGCATTGCGGGATGATGAGCGACGAAGCCGTCTGGAACAGGATCGCCAGCAGAAAGATACCGGCGGCGAGCGCACCGGTGCCGCCGATGAACTGCCTCGCCCCCTTTTGCGGCTGATCGAGACCGCCGGCGGGGCGGTGCCACGCATGCCCCGACAGCAGGCCGCCGAGGATCACGACCGCGGCTCCCGTCACTCCGATCCCGACCATCAGCGGCGGATCGGCATGTGCGCAGTCGAGCTGTACGACATAGCTGCCGAACTGATCCGACACCGCCCAGCCGAGCAGCCCGCCGATCCACCCTGCCCAGGGCGCGAGCGCCCTCATCCCACCAGCCTCGGCACCCAATAGATGATGGCGTAGACGAGCAGCCAGCTCAGCGCGACGAAGTGCCAATAGAGCGCATTCTCGCTCGTATCGACGAAGCGGCGGCCCTTGGCGCCATGCTTCGTGTGCATCAGCGCGGTGAGCACGAGCGTGTCGACCCAGTCGGTCGCCAAATGAAGGGTGTGGAGGAGGAGCAGCGCCCAGGTGATCGAGCCATAGGCGTTGCGATCCCATCCGATGTTGAGATGATCGAATTCGAGCCCGCGCGTGACGAATACCGGAAGCACGATCAGGCTCATCACCACGAGGCCACTGCGCACCTTGCGCAGGTCCTCGGCCTCGGCGGCCCGCTTGAGCCAGACGTTGGGGATCTCTGAGAGGATCAACAGCACAGCCGTTGCCGTGCCCCAGAGCAGATCGGGCGGTGCCGCGCTGGCCGGCCATTGCCGCTCCTGCGCCATCAGAAAGAAATAAGCGGCGATGGCGAGCGCGAAGCCGGTGCCCTCGATCGCCATGAAGCCGCTGACGCCCCACCAGGTGGTGCTGCGCGGCCCGAAGCCGTAATCGGGCAGCCGCGATGCGTCGCCGACGAAGCGTGTTTCACTCATCGCCTTGCTCCGGCTTCACTTCGAGCGGATCGTGCGGCCAGAACCACAGGATCAGCGGCAGCGTCATCAACAGGCTGCCCCAGATCACCGCCCAGGGGGTGAAGATCGATCCGACGAAGGCGATGGTGGTGGCGATCGCGGCGAAGAACGGCCAGCCGTTCGGCGGCGGACTGGCGTCGCGCAGGTCCGGCACCGCATCGATGGCGGTCGTGGCGAGCAGCTCGCGGGTTTCAACGCTGAGCCCGGGCATGACCGGCCGGTCGCGGTCCCACAGCGGCGTGCGGCTCGTCACGACAGGGATATGATCGAAATTATAGTTGGGCGGGGGCGAGCTCGGCTTCCATTCGAGGCTCGCCGCCTGCCATGGGTCGGCACCCGCGATAGCGCCCCGCCGCAAGCTCACCGCGACATTGCCGAGGAACAGCAGCAGCGAGCCGGCGAACAGGAAGGCGCCGACGCTCGAAATGAGGTTGAGCGTGTCCCAGCCCATTCCCGCCGGATAGGTATAGACGCGCCGCGGCATGCCGAGCAGCCCGGTCAGGTGCATCGGGAAGAAGGTCAGGTGGAAAGCCGCGAAGGCCAGCGCCACGTTCCACTTGCCGACCGGCTCGGCCATCAGCCGTCCGGTGAACTTCGGAAACCAATAGGTCACCGCGCCGAGCAACGGGAAGACCGCACCGCCGATCAGCACATAGTGGAAGTGGGCGACGACGAAATAACTGTCGTGGAGCTGGAGGTCGAGCGGCACGCTCGCGACCATCACTCCCGTAAGGCCGCCCATGACGAAGGTGACAATGAAGGCGACCACCCACAGCAAAGGCGTTTCCCAGCGTGGCCGTCCGCTCCAGATCGTCGCGATCCAGCAGAAGATCTGCACGCCGCCGGGCAGCGCGATCATCATGCTCGCCGCGGTATAGAAGCTGTAGCCGATCCGCGGCAACCCGGTCGCGAACATGTGGTGGACCCACAGGCCGAATGCGAGCAGTCCGATCGAGACCACCGCCAGCACCATCAGCGGGTAGCCAAACACCTCGCGCCGCGTGAACGTCTCGGTGATCTGGCTGACGAAGCCGACCGCGGGGATGAAGATGATATAGACTTCGGGATGGCCGAAGAACCAGAACAGGTGCTGCCACAGCAAAGCGTCGCCGCCCTCGGCCGGATTGTAGAATTGGGTGGCGACCAGCCGATCCGAAATCAGGAAGGACGAGGCGAGCATCACCGCGGGCATCGCGAAGATGATCATGAAACTCGTCACCAGGATCGACCAGGCGAACAAAGGCATGCGGTTGAGCGACATGCCCGGCGCGCGCTGCTTGAGGATGGTGGTGATCAGTTCCACCGCGCCGGCCAGCGCCGCCACTTCGGTGAAGGTGATCAGCTGCGCCCAGACGTCGGTGCGCTTGCCCGCCGAATAAGCGGGTCCCGCGAGCGGGACATAGGAGAACCAGCCCGCCTCCGGCCCGACATTGAGCAGGAAGGCGATCCACAGGAAGGTGCCGCCGAACAGATAGATCCAATAGCTGAAAGCATTGAGCCGGGGGAAGGCGATCTGCCGCGTGCCCATCATCAGCGGGATCAGGTAGACGGCGAACGCCTGCATCACGGGCACCGCGAAGAGGAACATCATCGTCGTGCCGTGCATCGAGAAAATCTGGTCGTAGCGATCGGCGCTGATCAGCCCGCTGTCGGGGCGCGCCAGCTGAAGCCGCATCAAGAGCGCGAGCACCCCGCCGAGCGCGAGGAAGACGAACGCGGTGACGATATAGCGCCGACCGACGCGCTTGTGGTCGACGGTGGTGATCCAGCCCCACAGGCCCGGCTCGTCGGACCAGGTCTCGCTCAGCTTGCGGTGCAGCGCCTCGCCGGTGAAGTCCGGCCCGTCGCGCAGCTCGCTCATGACAGCGTCTCGAGATAGGCCGAGAGCGCGTGCAGCTCGGCCGGCGCGAGTGGCACGCGCGGCATCCGGTTGCCGGGCTTCACCCCCTGCGGATCGGCGATCCAGCGTTCCAGCCAGCCGCGGACGTTGGGCAAGGTCCCGCCCGCCAGCGTGGCCCGGCTCGCGACGCGCGTCAGGTCGGGGCCGACGGTGCCGAAGGCGGGTGTACCGGTGATCGCGTGGCAGGCAGCGCACTGGCCGTTCATGAACAGCGCATAGCCGCGCCGCTGCTCCGCCGTCAGCGGTGGTGGGGCAGGGTGGAGCGACCTGGCGTACCACGCGGCATAGCCCGCCGGCGTCTCGACGATCACGTCGAGCGCCATGTGCGCGTGCTGCAACCCGCAGAATTCGGCACATTGCGCGCGGTAGCGGCCGGCTCTGTCGGGCCGCACCGACAAATCGGTGGGGCGGCCCGGGATCAGGTCCTGCTTGCCCGCCAGGTTCGGAATCCACAGGCTGTGGATCACATCCTCGGCGACCAGTTCGATATGCGCAGGCTGGCCGACCGGCAGGCGCAGCTCATTGGCGGTCTTGAAGCTGCCGGGTCGCCCCGGATCGCTATATTCGACCTCCCACCACCATTGCTGTCCGGTCACCTTGATCTGCACCGGCGCTGCCTGCGCAGCCGCAATGGCGAGATGCCGATCGGTGAAATAGCTGGCGATGGTCAGTGCGAACAGGCCGCAGGTGATCAGCGCCGCCCAGGCGGCAACGCTGATCCGCAGCCGCTGCTCGTTGTGCGACCCGCGGTCGCGCCGCCAGATCGCCCAGCCGAGGAACAGCAGCACCAGCAGGAAGAAGAAGCCCGTCACCCACAGGAACAGGCTGAACAGGCTGCCGGTCAGCGCCGCCTGGAGCCCAGCGGGGTGTAGCGCGGACTGGACCCTGCTCACCGCGATCCCGCGTCCTGATTGCTGTCGCGAAGCGGCGGCTTGTCCTGCACCGGAAGCGGCTTGGTCGTAGCGAGATCGTCGCCGCGGCTTGGCGCGACGTCCTTCGGCGTCTGCAGCGCCATCGTCCGCACCCACGCGGCGATCTGCCACATCTGCTCTTCGGTCAGCACGTTGCGGAAGCTCGGCATGCCGTTCGGCCGCCCCTGGATCAGGGTGGCGACGATCTGCGGGCTCGACGCGCCGTAGATCCATTCCTCGTCGATCAGCGCAGGCCCGATCCCTCCGCCCCCGCCGACGCCATGGCAATCGGCGCAGTTGAACTGTTCGTAGAGACGATGCCCCTCGCCGACATGGAAGGCGTTTTTCTCAAAGCGCTCGATGCGTGGATCGGGGGTTCCGGGGTCCGACCCGCCGGCCATTACGCTGCTCGTGCTCGCCAACTGCAACTGACTGAACGGAATCGGCGGATCGACCTCACGCGTTTCCCGCTGGCAGCCGGGCAGCACCGCGCACATCAGCAGAATGACACACGCTTTCATCCGTCTCTCTTGCCACTGTTGTTTTCGCGAGGGAACTTCTATTCTATCAAGCATTGCCCGCCAAGCGACTAGCATAAAACAGGACTTAATCTATGTTACACAGAGGCAAGGCACTTCTTTTGCTGTTCATGGTGGCTGGCACAGCGACCCTTGGAGGATGCGAGCGGAGCACGTCCACCGGGCGCGCCGCGGCCGATACGCCCAGATCCGAAAGCGACGCGCGCGCGCTGTCTGCCGGCCGCGCGGTCGCGCCACCTTCCGCGTCGCCCCGCGACGACGGCCAATGGACCATGCCTTCGAAGGACTATGCCAACACGCGTTTCAGCGAGCTCACCGGGATCAACAAGGCCAATGTCGGGCGGCTCCAGGTCGCCCTGACCTTCTCGAGCGGGACCACGGCGGGGCAGGAGTCGGCGCCGATCGTGGTCGGCAGCACGCTCTATCTCGTCACGCCTTATCCCAACACGCTTTACGCGATCGACCTGACCAAGCCGGGTGGCGCGGTGAAGTGGAAGGTCGAGGCGATGCCTAACTCGTCGTCGCAGGGCGAAGCCTGCTGCGAGGGCGTCAATCGCGGGCCGACCTATGCGAACGGCTCCGTCTATTTCAACGCGCTCGACGCGCACACGCTGGCGGTCGACGCTGCCACCGGCAAGGTGCGGTGGAGAACGCAGATGGCGGATTTCACCAAGGGCCAGACGATGACGATGGCGCCGTTCGTGGTCGGCGACAAGGTGATCGTCGGCAATTCGGGCGCGGAGTTCGGCGCGCGTGGCTGGGTCGCTGCGCTCAACGCCGCGGACGGCTCGATCGCGTGGCGCGCCTACGCCACGGGGCCAGACAAGGATGTGCTGATCGACCCCGCCGTCTTCAAGCCATTCTATCCGCAATATAAGGGCAGGGATCTCGGCGCGCACAGCTGGCCCGGCGAGGCGTGGAAGATCGGCGGCGGGGGCACCTGGGGCTGGATCAGCTACGATCCCGAACAGAACCTCATCTTCCACGGCACGTCGAACCCGTCGCCCTGGAACCACGAAGCCCGCCCCGGCGACAATCTGTGGACCGACGCCGTTTTCGCCCGCGATCCGCAGACCGGCAAAGCGCATTGGGCGTACCAATACACCCCGCACGACCTGTGGGATCATTCGGGCGTCAACGAGAACATCGTTCTCGACCTCCCCTGGCAGGGCAAGGTGCGCAAGGTGATCATCCGCCCCGAGCGCAATGGCTATATGTACGTGCTCGACCGCACTACGGGCGAGGTGCTCGCGGCCGACCAATATGTCGCCAATACCGTATCCGACGGCGTCGATCTGAAGACCGGGCGCCTGCGCCACCGGCCCGAGATGATCCCGCAGAGCGGGAAGGTGGTGCGCAACGTCTGCCCCAACGCGCCCGGTGCCAAGGACTGGAGCCCGTCCGCGTTCAGCAAGGTGACGGGCCTGCTGTACGTGCCGCACAACAATCTGTGCATGGACTGGCTGCTCAAGAAACCCAACTACATCGCGGGCACGCCTTATATCGGCGTCCAGTCGCGCTTCTTTCCAGGCCCCGGCGGCAATGCCGGCGAGTTCATGGCCTGGGATCCGGTCAACCGCCGGAAGGTCTGGACGATCAAGGAACGCTGGCCGGTGTGGAGCGGCGCCGCGGTCACGGCCTCGGGCATCGTCTTCTACGGCAATCTCGAGGGCTGGTTCAAAGCCGTCGACGCGGACAGCGGCAAGCTGCTCTGGCAGTTTCAGACCGGCTCGGGGATCATCGGCCAGCCCACCGTGTGGCGCGGGCCCGACGGGCGCGAATATGTGGCGATCATCTCCGGCATCGGCGGCTGGATCGGCTCGATGGTCTCCAAGAACCTCGACCCGCGCGATCCGACCGCTGCGCATGGTTGGGGCAACATGACCGCGGAATTGAAGCGGGTGACCAACAA
>CAXSHP010000136.1:0-7609 GCA_964236935.1 uncultured Sphingomonadaceae bacterium
ACGCCAACCGCCACGAGGCGTTCGCCGCCGCCGACCCGCAGCGCGCCGAAATCGCCTGATATATCAACCAGAAGACCGCGGCATTACCGCTCGGTCCGGAGAACATGACATGCAGCTCATTACGCGTCTTTGTCTGGCTTTCCTTCTTCTCACCGGCCTTCTCGTCGGGGTCTGGGCGCTGGCGGTCCCCACGTCGTTCTACAGCTCGTTTCCGGGGTTCGGGCTGACGTGGGTGTCGATCGACGGACCGTATAACGAGCATCTCATTCGCGATGTCGGCGCCGCCTATCTGATGATCGCGGCCCTTTCAGGCCTCTCGATCGTGCGCCCGGCGGCGGCGCCGCCGCTTGCGGTCGGCCTGGCGACGATGGGGTTCAACGTGCCGCACCTCGTCTATCACACCACGCACCTCGCCATGTACGACCCGTTGGACAAGGTGCTCAACGTCGCGGTGCTGACGACGGCGGTGCTGTGCTCGGGATGGCTCATGACGCCGCAGGCGGCTGCACGCGCCGCACGCAGATGACGGCACCGACTGAACATGCCCAGTCGCGATGGGTGCTGAAACGGCCCCTCAGCCAAGCGCATCAATACGATCCTACGCCGTCGGAGACCGGGCCGGGCTCCTCCTGCAAATACCACTGGAGTCGAGTGCCGAATGCGGGCCAGGGCGGCAGGAGGAATCCCGGTGCGGAGGATGGCGGTTCTAGCGTAGTAGGAATTGCGTCTCGTAGTTATCAGTTTTATCCTGCGTGGGGCACCATTGCCGCATATGCCCGTGCTGCGAGACAGCCCCTTCCAGTCTATCAGCCGGCCGACCGGTGAGACGTCAGGCTGCTCCTCTGTGGAGCATCCTCCGCAAGCGCGCCGCGTAATACAGGCTGCGAAAAGCCTGAAGTTCCGACATCTGATTGCGAACGTGAAGCTGCTGGGTTATCGCGATGCGTGACGGTCCCGCTTTTCGGACGATCGGGCGTAGAGCTGTCTATTGGGCTACAGCGCTGAACGCGCGGGTCGCGGTGTCAGCGCAAGGGACCAACCCGGAACGCACGGTCTGACCAGTATCTTGACGAACGCGGCGGCGCCGAACTTGGTGGCGCTGCTATAGATGCAAGCGAACACCAAGTTCGAGGAAGGAAGGAACGCCCTGTTGGCGCGCTCAGCGCACAGTCGCTCGTAGACGGCGGCTCCGCTGGCTGCAGCCAACCAGAAGAGGTCCCGCCCCCTTTCAAAAGCCAAGCTCTTGGGCGATTCCGGTATCGGTGGTTGCGGCGACCGCAGCATCCGATCCATGCGATTACCGGCAATGCTCTTCATCTGATCTTAACCTCAAATAGCCCGTCTCGCAGCTTAACTGATCCTTCGACCCGTTTACGGCGACCAAGCGTGCAACGGGCCGCCAACGGTTGAGAAAATATGAGGACAAACGTTCTCATAGCCTGCTTGACTATGTGGTGTCGCAAACGATGTGCTTGGCGCATGAAACGGCATTCAGGAGCGTCCAGATGGCAGACGAAGGACAGTATTTTCTTCGTGGTGTGAAGCCGGTCGCGACGGAAAGCAGCCGGCTTGTGTCGTCGTCCAAATTTCTAAACGACGTCCGGCTGCGCGATTGTCTCGCGCTGATCGCGCTGCGCAAGAACGGGCCGGATCTGCCGTCGCCCGCCGAACTGGTGGAGTTGATCCCAATCCTTGACGGCCTGCGCGATTTCGACAGGATCGAATGGCTGTTCACCGAGGAGCGCAAGACCAACACGCGCCTGGATGCCTGGTTTACCGAAGAATACCGATCACCGCCGATGACGATCGAGGATTATGCGCCCTTCCCCGCCGGCAGCCTGGGGGGCATTCTCCATCAGCAGTTCGTCGACAAGTTCGAGGTGCAGATATCGCCGCACCAATGGGACGCGACGAAGACCCAGTACGAATATTATCAGCGCCGCGAGCTCCAGATGCACGATCTGGAACATATCCTTGTCGGTGGCACGGTCGATGCGCTCGGTGAACTGCCGCCGTCCTGGTTCCGGATGACCAACGTGCCAAAATACATCAAGAATGCCGAGTTGGTCGGCGAACTGATGCACTATAAGATGTTCGCATCGTTGCGCTTCACGTCGAGGACGATTCTCCATTATCCGGAAGTTTGGTGGCATTGCACGGATGCGATTCATCGCGGCATGTCCGCCGGATGGGCGTCCGAACCACTATTCATGCAGAAGCTCGAACCGGTGCTGGGCCTTCCGCTTGAGGAGGCCCGTATCGCACTCGGCGTAAGAGGCGTCGTTGATCGCGACACCGGCACCGCGAGCGCGTTCTGGCTTGGCGAAGGACCGCCCCCGCCGCAGCCGGACGAAGTGGAGATCGACGCGCTGGCGGCGGAGTAAACCTTGCACACGCCTATCAAATGACGACTGCCGCCGCACCCGCGCTGATCGCTGCGCTGAAAAATGTTGTCGGTACGCGCAACGTCCTGACCTCCGACGCATCGACGAGCCAATTCCGGCAGGGCTACCGGCATGGCAGCGGCCAAGCGCTCGCGGTGGTCCGCCCAGGTTCTCTCGTCGAGCAATGGCGCGTAGTCGCCGCGTGCGTCGCCGCGGACGTGACGATCATCATGCAGGCCGCAAACACCGGACTGACCGGCGGATCGACCCCGGACGGGGACGATTATCCGGATGGCCTGGTGATCGTCAGCACGACGCGGATCGCCGGTGTTCACCTGATCGACGGCGGGCGGCAGGTCGTGTGCCTGCCCGGCGCCACGCTCTTTGACCTCGAACGCGCGCTGAAGCCGGTGAACCGCGAGCCGCATTCGGTGATCGGGTCGTCGTGCATCGGTGCGTCGGTAGTCGGTGGCGTATGCAACAATTCGGGCGGCGCGCTGATCCAGCGTGGCCCGGCGTTCAGCCAGCTGGCGCTGTACGGCGCGGTCGATGCAGCCGGCCGGCTGGAACTGGTCAACCATCTCGGCATCCGCATCGCCGGCGACGCCGAGAGCATCTTGCGCCAGGTCGAGGTGGGCGCCTTCGACCCTGCCGCGATCGAGCACGATCCCGCAAGATGGGCGCACGATCATGCCTATGCCGAGCATGTCCGGCGGATAGATGACGATACGCCCGCACGGTTCAACGCCGATCCGCGCTGCCTGTTCGAAGGGTCGGGTAGCGCGGGCAAGGTGGTCGTTTTCGCGGTGCGGCTCGACACTTTTCCGCGCGAGACCGGCAGCACGACCTTCTACATCGGCACCAACGATCCCGCCGAGTTGACCCGAGTCCGTCGCGAGATTCTAGGCCGCTTCGAGACGGTGCCAATTGCGGGTGAGTATATGCATCGCGACGCGTTCGACATCGCCGCGAGATACGGCAAGGACACTTTCATCGCGATCCAGCGGCTGGGCACCGATCGCCTGCCGGCGCTGTTCGCGGCAAAGGCGCGTGTCGACGCGATCGCGGGGCGGTTGCGCTTTCTTGGCGGCGGTGTGAGCGATCGCCTGCTGCAGATCGCGAGCCGGCTGTTCCCGCGCCATCTCCCGCTGCGGATGCGCCAGTACCGTGATCGCTTCGAGCATCACCTGATGTTGAAGATGCCCGCGGAAGGATTGAACGAAGCCTGGGCGTTGCTCGACGCCATGTTCCCATCGTCCACCGGCGATTACTTCATGTGCAGTGAGGATGAGGCGACCAAGGCTTTCCTGCATCGCTTCGCAGCTGCGGGGGCGGCAGTCCGCTATCGCGCGGTCCATGCCCGCGAGGTCGGCGATATCGTCGCGCTCGATATCGCGCTGCCACGCAACGCACGCGACTGGCTGGAGGTACTCCCGCCCGAGATCGAGGCCGGTATCCTCCACAAGCTCTATTACGGGCACTTCTTCTGCCACGTATTCCATCAGGACTATATCGTCCGAAAAGGCGTAGATCCCATCGCCTTGGAGCATGCGATGTGCAAGCTGCTCGACGCGCGGCACGCGGAATACCCGGCCGAGCACAATGTCGGCCATCTCTACAAGGCGAAGCCGGAGCTTGCCGCCTTTTACCGCGCTCTCGATCCGCGTAACCAGTTCAATCCCGGCATCGGACAGACCACGAAGCTGCGGGACTGGCGCGAGGGCTGAAGCGGATCAGTGCGGGCAGCACTTCGCGGCCGGGGCGGACGTCGCCGAGCGGCTCGTGCCTTTCCGGCCGCGCATCGCATAGGGCGCCATCATCGCGAACGCTTCCGGAATATTGATCGGCGTCGGGTCGCCGCTGAAGCGACGATAGAAATAGAGGACGTTGGTGACGATACGTTCCGCCCCGCCCCAATCGTCGAACTCGCCTAGCGATATGTCCTGGATCGCCTCGTGCAGTTCCATGCCGGCATCGTAGCGCGCGCGCGCCTCGCGCTCGACATGCTCGAGATACTGCTTGACCTTCATCACGCCCTTCTTGTCGGTCACGGGGCCGTGTCCCGGAACGATCATGTCAACGTCCATTGCCAGTAACTCGTCTAGTGCCGCCAGCCAGTTCTCGTGCGGTCCTGACCAGATGATCGGCGTATTCGTCAGGAAGACGATGTCGCCGGTGAACACCATCCGGTCGCTCGGGACATGGACGAGGATATCCCCTCCAGTATGGGCAGGTCCCACTTCGATGAGGTGGACGTCCTTGTCACCGACCTTGAGGTCGCGCCTACCCGTGAAGGTGTCGTTTGGCAGCGTTGGTACCACATCGTCAAAGTCAAACGGCGGCCCGAGCAGGCGGAACAGGAAATCGCCCACCACGCCTTCGGGCCGGTTCTCGAACAGGCGCCGCATAAGCTGGGGCGTCAACTCAGCCATGCCCTTCTTGCACGCCTCCGACGCGATGATGCGCGCATGATCCATCAACCGGTTGCCGAACGTATGATCGGCATCGCGGTGGGTGTTTACAAGCGTTCCGATGTCGCGGGCACTGAGACCGGTCGCATCTCGGTAGGCGGCGAGCATCTTCACCGTCAGCTTCTCGTCGCGAAGCGTGTCGATCAGCAGCGATTCCTCGTGGTCGGTGATCAGGCCGGAATTGCTCCAGCCCCAGCCAGAGCCCTGATTGCAGTCCTGCATGTACGCAAAAAGGCCGTTACCTAGGTCCTGGACGCCATCCTGATATCCCGACACGGTCCACTCTCCTCCGGCTCGCCCGCTTTCGGCCCGAAACACTTCTTTGGGGCTAAGATGGAGCTGCTGTGGCGAACAGCTTAAAAGGGGGACGATCGTCCTGTCAGTCAGGGACGGGCGCAAACCTGCTGGGACGCCAGCCGTCCTGGACCACACCGCCCCGGACGGGCGTCCACAAATGACGGGTTTGCGCGGGCTTGGCATTACCGCATGGAACACGACAGAATCCGGCATCGAGGGAGGAAATGCTGCACACGCGCTTTACCCAACTGTTCGGCGTCGATCATCCAATCGCTCAAGGCGGGATGCAGTGGGTGGGCACCGCTGAACTCGTATCGGCGGTCGCCAACGCCGGGGCGCTCGGCTTCCTCACCGCGCTGACCCAGCCGAGTCCTGCGGAACTCGCAGCCGAAATCGCGCGGTGCCGCACGATGACCGACAAACCGTTCGGCGTGAACCTGACGGTCTTCCCGACGATCCAATCGGCCGATTACAACGGCTACGCCCGGGCTATCATCGACGGCGGCATCCGGATCGTCGAGACTGCGGGCACGCCGGCCGTCGCCGAGCAATGGGCGATGTTCAAGGCCGCCGGGCTCAAGATTATCCACAAATGTACCAGCGTCCGCCACGCGATTTCGGCCGAGCGCAAGGGCGTCGACGCGATCTCGATCGATGGCTTCGAATGTGCCGGCCACCCGGGCGAGGACGATATTCCCGGGTTGATCCTGATCCCCGCAGCGGCGGACAAGGTGAAAATTCCCATCCTCGCCTCCGGCGGCTTCGGTGACGGTCGCGGCCTGATCGCCGCGCTGGCGCTGGGTGCCGACGGCATCAATATGGGCACCCGCTTCTGCGCGACGCGGGAAGCGCCGATCCACGACGGCATCAAGCAGCAGATCGTCGCCAACGACGAGCGGGCAACCGAGCTGATGTTTCGCAGCTATCGCAACACCGCCCGTGTCGCGCGGAACAGCGTTTCGGTCGAGGCTGTCCGCATCGAGCGCGAAGGCCAGCCGTTTGAGGCGATCGCCCATCTCGTGAAAGGATCACGTGGCAAGGAGGGCCTGGACAATGGCGATCCCGAGCATGGCATCTGGTCGGCCGGGATGGTTCAGGGTCTCATCCACGACGTGCCGAGTGTGCGGACGCTGATCGAGCGGATCATCGCCGAGGCGGATGAAATCGTTAGTCGGCTCCAGCGATACGCGACCGCAGGCGAGCGTGCGTGCGTGCTCATGACGCGCCGCGGCCGATTCCGCGTACGTGCTCACGCCCGGGATTAGTGCGATGCACGCAGTCTGTGTTGGCGATCTGTTGATCCGCGCCGTGCGCCTGCACGGTGACCGAGTTGCGATCAGTTCCGATGGACGCCTCACGACCTATGCCGAACTCGACGACCAATCGGATCGCCTGGCAGGCTTTCTGGCCGGGAGCGGCGTCGGGGCGGGGAGCGCGATCGCGCTCAATCTGTCGAATTGCGCCGAGTATCTGGTGGCCGATCTCGCGATCCTGAAGCTTGGCGGCACCAAGGTCCCGTTGAGTGACATGATGTCCGTCGACGAAGTGCAACATTGCCTTTCCCACTCGCACGCGCAGGCGCTGATCACCGATCGCCCGCGATCGTCAGGCACGCCGGCGGTTCAAATCCTCGTCGGTGACCTGGATGTGGGTGGCGGCGCGACGGCCTGGCGCGATGCGGTGCGGGCAGAGCGCATCGCCACCCTGCATCAGGCGGCTCCTGACGACGCCGCCGTCATCGTTTATACCGGCGGCACGACCGGTCGTCCGAAAGGCATCCTGCATCGCGCCAGCCCGTTGGCGCAGTGCCTCCTTTCGCACGTCATCAACGGTGAAATCTCGTCCGACGACGTCATGCTGCTGACGACCCCGCTGCCGCATTCGGCCGGATGGTTCGCACAAGCCGGCCTGTTCCAGGGCGCCCGGATCGAACTGCCGCCGCGCTTCAACGCACGCTCTTTCGTCGACACGGTCCGCCACCGCGCCGTGACATGGACTTTCGCCGTGCCGACGATGCTCTACCGCGTCCTGTCAGAGGTCGCGGGGGAGGGCACCCCGACGCCGATCCGCACGATCGTCTATGGCGCGGCACCGATGGACCCGGAGCGGCTTCGCGAAGCGCGGGATGTCTTCGGCGACGTCTTCATCCAGCTCTACGGCCAGTCGGAATGTCCGAACTTCATTACACGCCTGACCAAGAGCGATCACGCGTTGCCGGATCGCTTGCGGTCGTGCGGCCGTCCCGTCACGTTCGCCCAAATTCGTATCGGCGGCGGCGACGTTCCTCCCGGTGAAGTCGGGGAGGTAAGCGTCTCCTGCGTCTACACGATGGACGGTTACTTCAATGCCGGCCCTGAGGTGGACGACCCATTCTGCGATGAATGGATGCGTACCGGCGATCTCGGCTATGTCGACGAAGGCGGATACCTCTTCCTGGTCGACCGCGCGAAGGACATG
>CAXSHP010000137.1:0-687 GCA_964236935.1 uncultured Sphingomonadaceae bacterium
CACGCTGTTCTCGATGCCGGTCGCGAACATGAAGGTGGCGATGACGATTCTCCTCTGGGGCGACGCGACCATGCAATAGGGTCAGTCGAACGCCAACGCATCCTGCGAATGTCGGATGTGCGGCGGATTTATACCGATGGGTGGGATTATTCGTCTGGGTGGTTTAACGTGGATCAAGGGACCGGCGGAGCATCGTTTCCAGCATTTCTAGACGATAGCGGACGGTGCTGGATGGGGTCATGGTGCCCAGGGACGGGATCGAACCGCCGACACCGTGATTTTCAGTCACGTGCTCTACCAACTGAGCTACCTGGGCATGCCTCTCGGGCGCGGCGGCTATAATAGGGGCTCGTGATCGCTGTCCAGCCCATCGGACGGGATTTCGCGGCCATTCGCGTCGGCCGAGGGGCCGGGCGCGCGGTAGGCGTCGCCGAGCCAGTTGAGCAGATCGCGGTCGCGGCAGCCCCGGCTGCAGAACGGCGCGTATTCAGCGGCCGGTGCGGCGCCGCACAGCGGGCAACCGCCGCGGCGTCTAGGGGTGTTCGCTCTCGACATATCCGGCCGATATGGCAAGCGTCGGATCGGCCCGCAAGCCGATCGGTGCGCCGAGGCGACGCGCGAGCGCTTCCTGCCAATCGGCCCGTGCCGCGATCCGTGCGGTCACGGCCGGTGCCGCTACCAACGTGC
>CAXSHP010000137.1:697-1308 GCA_964236935.1 uncultured Sphingomonadaceae bacterium
CGGCCCGATCGGCGCGCAGCCGCTCGGGCAGCGACAGGCGCGCGCGGCGGCGGACGATCTGGACGAAGCCGAAGCCGTTGACCGCGGTGCGCTCGAATGGCTGGACCAGCGCCCGATCGAGCGCGGCGGCGGCGGCGAGACGTTCCGCTTTCGAGGCTAAGGTCGGCAAATCGATCCCGATCGAGCCGCCGATGCCGAGCCGCCGGATCGCGCGACCCGCCGCCGCCGCACCGGCGATCGCAAGCTCGGCGTGCGCCAGCGTGCCGTCGACGTCGAACAGCGTCATCGCGGGAGTAGGAGAAAGGCGGAGCGCACCGCCGGGAAAGGCGATCTCGCCGGTGAGCGCTTCGTCGAGCAGCTCGGACCAGCCGGCCTGTTCGAGCCGGTCGGGCTCGTGCGCGCCGAGCGACCGGACCGGCTGGCCCGTCGCGGCGATGCGGGCGAGCAGATCGGGGCCGGCCGCGACCGGGCCCGGCGCGGCGCGCGCGATCGCGAGCTTGGGGCGGCCGGTCTCGGGCAGCGCCTCGCGGACGATCTCGGCGAACAAGGTCGCGCCTTCGCTCAATCCCGGCGGAAGCGCGGCGAGCAACGCCTGCTGCGTGTCGCCGAAC
>CAXSHP010000137.1:1318-7607 GCA_964236935.1 uncultured Sphingomonadaceae bacterium
CACCAGCCGCGCGGCGACGACATCGCCGACGCGCGCGCCATCGTCATCCCATTCGAGCGCCGCCTCGACGATCTCGCCGCGTTCGATCAGCGCCGCGCGATTTTCGCCGATCCCGGCCTCGTAGAGCCACTCAGCCAAGAACGACCCCGGCGGCGGCAAGCAGCGCGCGTGTCTCGAACAAGGGCAGTCCGACGACGCCCGAATGGCTGCCCGCAAGAAAGCGGACGAACGCCTCGGCACGACCCTGGATCGCATAGCCGCCGGCCTTGCCGCGCCACTCGTCCGTACCGAGATAAGCGGCGATCTCCGCCTCGGTCAGCCGCTTGAACGCGACGATGCTGGTCGAGGCGCGATGGCGCGCGCGCCCCTCCCCGTCCACCAGCGTGACTGCCGAAATGACGCGGTGGCGCCGGCCCGAGAGCAAGGTGAGGCACGCACGCGCGTCGCCGTCGCTCTCCGCCTTGGGCAGGATGCGACGGCCGACCGCGACCACCGTGTCTGCGGCGAGGACCAGCGCACCGGCATGGCGCGGCGCGACCGCAGCGGCCTTGGCCGCCGCCATGCGCTGCGCATAGACCAGCGGCAGCTCGGCCTTATGCGGTATTTCGTCGATATCGGCGGGCATAACGGCGTCGGGCGTCACGCCGAGCCGGGCGAGCAGATCGATCCGGCGCGGGCTGGCCGAGGCGAGGATCAGCCGCACGCGCGCGGCCGCTTACTTGAAGCGATAGGTGATGCGGCCCTTGGTCAGGTCGTAGGGGGTCAGCTCGACCAGCACTTCGTCGCCGACGAGCACACGGATGCGGTTCTTGCGCATCTTGCCGGCAGTATGGCCGAGGATCTCGTGATCGTTCTCGAGCTTGACGCGGAACATCGCGTTGGGAAGCAGCTCGACCACCGAGCCGCGCATCTCGAGCAATTCTTCCTTCGCCAAACCCTGCCTCACATCGCGCGTAAAAATCGCGCCGCCTTAGCGCCGGGCGGCCGAAAAGGAAAGGCGGCCACCGGGGGCGGTCGGTCAGCGCAATCGGCGGCCGTTGAGCCAGTGCCACACGAACGGCGCAAGGCCGGCCACGCCGATAATCCAGTGGACCAGGCTGATCTTAGCGCGCAACGCTTCGTCGCCCACGTAGTAGAGCAGGTAGCCGCTGAGGATCAGCACGCCGAGCGCCAGCCCCAGCACGATCCCCGCAACGCGCTGATGCCGATAATGCCAGCCTTTGGGGATATGGGCGAGGAACAGCCCGCCAATCCCGAGCAGCGCGGGGATCAGCATCAGCCCGTGAAGCCGCAGCGTCCATGACTCCAAGGGATTGGTCTCGGGCCCGAACTCGCCTTGGATCTGTCCGTGATGATGGAGCAGCAGCCACATGACGCCGCTGAGCCACAGCAGGCCGAGCGAGAGGCCGAGCAGCCACTGCTGCCAACGGGCGAGCCGGGCGGTGCGCAGGTTCGACATCAGGCGGCGTGAGAGATTGCGGCGGCTTCGAACAGCGCTCCGCCGTGGGCAGGAAGCAGACGCTCGGCCAGCTGCCGGTCGGCCAGGGCCACCTTGGTGAAGGCATCGGCAACCAGGCAGGTTTCGGCGAGCACGGTGACACTCTCGTCAGCCAGCACGCAACGGCGCCGCGCGTCGAGATGCGGGGTCGCTTCGCCCCCGCCCTGCCGACGGCGACCGTGACGGTTGCTCGAGGTCGCGACCGCCAGCGCGGCGGCATGGAAGCCCGAGCATATTCGCCCATCGCCGTTGCGGATGAGGATTGCGCGCGGCGCCCGCCCGAACGTGCGCAGGTCGCCACCGGCATCGACGATGCCGTCCGGCGTCCCGCTCGCGATCAGCGAGCCGACCGCCTGATCCACCGCATAGCCCTTCGCGATGCCGCCCAGGTCGATCAGCAGCGGACGGTGGCAACGCACCTGGTCGTCGCCCTCGATCTCGATGTCGGCGGAGGTGCCGTCGAGATCGTCCCGGTCGATCCCCGCGGGGCGTGGCAGGAACCCCATCGCGACGAGCCGGGCGCCGACGGCGACATCGAACAGACCCGCCGTCTCGCGATAAAGCACCATGGCGAAGCGCAGCACGGCGGCTGTCTCCGGCGCCACCGCGACCCGCGATCCCCACGGGGCGTTGCGCAACCGCGCCAGATCGCTGGACCCTGCGTGGAAGGACATCCGCTCGTGGACCTGTGCGACCGATGCGAAGGCCCGCTCGACGGCGCCGACGTCGTCTCCCGCCGCCTCGATGGTGACGAACGTGCCGAGCAGGGGACGGCAGCGCCGGATGGTTTCAGCCATAAGCGAGGACGATCGCGTAGGTCGCGAGCAGCCGACGCACGCCGTCGGTGACATGCTTCGACGATAAGGTCGCGCCCGAAATGTTCTTGATGTCGCTGCCGAGCTTGACCCCGGCGCCGGCGCGCTTGCCGATGAATTGCGCGCGCCAGTGCGGATCGCGCACCTGGCCGCCATAGCTTTCGCGATATTCAAGGATCTCGACCGAGCGGACCGCGCCGGCCCCATCGAGCGCGACCGCGAAGGTGATGAATTCATGCTTGCCGACGACCTCGTCGACGATCAGCCAGCCCCCGCCGGCCGCACGCCACGCCTTGAGCTGCCGGCCGAGCGGCGACACCCCGGCCGCCTTGCGGATCGCAGAGAGCTGCGTGTCGCTGAGCGTACGGAACGACGGCGTCAGCGCCTCACCCGGAAACATCGCCGCCTGGGCCTGTTCGGGGGTGAGATAGACGGTGGCGTGCACCGCCGCCAGCGGGGCAAGGCCCGCCAGCGGCAGCAGGAGGAAGCGCGGACTCATCGCGACGCCCTAGAAGTAATAACCGACCTTGAGACGCAGCCGGGTCTTCTCGAAATCGTCGGCATTGCTGAGCCCGTTGACGATGAAGCCCGGCGGCGGATTGTCATGATCCTCGGCGCGTCCCTTGAGCTGCCACAAGAAGGTCGCGGTCGCGAAGAAATGCTCGCCGCCGTAATGGATGTTCGGCCCGAGATAATAAGCGACGTTGGTCGCCTTGTTAGTGATGAATGGATTGAAGCCCGCCCATTCGCGCTCGTTGAGCAGCTCGAATCCGGCCGAGACCTTTGGAATGAACCGATACGTGCCGGCGATGCCGATATTGACGTCCGTCTCATGATCCCAGATCTTCTCGGCTTCCGGGGTGCCCGGCAGCGCCCCGAATTCACCCGGCAGATGCCGCGCCTCGAGCGCATAGGTGAGATTGCCGGCGAAGACCAAGCGATCGTCGATGAAGTTCTTCTGGACGATCAGCCGCGTCTCGAGTTCGCGCGTCCTCGGGCCGATCTGCGGCTCGAGGTACAGCGCGATGCCGATCGCCTTGGTGTAAGGGCTGCTTATCCGCCAGATCGCCTCGGCCGACGCCGTCTCGAAACGGGTTTTCCTATAGGACCGGCTCGGGTCGACGACGTAATCGGCGAATATCTCGGGAGGCGAGGTCGTGCCGTCCGGCGCGTTCCCGCTGACGTTGGCATGGGCGAAATTGAGATAACCGGAGAGCTGCAGATTGTTGGTCAGGCCATAGGACAGCTCGGCGCGACCCTGCCACAGATGATAGCGGCCTTGGCTGCGACCCTCGCGGAAGGTCGACCAGGCCTCCACCTCGGCCTTGCCCTTCGGCAACACGTCGGTGGTGTAGACATAGCCGAACAACGGCTCGTCCGCGTGTGCCGGCGCAAGCACCACAATATTGGCTGCCGACAATATCAGCGCCCCGACCATCGACTTCGTCATTGAGAATCCCCCAGCTGTCGATGGCGCCGATAAAGTGTGTGCGAACGCTTCGCAATAGCTTTCGCAATTGCGGAGAATGACCGTTCGCGTGATTCCCCACGTTGCGGATCGGGTACAAAGCGATAGAGCAATGCCATGCTCTCCCAGAAGACCCGCTACGCGTTGCGCGCGCTGCTCTATCTCGTCGAGCGGGGGAACGGCCGGCCGGTGCAGATCGCCGATATCGCCGCGACGCAGCAGGTGCCGCGCAAATATCTCGAGCTGATCATGCTCGATCTCAAGAAGGCCGGTATCGTGGTCAGCCGGCGCGGCCCCGGCGGCGGCTATGGGCTCGGCCGGCCGGCCGACGAGATCAGCTTCGCCGAGGTGGTGCGCACGATGGACGGGCCGATCGCGCTGGTGCCGTGCGCGAGCCTCAATTTCTACGCCAAGTGCGGCGATTGCCACGACGAGGCGAGCTGTGCGATCCGCAAGGTGATGGCGCGGGTGCGCGAAGACGCGGCGCGCATCCTCGACGGCACCTCGCTCGCCGACGCGGCGGGCATGGAGACGCGCCCGGCGTGACCGACTGGCGCAACCGCCGCCTCCATCCCACATCGGCCGAAGTCGGATTTGCCGCGTGACAAGAATTCCCTTATACCCAAGTCGCGAACTGGGGAATAGACAGCGCGGATAACAGGGAGACAGTCATGCGTCGCACATTCCTTGCCGGTATCGGCGCCCTCACCGCCCTCGCGCTGCTCGCGCCGGCCGCACCGGTCACCGCGCAATCGGCGGTGTCGCTGCTCAACGTCTCCTATGATCCGACGCGCGAGCTGTACCGCGACATCAACGCCGCCTTCGCCCGGCGCTGGAAGGCCGCGACCGGCCAGACCGTGACCATCCGCCAGAGCCATGGCGGATCGGGCGCGCAGTCGCGTGCGGTGATCGACGGGCTGCCCGCCGACGTCGTCACGCTGGCGCTCGCCTACGACATCGATACGATCGCGGCGAAGGCGAAATCGCTCCCGGCGAACTGGCAGACGCGTTTGCCCAACAATTCCACGCCTTATTATTCGACGATCGTGTTCCTCGTCCGCAAGGGCAATCCGAAGAATATCCGCGACTGGGACGATCTGATCCGCCCCGGCGTAGGCGTGATCACGCCCAACCCGAAGACCTCGGGCGGCGCCCGCTGGAACTATCTCGCCGCCTGGGGCTATGCCCGCAAGAAATACGGCTCGGACGTCAAGGCGCGCGAATTCATGACGCGGCTGTTCCACAACGTCCCGGTGCTCGATTCGGGCGCACGCGGATCGACCACCACCTTCGTCCAGCGCGGGCAGGGCGACGTGCTGCTGGCGTGGGAGAACGAGGCGTTCCTCGCGGTCAACCAGCTCGGCAGGGGCAAGTTCGACATCGTCGTCCCGTCGCTGTCGATCCTCGCCGAGCCGCCGGTCGCGCTGGTCGACAAGGTCGTCGACAAGAAAGGCACGCGCAAGGTCGCCGAGGCCTATCTCAAATTCCTCTATACCCCCGAGGCGCAGGACATAATCGGCCGCAACCATTATCGCCCGCGCGATCCCGCGGTGGCGGCGAAATATTCCGGCCAGTTTCCCCGCGTCGCATTGCTGACGATCGACCGGAATTTCGGCGGCTGGGCACGCGCCCAGGCGACGCATTTCAGCGATGGCGGCGTGTTCGACCAGATTTTCGAGAACGCCAAGCGCTGACTCCCTGGCGTGATCCCCCCTGCGGTCCGGCGATCCCGGTCACCGGACCGCTTTTTATTCCGGGCTATCCCGACCGCCGATCTACTGTATCCGATCGTATATAACATCGTCAGGCCATCGACCGGCCGACGCAACGGGGAAACATGATGCGTATAAGCTTGCTCACGGGCGTGTCGCTGCTCGCCTTCGCTCCTTCGCCGTTGCTCGCGCAGAGCAATGCGCAGAGCAATCCGGCCCAGGATACTCCCGCAGCGGTTGCCGCCCCGGCGGTGACGGATACGCCAGCCCCGGCGCCCGCATCGGCGGACCTTTCGGCCGGGCCGGTCGCTTCCGATCAGGCCGCGAGCCCGATCGATACATTGGTCGACGCGGACAAGGCCGACGCCCCCCCGCCCCCGCCCGCCCCGACGGGTGACGCGGTGACCGATCGGCTCAACGCGCTCGAATATAAGGTCAAGCTGCTCGAGACGCGCAACAAGCAGCTCGAGGATCAGGCCGAGGTCAACGACAGCCGTCTGGTCAGCGTCGAGACGCGTTCGGTGCAGACCGCGAAGAACGTCACGTTCGGCTGGGGTCCGAGCTTCTCCGAGCCGAGCGGCAATTTCACGTTCAAGCCGCGCGGCGTGATCGACCTCGATTATGCCGGCTTCAACGAGCGGCGAGGCGGTTACGACTATAACAACGGCACGCTGATCCGCCGCGGCCGCTTCGGCTTCGACGGCACCGCGTTCAAGACCTTCGGCTATCGCATCGAGGCCGAATATGTCGGCAACACGGTCAATCTGCTCGACGCCTATCTGTCGTATACCGGGGT
>CAXSHP010000138.1:0-7556 GCA_964236935.1 uncultured Sphingomonadaceae bacterium
GTCTCCTGCCCGAGCTGCGCGCGCCAGGGGTTCGACGTGATCCGCACGGTCGAGAAGCTCGAGCAGCGGCTCGCGCATATCGCGACGCCCTTGTCGCTGTCGGTGCTCGGCTGCGTCGTCAACGGCCCCGGCGAGGCGCGCGAGACCGACATCGGGCTGACCGGCGGCGGCAACGGCAAGCACATGGTCTATCTCTCGGGCGTGACCGATCACGTCATCCAGGATGCCGACATGATCGATCACATCGTCCGGCTGGTCGAGGCCAAGGCCGCCGAGATCGAGGCGGCGACCGCGGCGACGACATTGGCCGCGGAGTGAGTCCTGCGGTCGCTGTCCGGTGGTGCTGATCATCGTCATCCCGGCGTTCGCCGGATGACGGATCAGTGCTTCGGCCGACTTCAGCAGGGCATTTCGCTGAATTCCGCGTAGCGCAAAGTCAGCTCCTCGCCCTCGGCGATGTCGCGCCGCGCGGTGAAGACGAGGCCGGGCCCCGCCGCGACGTTGGGCGCGCTCCCCGCCGGCGGCTCGTTCAGATACCAGCCCGGCGTAAGATTGTTGAAATTGACCGGGCAGCCGATCCGGCCGTCCTCGGCCACTCCGAAATCATGGTAGAGCTTGCGCTCCGCCGGCGTCAGCTCGGCGGCGTCCAGCGCCGCGCGATCGATCCACACCAGCTCGACCTGATCGCTCGCGAAGATGTTCGTCCCCGCGGGGATCGGCTTGATCGCGAACACGCCGATCCCATGGATCGCCGACGCGCCGAGCCGGACGTAGACCGCGTCGTGGGGCAGGAAAGACATCGCAATATCCTGATTCAGCTTCATTTTACGATATACCATCCGCGCTACTGCTTCACGCGAAACCGCGCCCGCTTGCGCACGAAATCGATCGAGACGCGTTCGAACGCGCTGAGCACGTCCATGCCGAGCAGCATCGCCGGCTGCTGGTCGATCCCGAACCGGTGAAAGGTATGAAGATCGGCGAAGAGGATCGGCACGTCCTGCAGTTGCACGTCGCCGAGCGCGAACTCCGGCAGCACGACCTGATCGCCGGTCGCCTTGTGGCCGGTGACGCTGACGATATTGACCGGATCGATCGCCAGCTTGCGCGTGACGAGGCGGCGGAAGGCGAGATTGCCGACCGAGGATTGCGAGCCCGTGTCGACGATCACATAGACCTTGCGGCCACGGAACTTGGCGTCGACCAGCACGAGCTGCCCGAAGCGGCGCTTGCCGCGCACCACGATCGTGCCGGGCTCGTCGCGCTCGCGCTCGGACGCTTCGACCACGAGCCGGTGCGCCTTGAAATCCATCAGCACGCGCTGCTCGGCGACGCTGTCGATCCCGAGCATGCCGACCGCGCCGAGATTGTCGAGCACGAACACCGGCGACGCGATCTCGCCGAGTTCGCGCGCGCCGACCTTGAGCCGCTTCACCATCGCGGTCGCGACCTTCTCCGCCCCGCTGATGTCGTGGACCGTGACCGGCGGCCCCGGCGGAAGCGCCAGCGCCTTCGCCAGGCGATCCGACACCACGGTGCGATCCGCGCCGCTGTCGAGCGTGAACTGGAACGGACCCTGGCCGTTGACGAACACCGGCACCGTCATCCGTCCAGACCGATCGAGCGCGGTATCGAGCTCCTCGATCGTCTCCGCCGGCGGAGGGGCCGGGGGCGGCGCGACCTCGGTGACGGACGGCATCTCCTGCGCCAGACCAGACGCGGAGCCCAGCATCAGCGCCAGCGCGAGGGCCTCGATCATGCCGGTCATGCCATCCCTGCCACGCGCCAACCTATGCGCGCGCCGGGCCGGGCGCAATCGGGCTCGCCGGCGCGGAAGCGGGGTTTCCACGTCTGTCCCGGCCGCATATAGCGCAGCTATGGTTCGCTTTTCGTTCGCGCATGTCGAGCTGCTCGCTCTGCCCGAAGGGGCGCTGTTCTGGCCCGCGCGCGGGGCGTTGCTCGTCGCCGATCTGCACTTCGAGAAAGCGAGCTGGTTCGCCAGCTTCGGCCAGATGCTGCCGCCCTACGACAGCATCGCCACGCTCGCCGATCTGACCGCGCTCGTCGCCGCGACCGGGGCGAGCGAAATCTGGTGCCTCGGTGACAGCTTCCACGACGCGAAGGGCTGCGAACGGCTGCCCCAGCGCGCGCAGGAAATGCTGCGCGCGCTGACCGGAATGACGCGCTGGACCTGGATTACCGGCAATCACGATGCCGGATTCGCCGATCATTGCGGCGGCGAGATCGTCGAGGAAGCGCTGGTCGACGGGCTATTGCTGCGCCACGAGGCCGATCCGGCCGAGCCGCGGCCCGAGCTCTCCGGCCATTTCCATCCCAAGCTGCGCGTGACGCATCGCGGCCGGCAGATCGCGCGGCGCTGCTTCGTCGCGACCGAGACCAAGCTGATCCTGCCCGCGTTCGGCGCGCTGACCGGCGGGCTCGACGCGCATCACCCGGCGATCGTCCGGGCGGTCGGGCCGCGCGCGCAGGCGCTGGTGCCGGTCGCCGATCGGATGCTGCGCTTCCCGCTGGCGGCTTAGCCTCTGGTCCCCACCAGCACCGGCGCCGCGCGATATTGCGCCGGGAACAACGCCTTGAGCGCCGCGACCTTGGGCAGATCGTTCACGGCGATATAGGGCGCGCGCGGATTGAGCGTCAGATAGTCCTGGTGATAGGCCTCGGCCGGATAGAAACCCTGCGCGCGCTCGAGCCGGGTAACGATCGGGCGTTTCCACAGATTGGCCTTGCCCAGCTGCGCGATATAGGCGGCGGCGACGCGGCGCTGGCCGTCGCTCGTCGGGAACAAGGCCGAGCGATATTGCGTGCCGCTGTCGGGGCCCTGCCGGTTGAGCTCGGTGGGATCGGCGACCACCGAGAAATAGATCCGGAGCAGCGTGCCGTAGCTCACCACGTGCGGATCGAACGTGACGCGGACCGATTCGGCATGGCCGGTGTCGCCGCCCGAGACCGTCTCGTATCGGGCGGTGCCCTGCACGCCGCCGGTATAACCCGAAACCGCGCTGCGCACGCCCTTGACGTGCTGGAACACGCCCTGGACGCCCCAGAAACAGCCGCCGGCGAACACCGCCGTCTCGCTCGTCGCGGCAGCGGGCATGTCGAGCGCGGGCGCGGGCGCGCGCACCGCCTGCTCGGCCGAGAAAGCGGGGGCGCAGGCGGCGAGCGCCAGCGCGGCGGGCAGGGCGAAGCGGATGAAGTGTTTCATTTCGCTGGCTTACTCCGGCCCACCTTAACCGCAGGTGGACGCTGCCAAGCTCAGCGCAAAGCGGCGCAAGCCTCGCGGATCCGTTCGCACGCCTGGGTCAGCAGCTCTTCCGACGTGGCGTAGCTCACCCGGAACGCCGGCTCGAGCCCGAACGCCCCGCCGTGGACCGCGGCGACACGGCCTTCGTCGAGCAGATAGCCGACCAGCATCTCGTCATTGGCGATGGTCAGGCCCGCTGGCGTCGCCTTGCCGATCAATCCGGAGACGTCGGGGTAGACATAGAACGCCCCTTCCGGCGTCGGGCAATGCACGCCCTCGATCGCGTTGAGCTTCGCCACGACCAGATCGCGGCGGCGCTGGAACGCGGCATTGCGCTCGGCGAGGAAGCTCTGGTCGCCGTTCAGCGCCGCGGTCGCCGCCGCCTGCGCGATCGAGCAGGGGTTCGAGGTCGATTGCGACTGGAGCTTCAGCATCGACTTGATCAGCCAGTCGGGGCCGCCCGCGAAGCCGATCCGCCAGCCGGTCATCGCATAGGCCTTCGAGCAGCCGTTGACGGTCAGCGTGCGCGCATAGAGCTCGGGCACGACCTGCGCGATCGTCGCGAACCGGAAGCCGTCGTAGACGATATGCTCGTACATGTCGTCGGCCATCACCCACACGTCGGGATGGCGCAGCAGCACCTCGCCGAGCGCCTTGAGTTCCGTAGCGGAATACGCCGCGCCGGTCGGGTTCGACGGCGAATTGAGGATCACCCAGCGCGTTGCCGGGGTGATCGCCGCGTCGAGCTGCGCGGGCGTGATCTTGTAATTCTGCGCGGCGCCGGCCGCGACGATCACCGGGACGCCGCCGGCGAAGGCGACGATATCGGGATAGCTCACCCAGTAAGGCGCGGGGATGACGACCTCGTCGCCCGGGTCGATCGTCGCCACCAGCGCATTGAACAACGTGTGCTTGCCGCCGACGTTGACGCTGATCTGGCTCGGCTCATAGGGCAGATCATTGTCGCGCTTGAACTTGGCGGCGATCGCCTCCTTCAGTTCGGCGGTGCCGTCGACGTTGGTGTATTTGGTCTTGCCCGCGCGGATCGCCGCGATCGCCGCCTCCTTGACGAAATCGGGCGTGTCGAAATCGGGCTCGCCGGCGGCCAAGCCGATGATGTCGAGCCCCGTGCGCTTCAGCTCGAGCACGCGGCTGGTCATCGCCAGCGTGGCGGACGGCTTGATGCGGCCGAGCGCGGCCGAATTGTAGCGCATGGGATTCCCTTCGGTGCGAGGCGGCGCGGCTATAGCCCCTCGTCGCCGGGCGCTGCAACCAGCCTCGCGTCGATCGATCCGCGCAGCGCGTTGCCGATCACGAAGCCGCCCGCGAGATCGGCCGGCACCAGCTCGGCCTCGATCGCGCGGCCCTGCTCGATCAGGCGGGCGCGCAGCACGCCGGGCAGCAGCCCGCGCGACAGCGGCGGGGTGAGCAGGGTCTCGCCACGCCGAACGAAGACATTGGTGAAACTGCCCTCGGTGATGAAGCCCTCCCGATCGACGAACAGCACCTCGAAGGCATCGGCCGCCGCGCGCGCTTCGTCGTAGAAGGCACGCGCGCTGGTCTTGTGGCGCAGACGGAAGTCGTCGCCCGAAACCGGCAAAGGCACGAGCGCAACCGCGACCGGCTGCGACGGCGGGGGCGGCAATGGCCGCACCTCGATCGCGGTCGTTCCCCTTGCCCCGAGCAGCAGGCGGACGCGCGCGTCATCCTTCAGCCGAAACGTCGCCGCCTGGAGCTCGTTGCGCACATCGTGGCGATCGCACGCGAAGCCGAGCGCTTCGGCCGAAGCCTTCAGCCGCGCGAGATGACGCTCGAGATCGACGAGCCCGTCGATCGCGTCGAACCGCATCGTCTCGACCAGATCGAACCGTGGCATCGCCTGCGTCACGAACGCTCCCTTGGCAAGGCACTCGCGCCATTCATCGTCGGCGGTCGAATCGGCGACGATCGCCGATCCGAGGCCGAGCGTGGCGCGATTGCCCCCGTCGTCCAGCACCAGGGTGCGGATCGCGACATTGAACGCGGCCTCGCCGCCGGGATCAAGCCAGCCGATCGATCCGGTGTACGGCCCGCGCGGCGCCGGTTCGAGTTCGTCGATCACCTCCATCGCGCGGATCTTGGGCGCGCCGCTGATCGAGCCGCACGGGAACAATGCGCCGATCAGGTCGATCGCGTCCGCGCCCGCGGCGAGACGCGCGGTGACGGTCGAGGTCATGTGATGCACGGTCGGATAGGTTTCGACCTCGAACAAGGCGGGGACCGCGACGCTGCCCGGCACGGCGACGCGCGACAGATCGTTGCGCAGCAGGTCGACGATCATCAGATTCTCGGCGCGCTGCTTGGGATCGGCGGCGAGCGCGGCGATCTGCGCGGCGTCGTCCGACACCGAGCGCGACGCGGTGCCCTTCATCGGCCGCGCGGTGACCGCGTCGCCAGCGAGCGTGAAGAACAGCTCGGGCGAGGCCGACAGCAGCCAGTGCGCGCCGGTGAACACCAATCCGCCCCACCCCGCCCGCGCATCGCGCAGCCCGGCATAGAGCGCGCGCGGATCGCCGGCGGCCGGGACCTCGGCGGCGAAGGTGAGGTTGACCTGATAGATGTCGCCCGCGGCGATCAGCGCCAGCGCGCGCGCGACCGCGGCGCGATACGCCCCGCCGGCGATCCGCGGGCAAGGCGCGGCGAGATGCCCCCCGGCCGGATCGGGCAGCAGCGCCGCGACATCGTCGAGCAGCTCGACCTGGTCGAACAGCGCGAACCACAACAGGGGCGGCGCATCCCCCGGCGCCGATCGGGCGATGCCGGCGAGCCGCGGCTCGAGCGCGGCGCCGGCCTCATAGGCGATGAACCCGGCGAGATGGCGACCCTCGGCGAGCGCCGCGCGCATCGCGGCGAGCGCGGGCACGACCTCGTCGGGGCGACGCGCCACGATCGTGTCCCGCGCGCCGCGATACAGCCGCGCCTTGCCGCCGGGGCGGGTGTCGTCGAGCAGGACGAACGGCGTGGCGCGATCGATCATCGCGCCAGTTGGCGCCTGGCGGCGCGCGCGTAAAGCGGCGGGGCTTGCATCGTTACGCACCCGGGCGCATTTCCGCCGTGGGAGACGATTGTCATGGAACAATTCTTCACCAAGGTGGCGACCGCGATCGCCGGACTGGCCGGGCGTCCGCTGACCTTCGTCGTGGCGATCGCGCTGATCGTGATCTGGGCGGCGACCGGTCCGCTGTTCGAATATTCCGACACCTGGCAGCTGGTCGTCAACACCTCGACCACGATCGTCACCTTCCTGATGGTGTTCCTCATCCAGAACTCGCAGAATCGCGATGCCGCCGCGATGCAGGCCAAGCTCGACGAGCTGCTTCGCGCCGTGCCCAAGGCGCGCGCCGAATTCATCGGCATCGAGCATCTGTGCGACCGCGAGGTCGAGGAGATCCGCGATTATCTCGAGCAGGAGGTCGAGGGCAGCACCCGCAACCCCAAGACCGCCGGGACGAAGGGGAAATCGAGCGGCGCCTCGGTCGAGCGGCTGACCAGGCGGACCTGAGCGATCCGCTCAGCGCGCGATCGTAGCCGTCCCGACGGCCGCGTACGGCAAAGCAATCGCGTAGCAGGCGAGCCCGAGCAGGACTATGAAGGTGACGAGGATGCCGCCCATGCGCAGCGGATTCGGCGCGGGCCGATCCATCCCGAACGCATGCGCCAGCCGAGCCAGGATATAGAGGATGCCGACCGCCCACAGCCAGGTCCGCGGCCCCTGCGCCAATTCGATCAGGCCGAGCAGGATGAGGAAGAACGGCGTATATTCAACGAAATTGGCCTGCGCCCGCATCCGCGCGAGCATCATCGGATCGCCGCCGTCGCCGACCGAAATCTTGCGCGAGACGCGGATCCGCCCGGCCCGATAGGCGAGCCACAGATTGAGCAAAGCCGCCGCGGCGGAGATGGTCAGCGTGATCGGCAACAGCATTTCTTTCTCCCGGCAGCGCGCGAGGCATTCGCAGAATGCCGACAAGCTTGCAACTTGAGCGCGGATCGCTATAGGGCCTGTCGCTCGCGACGAGCCGGCCGCAGGGTCCGCGGCCATCAGGCCGTCGGCGCCGCCCGGCCGGCTTGTCGTTCATCTTTGACCGATCGGAACAGGTGCCGCAATGGCCGTCCCCAAGAGAAAAACCTCGCCGTCGAAGCGCAACATGCGCCGCAGCCACCATGCGCTGACCATCGAGCCATTCCAGGAATGCCCGAACTGCGGCGAGCTCAAGCGGCCGCATCACCTGTGCAACGCCTGCGGCTTCTACAA
>CAXSHP010000139.1:0-3435 GCA_964236935.1 uncultured Sphingomonadaceae bacterium
CTGGGTCGGCATGTCGAAGTCGCGCGTGATGCCGAACAGCCCGTCGAGCATCTGGCCGATCGAGATGTCCTTGACCGGCAGCCCGCGGATCGGCTCGCCGACGGCACGCAAAGCGGTCGCGAATTCGGCCTGGTTGTGGTGCGGCGGGACGTATCCGGCCTCGAAATGGATTTCGGCGACGCGGGCGTAATTGCCGGTGATCAGCCCATGGAGGATCTCGGCAAGCCATCGCCGGGCACGCCGGTCGACGCGGCCCATGATGCCGAAATCGACCGCGGCGATGCGTCCGTCGGGCAAAGCGAACAGATTGCCCTGGTGGAGATCGGCGTGAAACAAACCGTCGGCGATCGCCTGGCGCAGGAATGCGCGCACGAGCGTGGCGGCGAGTGCGGGCAGGTCGTGCCCCGCCGCGATCAGTCCCGCGCGGTCGGCCAGCTTGATCCCGTCGACCCAGGCGAGCGTCAGCACGCGGCGCGAAGTGCGCTGCCAGTCGATCGCGGGCACATGGAAGCCCGGCTCGGCCTTCATCGCCTCGGCGAGCTCGGAGGCGGACGCCGCCTCGCGCCGCAGGTCGAGCTCGCGCAGCGTCCACTGCCGGAACGTGGCGATCACCAGGCGGGGGCGCAGCCGCGCGAGATCGCCGCCCATCGCCTCGGCCTGCGCGGCCGCCCATTCGTAAGTCTCGAGCGCGCGGGCGAAATCCTCCTCGACGCCGGGACGCAGCACCTTGATCGCGACGTCGCGGCCGTCGCTGGTCACCGCGCGGTGGACCTGCGCGATCGATGCGGCGCCGACCGCGACGGGATCGATCGAGGCGAACAGCGTCGCGATCGGCTTGCCGAGGCCGGCCTCGATCGCCGCCGCCATCTCGGTGAACGGCACCGGCGGCACCGCGTCCTGGAGCCGGGCGAGGTCGAGCGCCGCCTCCGCCCCGACCAGATCGGGGCGCGTCGCGAGCGCCTGGCCGAACTTGATCGCGGCGGGGCCGATCGCCTCGAACGCATCGGCATAGCGCGGCTGCCTGGGCGTACGCGCGCCGAAGCGGGCGAGGCGGACGAGCCGGCGGAGCTGTGGCGGCGTCAGCGGATCGGCCTCGATCCCGCGCAGCGCCCCGTGCCGGGCGAGCGTGCGGCCCCAGCGCAGCAGGCGGAAGAGGTGCGTGGCGGTGGTGGTCATGAACGCGGAGTGCCCCCGCAAAGGCGGGAGCCCGGAATCCTTCTTTCCGCTGGATCCCGGCCTTCGCCGGGACACGATGCTCGTCGCATCATGTCTTCCAGCCGCTGTGGATCGCGACCAGACCGCCGAGCATCGGTTCGATCGCAGCGCGCGCGAAGCCGGCCGCCTCGATCATCGCCTGGAATCGGTCCATATCGGGAAAGCGGCGGATCGACTCGACGAGATAGCGATAGCTGTCCTCGTCGTCCGCGAGCAGCTTGCCGAGCCGCGGCACGACGTGATGCGAATAAGCATCGTAGATTTCGCCGAAGCCGGGCCACAAGGTGGTCGAGAATTCGAGGCAGAAGAAGCGCCCGCCGCGCTTGAGCACGCGGTGCGCCTCGCGCAGGGCGGCGGGGATGTCGGTGACGTTGCGGATGCCGAACGCGATCGTGTAGCCGTCGAAGCTGCGGTCGGCGAAGCGCAGCCTCTCGGCATTCTCCTCCGCCCAGATAAGCCCGCCGATGCCGCGCTTCCCGGCGCGCGTCATGCGACCTCGAGCATCGCCGGGTTGATGTCGGCGACGGTCACCGCCGCGCCCGCCCGCGCGAGGCGGAACGCGATGTCGCCGGTGCCGCCGGCCATGTCGAGGATCGCCTCGCCGCGCCGGGGCTTCACCCGGCGGACGAAGCGGTCCTTCCACAGCCGGTGCATGCCGCCCGACATCGCGTCGTTCATCAGGTCGTAGCGCGCCGCCACCGAGCGGAAGACCTCGCCGACGCGCGCGGTCTTCTCGGCGGGGGGCACGTCGGCATAGCCGAAGGAGACGGTGTCGGTCATCGCGCGGCTCTACCGAAGGCTTGCCCGTGCATCAAACCCAACCTAGCAGCGGCCGATGCCCGAGCTTCCCGAAGTCGAGACGACCGTGCGCGGATTGCGCAAAGTGCTCGACGGCCGGCGGCTGACGCGGGTCGAGCCGCGCCGCGCCGACATCCGCCGGCCGATCCCGCCCGATCTGCGCCAGCGGTTGACCGGCGCGAAGGTGATCGGGCTCGCCCGGCGTGCCAAATACGGCCTGATCGAGACCGATCGCGGCGATACGATGATCTTTCATCTCGGCATGTCGGGGCGCTGGCGAATCGATCCCGCGACCATCGGCCCACATGATCATCTCCTGATCGACACCGACGACGGGCGGACGCTGGCGCTCAACGATCCGCGCCGGTTCGGCTCGCTCGATCTGATCGAGACCGCGGCGCGCGACGGTTGGCCGCCGTTCCGCGCACTCGGTCCGGAGCCGCTCGGCCCCGATTTCACCGCGGCATGGCTCAAGGCGAAGCTCGCGGGGCGTATCGCGGCGATCAAGCTGCTGCTGCTCGACCAGCGAATCGTCGCCGGGCTTGGCAATATCTATGTCTGCGAAGCGCTCAACGTCGCGCGCATCGCGCCGATCCGGCCGGCCGGCACGATCACCTTGCCGCGACTGAGGCGCCTGGTCGAAGCGGTCCACGAGGTGCTCGAATCGGCGATCGCCGCGGGCGGCTCGACGCTGCGCGATTTCGCTCACCCCGATGGCGCGCTCGGCTATTTCTCGAAGCAGTTTCGCGTCTATGGCCGCGAGGGCAAGCCGTGCCCATGCGGCGGGACGGTCGCGCGGCGCGTCGATGGCGGGCGATCGACTTTCTGGTGCCCGCGGTGCCAGCGCTAGGTTGACCTCGTGCCGCGAAGACCGTAGGGAGCGCGCCTTCACGGCGGAGGCCTCGGCCGCGCCGCGATCCGCATTGATCATGGGATTCGAGACGATATGGCGAACACGCCGCAAGCCAAGAAGCGCATCCGCCGCAACGATCGGCGTTCGGAGGTCAACGGCAATCGCGTCGGCCGCATCCGCACCTTCATCAAGAAGGTCGAGACCGCGCTCGGCGCCGGCGACAAGGCCGCGGCGACCGCGGCGCTGGCGGCCGCGCAGCCCGAGTTGGCGCGCGGCGTCGCCAAGGGCGTCGTCCACAAGAACACCGCCTCGCGCAAATTCTCGCGGCTGAGCAAGCGCGTCGCCGCGCTCAGCTGAGCGTGTGACGCACCCGTTCGAAGCGCCCGCCGGTCCCGATCGGCGGGCGCTTTTTTTGCGCCGGACCGAACCCCAGGACTTACCGCGATTCGCCGCCTGCGGACCACTCGCGACGCTCCTAAAATCCCTTTGGTTTCGCACACTTGACGCAGGTTCGACGGAAGTCCGCCGGTTCGGCTGTCAAGGTCACTAAAATGAAATAAACCGGGTTG
>CAXSHP010000139.1:3445-5734 GCA_964236935.1 uncultured Sphingomonadaceae bacterium
CCGTTCCTAAAGGGGAGCGTACCGGCGGACGAATCGGCCTCCGGGCTCATAAAGACGGACGCGGATTGCCGCCGGGGGGAAGCTTCTCCGGCGAGGGGACGCGTGTGCCTTGACGAAGGGCGGTGGAACGCCCGATCGATGGGAGCGGGCGTGGAGCAGGCAGCGGCGAGGGCGGGAATGGCCGGCGCACAGGCGCCTGCGACGGGCGACGCCTCACCGGTCGAAGCGGCATGGGCGGCGATCCGCGTCGGCCTGCGCCGCGATTGCGGGGTGCGGACGTTCGACGGCTGGCTCAAGCCGATCACGCTCGCCGGCTATGATGCCGCCACCGACACGGTCGAACTCGCATTGCCGTCGCAGTTCATGGCCAATTGGGTCGAGACCCATTTTGCCGATCGCCTGCTCCATGCCTGGCGCGCGATGCTGCCCCAGGTTCGGCGGGTCACGATCGTCGGGGCGGCGGACACGCAACGTCCCGTGCTGTTCGACAGCGTTCCCGAAGCGGAACCCGTGCCCGCCGATCCGGCGCCGCGCGTCGACAGCGGCACGCCGCTCGAGCCGCGCTACACGTTCGACAGCTTCGTCGTCGGCAAGGCCAACGAAGTCGCCTACAACGCCGCGCGGACCTTGGCGGAGGGCGGTGCGATCGGCTTCAATCCGCTGTTCCTCCACGGCGGCACCGGGCTCGGCAAGACGCATCTGATGCACGCGATCGGCCATGACTATCGCCGCCGCCATCCCGCGGGGCGCGTCGTCTACATGTCGGCCGAGAAATTCATGTACGAATTCGTCTCGGCGATGCGCGCCAAGGACACGCTGAGCTTCAAGCAGAAATTGCGCTCCGCCGACCTGTTGATGATCGACGACGTCCAGTTCATCGCCGGCAAGGAATCAACCCAGGAGGAGTTCTTCCACACGATGAACGAGATCATCTCGGCGGGGAAGCGCCTGGTGATCTCGGCCGATCGCAGCCCGCAGGACCTCGAGGGGATCGAGAGCCGCATCCTCTCGCGCCTGTCGTGGGGCCTGGTGGCGGACGTCAATCCCGCCGACTTCGAGCTGCGGCTCAACATCATCGTCAAGAAGCTCGAGGCGATGCCGCAGGCGCAGGTGCCGCGCGAAGTGGTGCTGTTCCTCGCCAAGCGGATCGCGTCGAACGTGCGCGAGCTCGAAGGCGCGCTCAACCGCGTGGTCGCTTATGCCATGCTCAGCGGCCGCCCGATCGATCTCGAGTTCGTGTCCGAGACGCTCGCCGACATGCTGCGCGCCAACCAGCGCCGCATCACGATCGACGAGATCCAGCGGCGCGTGTCAGACCATTACCGCATCCGCCAGGCCGAGATGACCTCGGCCCGCCGCGCGCGCGAGGTTGCCCGCCCCCGCCAGGTGGCGATGTACCTCGCCAAGCAGCTCACCCCGCGCTCGCTCCCCGAGATCGGTCGCCGCTTCGGCGGGCGCGATCACACCACCGTGATCCACGCGGTCAAGCAGATCGAGAAGCTCCGCCAGATCGACGCCGAGCTCGACGCCGACGTCCGCCTGCTGATGCGCCAGCTCGAGAGCTGACAAGGCAGGTCGCCACACCGGCGCACGCCGAGGTCCATGGATAAAACCGTTTCTCAGCTCCACCGCTCCGTCTCCGTGGATCCCGGCTTTCGCCGGGATGACGGAGAGGTAAGCGCCTGCCTGCTTAGCTCCGCGCGGGCGGCGGGATGGTGATCTTCACTCCTCGCCCGAGCGGCCGGGGAAGTTGGTGAACATCGCCTCGACGAGATTGGGTACGAGCTCGGTCAGATTGTCGTTGCTTGAATGCGCCTTGGCCTTGCCTTCGAACACGCGCTCGCCGTTGGCAGTGCGATTGATCGTCATCTCGAGATGACTGGTATAGACGGTGTAGCTCGATACCTCGGGGCCGCCCCAGAAGGGATCGTCCCACCCCCAGAAGAAGGCGGAGCGATAGCCGCCGTAGCCGAACCGGCCGTAGGGATAACCGAAGCCGCCATAGCCGAAGCCATAAGGGTAGCCGAAGCCGCCCCATCCGCCGAAGCCCGGCGTGGTGACGACCTTCTCGCGGCCGTCGTCGACCCCATAGTCGATCATCACGACCAGGCTGGCGCCGCGGGCGCTGGCCGCGGGCTGATAGCCCTGTTGCGCCAGGCGCCGACTGACCAGCGCGGCATATTGCGAGAATTCGAGGCCGCCCTGGAGTTTGGGGTCGGCGGCCTGAACGTAAAAGGTCTGACCCTGCGGCGCGGGCAACGCCTGGAAACGTGCAACGTCGGCCCGGAA
>CAXSHP010000139.1:5744-7391 GCA_964236935.1 uncultured Sphingomonadaceae bacterium
AGCGGCAACTGGAGCCGGATCGCGGCGCGCTCGGCCGAGTGCGCCACCAGCAGCTGCTCGGTCGCGCTGTGGGGCGGGGGCGTCTCGCGTGCGGTGGCGCAGGCGCCCAGCGCGAGCAACGCCAGTGGGGCCGCGAAGGTAGTGATCTTTCTGGAGAGCGACATGGTCTGCGTCCTCATCGGAATTTCTATTTTTAACAACAGCTTGCCAAAATGATCCCGGCAGGCTGAACAAAGGTTGAACGCCCGAAGCGGACTTGGGTTGCCTCCGTGCTCAGTGGCCCAGGCCGAGCGCGCGATACGCGCCCGCCAGCGTCGGCGCCGCGGCCGCGCGCGCCTTGTCCGCGCCGGCATCGAGCAGCCGGTCGAGCTCCGCCGGATCGGCCTCGAACGCCCCGAGCCGCGCGGTCACCGGGCGCAGCGTCTCGACCAGCAGCTCGGCCAGCGCCGGCTTGAACGCGCCGAAGCCCTGCCCGGCGAAACGCTTAAGCACCTGCGCCGGCGTCTCGTCGGCGAGTGCGGCATAGATGCCCACGAGGTTGCGCGCCTCCGGCCGGCCGTCGAGCGCGGCGGGATCGGCGGGCAGGGGCTCGGCATCGGTCTTGGCCTTGCGGATCTTGGCGGCGACGGTGTCGCTGTCGTCGGTCAGGTTGATCCGGCTCAGGTCGGACGGATCGGACTTGGACATCTTGGCGCTGCCGTCGCGCAGCGACATCACGCGCGCCGCCGGCCCGCCGATCATCGGCTCGGGCAAGGTGAACAGATCGACCGCGAAATCGGTGTTGAACTTGGTCGCGATGTCGCGCGCGAGCTCGAGATGCTGCTTCTGGTCCTCGCCGACCGGCACGTGCGTCGCCTGGTACAGCAATACGTCGGCCGCCTGGAGCACGGGATAGGCATAGAGGCCGATCGACGCGCCCTCGCGGTTCTTGCCGGACTTCTCCTTGAACTGGGTCATCCGGTTGAGCCAGCCGATCCGCGCGGTGCCGTTGAGCAGCCAGGCGAGCTCGGGATGCGCCGGCACCTGCGCCTGGCGGAACAGCGTCGCGCGCGCGGGATCGATCCCGGCGGCAAGCAGCGCGGCGGCCATCGCGCGGATGTTCGCGGCGAGCGCGGCCGGATCATTATGCACGGTGATCGCGTGGAGATCGGCGAGGAAGAAGCAGCAGGTCGCCTCGTCCTGCAAACGCACCCAGTTGCGGATCGCGCCGAGATAATTACCCAGGTGGAGATTTCCGGTCGGCTGGATGCCGGAGACGACGATCTTGCTCATGTGCCGCGTTTCGGCGGCGGCGCGCGCCGCGTCAACTGCGCCTTGAGGTCGCTCCAGCGGAACGCGCCGAACGCGAACGCCGCGCCGAAATAGACTGCTCCCCCCAGCGCCATCAGCGCGCCGAGCACCACCGCGCGCTCGATGAAGCCGCGCCCCATGTGCGCGTCGACGACCGGATTGAGCAGCAGCAGCAGCGCGGTCATCGCCAGCGTCGCCGCGGTCAGGCGAATGGCCGAACGCGCGAGGCGCGCGTCGATCGTGAAATGGCCGCGGCGGCGCAGCGTCCACCACAGCAGCAGCACGTTGACCCAGGCCGAGATCGCGGTCGACAGCGCGAGGCCGACGTGCGCCAGCGGCCAGATCAGGATCAGGTTG
>CAXSHP010000140.1:0-1058 GCA_964236935.1 uncultured Sphingomonadaceae bacterium
GGCCAACAGTCTTACCGTGGCGGATCGTCCGAACGTCCGCGTCGACGACGGCCGCATCGTCTCGGCCGCGATTACCGGCACCAATCCGGCGGTGGGACCGCAGACCGGCGCGAAGGACGCCACCTTCCTTGGGGCCGAGGCCGCGGTGGTGTTTGGGCCGTTCTCGGCGCAGGGCGAATATGATCATCTCGCCATCGATCGCTTCGGCGCCGCCCCGACGGTCAAGTTCGACGGCTTCTACGGTTTCGCCAGCTTCTTCCTCACCGGCGAATCGCGGGTGTTCAAGAATGGCGTGGTCGACCGCCTGAAGCCGATCGCCGACTTTAACCCGCAAAAGGGAAACTGGGGCGCATTCGAGCTCGCGGCACGTTATGACCAGCTCGATCTGACCGATCACGGCCTGTCGCCGCTCGACCGCAAGGCGACCAGCTGGACCGGCGCGCTCAACTGGTATCTCAACGGGAACGTCAAAGTGCTGTTCAACTATATCCGCTTCAAGGGCGAAAACAGCCCGCTGGTGGGGCCGCAGCCTGCGGCGCCGGCCCCCGCAATCGTCGGTCTGGCCAAGGGCGAAGCCTTCGCCACCAGGCTGCACCTCGACTTCTGATGGCGACGGGGTCGATCGCGCTCCGGCGACGCCGGCCCCGTTCCGCTTTGCCGCGCTTTGCGCGGCCACACTCCGCGATGCCGGGGTTCGGCCTGACGATGACGATGACCTTGCTGTGGCTGCTCGTCATCGTGCTGATCCCGCTGAGTTCGGTGTTCATCAAGAGCGCCGGGCTCGGCCCCGGCCATTTCGCCGAGGTCGCTTTCTCGCGCCGAGCGCTCGCGGCCTATCGGCTGAGCTTCGGCGCGGCGATGGCGGCGGCGGCGGTAAACGCCGTGTTCGGGCTGCTGATCGCCTGGGTGCTGGTGCGCTATCGCTTCCCCGGCAAGCGGCTGATGAGCGCGCTGGTCGACCTGCCGATCGCGCTGCCGACCGCGGTCGCGGGCATCGCGCTGACTGCGATCTACGCCGACACCGGCTGGGTCGGCGCGCTGCTGCCGTTCCCGGTCGC
>CAXSHP010000140.1:1068-2175 GCA_964236935.1 uncultured Sphingomonadaceae bacterium
TTCGGCCTTCGGACTGGCGCTGGCCTACAATCCCGTGGGCGTGGTGATCGCGCTGACTTTCATCGGGCTGCCGTTCGTGGTCCGCACGGTCGAGCCGGTGCTGGCCGACCTGGGACGCGGGATCGAGGAGGCCGCCGCGACGCTCGGCGCGGGCCGCCTGACGATCTTCCTGCGCGTGATCCTGCCCGAGATCGCGCCGGCGCTGCTGACCGGCTTCGCGCTCGCCTTCGCGCGCGGGGTCGGCGAATATGGCTCGGTGATCTTCATCGCCGGCAACATGCCGTTGATCTCCGAGATCTCGCCGCTGCTGATCGTCACCCAGCTCGAGCAATACGACTATGAGGGCGCGACCGCGATCGCCACGGTGATGCTGCTCGCCTCGTTCCTCATCCTGCTCGTCATCAACCTGATCCAGGGCCGCGAGCGGCGCCGGCTGGGCGGCATATGAAGGCCGCGACGGGGGAGCCGTTGCCGGTCCGCGCGGGCCTGATCCTCGCGGCGCTGGCCTACCTCGTGCTGATCCTGCTGCTGCCGCTCGCCGCGGTGTTCGCCGAGGCGTTCCGCCAGGGCTGGGGCGCGTTCGAGGCGGCGGTGGTCGAGCCCGACGCGCTCGCCGCGATCCGCCTGACGCTGTTCGTCGCGGCGATCGCGGTGCCGTTCAACCTCGTGTTCGGCGTCGCCGCGGCGTGGACGATCGCGAAGCACGATTTCCGCGGCAAGGATCTGCTGGTCAGCCTGATCGACATTCCCTTCTCGGTCTCGCCGGTGGTCGCCGGATTGATCTACATCCTGATCTTCGGCGCGAACGGCTGGTTCGGCCCGTGGCTGCAGGCGCACGATATCGAGATCGTGTTCGCGGTGCCGGGGATCGTGCTGGCGACGGTGTTCGTCACCTTCCCGTTCGTCGCGCGCGAGCTGATCCCGCTGATGACCGCGCAGGGCCGCGACGAGGAGGAAGCGGCGCTGACGCTCGGCGCGAGCGGCTGGCGGACGTTCAGCCTCGTCACCTTGCCCAACATCCGCTGGGGACTGCTCTACGGCGTGCTCCTGACCAACGCCCGCGCGATGGGCGAGTTCGGCGCGGTGTCGGTCGTCTCCGGCCATATC
>CAXSHP010000140.1:2185-7335 GCA_964236935.1 uncultured Sphingomonadaceae bacterium
CGAGGTGCTCTACAATGAATATAATTTCGTCGCTGCCTTCGCCGTCGCTTCGCTCCTCGCCGGGCTTGCGCTCGTCACGCTTTGCATCAAGAGCTTCCTCGAATGGCGCCATCGCGACGCCATCGCAGCCGCGGGGCATTGAAGGCCATGTCGGGATGACGATCGCCATCGAAGACGTCGTCAAGACGTTCGCCACGCACAGCGCGCTCAACGGCGTCAGCCTCGCCATCGAGGACGGCAGCTTCGTCGCTTTGCTCGGCCCCTCAGGCTCGGGCAAGACGACGCTGCTGCGGATCATCGCCGGGCTCGAGGCGGCCGACAGCGGCCATATCCGCTTTCACGACGAGGACGTCACCGATCGCGCGGTGCAGGATCGCGGGATCGGCTTCGTGTTCCAGCAATATGCCTTATTCCGCCACATGACGGTGGCGCAGAATATCGCGTTCGGGCTCAAGGTGATGAAGCGCAAGGCGCGGCCCGACAAGCAGGCGATCGGCACGCGGGTCGACGAGCTGCTCGATCTCGTCCAGCTCCCCGGCCTCGGCCAACGCTTTCCCGCGCAGCTCTCGGGCGGCCAGCGCCAGCGCGTCGCGCTTGCCCGCGCGCTCGCCCGCCAGCCGCAGATATTGCTGCTCGACGAGCCGTTCGGCGCGCTCGACGCCAAGGTGCGGCGCGAGCTGCGCGGTGCGCTGCGCGAGATCCACGATCGCGTCGGGCTGACCTCGATCTTCGTCACCCACGACCGCGAGGAGGCGTTCGCGCTTGCCGACAAGGTCGCGATCCTCAACCACGGCCGGATCGAGCAATATGCGCCGCCGGGCGAGATCGAGGCGAGCCCGGCGAGCGATTTCGTGCGGGAATTCGTCGCCTGACAATCCAGTATCCCAAAACTCTTCGTCATCCCGGCGAAAGCCGGGATCCACGGATACGGAGCGGCTGCAGCTGAGAGCGAACGCCGTCCATGGACCCCGGCTTTCGCCGGGGTGACGTTACTCAAAGAATATTCCCTCGAGTGCCTACCCGCCGTAGCGCACGCCCAGCCACAGCGTGCGCGGCGTGGCGCGTTCGATCAGCGTGCCGCCGGAGATGCCCGCCTCGACGCGGGCGTTGGCCAGGTTCTCGGCACCGGCCTCGATCGACAGGCCCCGCCCGAGCGGAACGGCGACGCTCGCGTCGAGGGTGACCGCGTCGTCGAGCTTCGCGCTGTTCTGGTCGTCCTCATATTGCGGCCCGACATAATGGAGCGTGAGCATCGCTTTCTCCCCCGCCGGACGCTCCCAGCCGAGCGTCGCCGAAGCCTGCTGCCTGGCGGTCTGCGCGGGACGCAGCCCATCGAGCGTCGCGGCGGCGCCCGAGGAACGGACCTTGGCGTCGGTCAGCGCATAGGAGGCCGCGAAGCTCCAGCGGCGCAGCGCGAGGCGGCCGTCGAGTTCGATGCCGCGCGAGGCGACGGCGTCGAGATTCTGGCGCTGACGGTAGAAGCCCGCGGCCGAGACGAAGCCGACGCCGGGAAAGACGCCGGGTCCGCGCGCGAGCGTGACGTTGGTGATCGCATCCTCCAGCCGATTGGTGAAGAGCGTCGCGCTGGCGCGGAATTGCGGGAACGGCCGGTAATCGATCCCGACATCGGCGCCGCGCAGGCGCTCCGGGTCGAGCCCGGCGTTGGCCGCGGTCGCGTCCGCGCCGACGCGGAACGGGCGATAGAGCTCGTTGAGCGTCGGCAGCCGCCAGCCGAGATAGCCCGCGCCGCGCAAGGTGATGGCACCGGCCGGGCGATAGGCGATCCCGGCGCGCGCGGTCGGGCGCCAGCCGTCGCGATCGGGAAACGCGGTATCGGTCAGCAGCGCGCCCGTCGCCAGCGTCCGTTCGCGCAAGCGGCCGTCCTCGATCCGCCAGCGGTCGATCCGCGCTCCGCCGGTCAGCGTCAGCCGCTCGATGGGCGTCGCGCTCGCCTCGGCGAAGGCGCCGAATGTCTCGGTCCGCCCGCCGGCGACGCGGCCGCGCGTCGGGACTCCGGCGACGAACTGATAGCGTTCTTTCGTACGCCCGTCGGTGATCCGCGTGTCGGCGCCGAGACGCAGCTCGATCCCCTCCCCCAGCGGCGGGCGCAGCTCGAGCTTGCCGCCGACGCCGGTGCCGGGGACCTTATATTGATCGAGGGTTTCGGTGGCGGTGATGCGCGCGGCGTCGAGGCTGGCGAAGCCGCTCGAGAAGTCGCGCGTCTGGAGATAGGCGAGCGCCTGCCAGCCCCAAGGACCGCGACCGATCAATTGCAGGCTGGCGTCGGCGCCGTTCGTCCGGTTGGGGGTGAACGGCACGCCGCGGGTACGCGCGTCGTGGAACGCGAGCCCGTTCGCCTGGAGCTCGACATCGCCGCCGAGCGGGGCGACGACATGCCCGGCGACGCTGTATTGGCGATAGCGCGCGGGGAAATCGACCGGGCCACGTTGCGACGCGACGATGGGGATGAAGCCGTCGCCGCGCGCATAGCTGCCCGAGAGGCTGGCGAAGCCGCCGGCGAGCTTGCCCGATACGCCCAGGCCGGCGTCGAGCGAATCACGGCTGCCGTAAGCGAGCTTGCCCCACAGCGGCGCGAGCTCTTCCGGTCCGGCGCTGGACAGCTCGATCGTCCCGGCGAGCGCGCCCGGGCCGAACGCGCCGCTGCCGCCGCCGCGTGTCACGCGGACCTGGCCGAGCCGCTCGGGCACGAGCGCGGCCCAGCTCAGCCAGCCGCCGAACGGATCGGTCTGCGGCACGCCGTCGAGCAGCACCAGCGCGCGGCTCGAGGCATTGCCGCCGAGCCCGCGCAGCGTCGCGCCCTGACTGGTCGGCTGCGCCGAACGCGAATCGGAACGGCGGAACTGGGCGAAGCCGGCGGCATCGCGCAGGATATCCTCGATCCACCCGCTCGCCGAGCCGGTCAGCCGCGCACGATCGATCGTAACGACGTCATAGGCCGCATCGCCGAGCGGGTTGGCGAGCCCACGGCCGGTAACGACGATGTCGGCGGGGGGCAGCCCGGCGGCGAGAATCAGCAACAGGGAGGGTGGCACAGACAGACTTTCTTGGGGCGTCGAAGCTCAGCCCTGAGGAGGCGCGACCCGATCCGGATGGGCGTCCGCGAACGCATCGAGCGCCGCGGCCGAGGCATCGGCGCGCAGCAGCGCGGGATAATCGTCGAGCGGCACGGCGAAGCGGCGCGCATTGTACAATTGCGGGACGAGGCAGATGTCCGCCAGCCCGGGCGCATCGCCGAACAGGAACGCCCCCGCGTAGGGCGCGGCGAGTGCCTCGAGCGCGGCCAGACCGCTGACCACCCAATGACGATACCAGTCGTCGCGCGCGTCCTGCTCGATGCCGAGCGGATTCTTGAGATAATGGAGTACGCGCAGATTGTTGAGCGGGTGGATGTCGCACGCGACGACGAGCGCCAGCGCGAGCACGCGCGATCGCGCCGCCGGATCGGCCGGCACCAGCGGCGGCTCGGGAAAACGCGCGTCGAGGTAATCGATGATCGCCAGGCTCTGCGTCAGCCGGAGCCCGTCGATCTCGAGCGTCGGCACCAGCCCCTGCGGATTGAGCGCGACATACTCCGCGCCCCGCTGATCGCCGTCGAGCAGGCTGACCGCGACGCTGTCATACGCGACGCCCTTGAGGTTGAGCGCGATCCGCACGCGATACGCCGCCGACGAGCGGAAATAGTCGTGCAGGATCGGCTTCATTCACGCACCATGCGCCAGCGCGGCGAGCAGCAACAGTGCGACGATGTTGGTGATCTTGATCATCGGGTTGACGGCCGGGCCTGCCGTATCCTTGTACGGATCGCCGACGGTGTCGCCGGTCACCGCCGCCTTGTGCGCCTCGCTGCCCTTGCCGCCGTGGTTGCCGTCCTCGATATATTTCTTGGCATTGTCCCACGCGCCGCCGCCCGAGGTCATCGAGATCGCGACGAACAGCCCCGAGACGATCACGCCGAGCAGCATCGCGCCCAGAGCGGCGAAGCCCTGTTCCTTGCCCGCGACCGCGGCGATGATGAAATACACCGCGATCGGGCTGAGCACCGGCAGCAGCGAGGGGACGATCATCTCCTTGATCGCCGCGCGCGTGACGATGTCGACGGTGCGGGCGTAATTGGGCCGGCTGGTCCCCGCCATGATCCCGGGATTGTCGCGGAACTGCGCGCGGACGTCCTCGACGACATGCCCCGCCGCGCGCCCGACCGCGGTCATGCCGAACGCGCCGAACAGATAGGGCAGCAGCGCGCCCAGCAGCAGCCCGACGATGATATACGGGTTGTTGAGCGAGAAGTTGACGGGCTCGGTCAATCCCAATGCGCTGGCATAGCGGTCGAGATCGGTCGTGTAGGCGCCGAACAGCACGAGCGCGGCGAGCGCCGCCGATCCTATCGCATAGCCCTTGGTCACCGCCTTGGTGGTGTTGCCCACCGCATCGAGCGCGTCGGTGCGGTGGCGCACGTCGTCGGGCAGGCCCGCCATCTCGGCGATGCCGCCGGCATTGTCTGTGACCGGGCCGTAAGCGTCGAGCGCCACGACCATCCCCGCCAGCGCCAGCAGCGAGGTGGCGGCAAAGGCGACGCCGATGATGTCGGCGAGCCGATAGGACGCGATCACCGCGACGACGATGACCAGCGTCGGCAGCGCGGTCGATTCCAGGCTGATCGCCAGCCCCTGGATGACGTTGGTGCCATGCCCGGTCTCCGACGCCTTGGCGATCGACTGGACCGGGCGGTGGTTGGTCCCGGTATAATATTCGGTGATCCACACCAGCAGCCCGGTGACGGCCAGGCCGATCATCATGCACCCGAACAGGTCCCAGCCGGTGAAGCTCAGCGCCTTGACGACGGGCGTGCCGGCATCCGTCACCGCGGCGGATGTGCTCGGATCGAGGAACGCCGATCCGCTCACGACCCTGCTGAGATCGCCGAGCGCGTAGCGCGTCGCGGCATAGATCGCCGGCACCGCGAGCAGCGTCGTCGTCCAGAACCCCTTGTACAGCGCGCCCATGATCGACTGGCTCGTGCCGAGCCGAACCATATAGGTGCCGATGATCGAGGTTATGATGCACACGCCCCCGACCAGCAGCGGCAGCGTTTCCGCGGTAACGTCATAGGGACGCTTCGGAGGTCCGCC
>CAXSHP010000141.1:0-7323 GCA_964236935.1 uncultured Sphingomonadaceae bacterium
AGGTCGCCGGGCAGCTCAACGCCGGCGTCAAGGGGCTGATGAAGAAGAACAAGGTCGCTGTGTACGATGGTGTGGGAACGCTGACCGCACCCGGCAAGCTGAGCGTCGGGCAAGGCGACAAGACGGTCGAGCTGGAGGCAAGGAACATCATCGTCGCGACGGGTGCGCGGGCGCGCGACCTGCCGTTCGCCAAGGCCGACGGCAAGCGCATCTGGACCTATCGCCACGCGATGGTGCCGCCCGCCATGCCGACCAGGCTGCTGGTGATCGGATCGGGCGCGATCGGGGTCGAGTTCGCCAGCTTCTATTCGGACATGGGGGCCGAGGTGACGATCGTCGAGATGCTCGACCGGATCCTGCCGGTCGAGGACGCCGAGGTCAGCGAGTTCATGCTCAAGGCGCTGACCAAGCAGGGCATGGCGATCCTCACCGGCGCGGGCGTCGAGCAGCTCGAGGCGTCGGGCGGCGGGGTCACGGCGCAGATCAAGACCGCCGACGGCAAGAGCGCAAGCCACGATTTCAGCCACGCGATCGTCGCGGTCGGGATCGTGCCCAACACCGAGCATATCGGGCTCGAGGCGCTCGGCGTGAAGACCAGCAGGGGGCATATCGACACCGATCCTTACGGCCGCACCAATGTCGCCGGGATCTGGGCGATCGGCGACGTCACCGGGCCGCCGTGGCTCGCGCACAAGGCGAGCCACGAGGGCGTGATCGCGGCCGAGGCGATCGCCGGCTACAAGGGCGTCCATCCGATGGACAAGGGCAACATCCCCGGCTGCACTTACTCGCGCCCGCAGGTGGCGTCGGTTGGCTTGACCGAGGCGAAGGCCAAGGAGAGCGGGCGCAAGCTCAAGGTCGGGAAGTTTCCGTTCGTCGGCAACGGCAAGGCGATCGCGCTCGGCGAGGCGGAGGGTTTCGTCAAGACGGTGTTCGACGAGGCGACGGGCGAGCTGCTCGGCGCGCACATGGTCGGCGCCGAGGTGACCGAGCTGATCCAGGGCTATGTCGTCGCGCGCCAGCTCGAGACGACCGAGACCGAGCTGATGCAGACGGTGTTCGCGCATCCGACATTGAGCGAGATGATGCACGAGAGCGCGCTCGGCGCGTACGGCCGGGCGATCCATTTCTAGGAACGGAACGGGCCGCAATTATGGACGTTTGCATCCCGACCATCATCGCGATGGCGGGAGACGAACGATGCGCAAGGGCTTTACACTGGTTTCGATCGCGGCGCTGGCGCTCAGCCTCGCCGCCTGCGGCAAGAAGCCGACCGACACGACCGCGACCGAAAACGCGATGGTCGAGAATGCCATGGACAACAGCGCCGACATGGCAGCCGCGCCGGCCGCGATGACCGGACAGGACTTCGCCGATACCGCGGCGAAGAGCGATGCGTTCGAGATCGCCGAAGGCAAGCTCGCCTCGACCAAAGGCAAGGACAAGGCCGTCGTCACCTTCGCCAAGACGATGGTCAAGGGCCACACCGATTCGACCGCGAAACTGAAGGCCGCGGCATCTTCGGCGACCCCCGCGATCACGCCCGATCCCACCCTCAAGCCCGACCAGCAGGCCAAGGTCGACGCGCTTGGCAAATTGTCGGGCGACGCGTTCGACAAGCAATATGCGACCGACCAGGTCGCGGCGCACGAGGAGGCGCTCTCCGGTCTCCAGACGTATTCCACGACCGGCGACGTTGCGTCGCTCAAGACCTGGGCGACGAATACCGCGCCGGTGGTCAGCGGCCATTTGGACATGGCGAAGAAGCTCCCGCAATAACGCGCTTCTCGCTTGTCAGGTCGGGATCCGCGGGGCGGCACCGTCGCCTCGCGGATTTGCGCGTCCAGTACTTTGCCTGATAGTGATCGATTAACCCTATCCCGCTAAGCGCAATTGCTCACCTCGTCGGGACAATCAATGCAGCGCGAGACGGGGTCCGTCGGCGATCCGACTTCCGACCGGACCGTGCCAAGTCGGCTCACTGTCATGCTCGTTCTCGCTTTGTCGGTCGGCCTGCTCAATCGCCTCCTGGCCGGCTGGCAAGCGCCTCTATGGTACGACGAGACGTGGACCGCGGCGATCGCCACGCAGGCCAGCTTCGTCGGTCTGATCCGCTGGTGTCTCGAGGATCCCAACGGGCCGGTTTATTATGTGCTGGTCTGGTGCTGGGAGAAGTTGGCCGGGCCGGGCGACACCGCCCTGCGCCTGCCCAGCCTGTTGTTCTCGCTGGCCGCGCCGGCACTGCTCTGGCGGCAGGGACATCCCGACCGCGATACGCGGCGGCTGTGGGCGGGGCTGGCGGCGGTGTGGGTGCCGGGGCTGCTGTTCGCCAACGAGGCGCGCTCCTATACCTTGCTGTTGCTCCTCGGCAGCGCGCAGGCGATCGCCTTCCTGGAGCAGACGCCCGAGATCGCCTGGGCCGGCGGCCAGTTCGCACCGGCGGAGACGTCGGCAGCGCGCAGGCGATCGCCTTCCTGCGGATGATGCGTGCGCCGGGCACGCGGACGGCGCTGGCCTGGTCCGCAATCTCGACGCTGGCGGTGCTGACGCATTATCACGCGCTGGTGATCACCGCGCTGCAGGGGTTGGCTTATCTCGCTTTCGGCGGGCGCAAGGCATGGCGCGGCTGGCCCGGTGCGCTGCCGTTCCTGCTCGCGGCGGCGTGGATGAGCTTCCATCTGCCGTTCATCCTCCAGTTCGCGAAGCCGCAATACGCTTGGTATCAGCGGCTCGGGCCGGACGCGCTGTTCTTCGTCCCGTTCGTCCTGCTCGGCGCCGGGCTGCCCGCCGGCTGCCTGTTGCTCGCGATCGGCGCGACATGGATCGGGCAGGGCTGGCGCGCGGCGACCGGCCGCGCGACTTTCCCTTATACGCGCGCGGAGACCATGCTGGTCGCCAGCGGCGTGGTGGCGTTCGGCATCGTGTTCGGAATTGGCTTTCTTCGCCCTAGCTTCACGCCGCGTTACGTCTTGCCTTACATGCCGGCGATCCTGTTCGGCATCGCCTTATGGGCGCGCCGGCTCGGCGCCGGCTGGTGGCCGCGCAGCGGGATCGTGCTGCTCGCGCTGGCGAGCGCGCTGGGCATCGCCGTGCTCGTCGTCCGCCTTGCCGATCCGCGCAGCGACCACCGCTACGGCTATAATTTCGAGGAACCGTCGGCCTGGCTCCGCGCGCGCGGCGTCGAACGGCTGGTGTTCCTGCTCGACGGTCCCTCGGCGGCGGTGATTCGGACCGATTATCTCCGTCAGGTCGGCGGCTTTTTCCTGCTGCGCGACGGCCGGCCGATACCGACCGTCGCGCTGCGCCTGACCGGCGACGCCGATCCCAACCGCGCGCTGCTCGCCGCCGCGCGGGGCACGGGGGACGGCATCTTGTGGGCCTATGATACCAACGTGCCCTTCACGCGCGGCACACGGCATCCGGCGCGCATCGCGACGATCGATCCGCGTTGGAGCTGCAAGGATTTCGGCGGCGGATCGATTCATGTCGTGGCCTGCATCGTCGCCCACGGTTGACCCTTACGGGATCGATCGCTATAGGCCGCCCCTGCCCGCGAGCTGGGGGTCGCCGTCTTCGGATTTCGGCCGCTCATCGGGCAAGAGCTTGAACATTGCCGCCATGCGCGGGCCCGGGGGGCCGTTTCGGTCTTTCCGGGTCTTTTTGCATTTTCTCCAAGCGGAGAGGCGACAAAGTAATCTATTCAAAAGGTGAAGAGTTTCATGCCGACGATCAACCAGCTGGTCCGCAAGGGCCGGGTACTCCAGAAGGAAAAGTCGAAGGTTCCGGCGATGGAGAAGAACCCGCAGAAGCGCGGGGTCTGCACGCGGGTCTATACGACGACGCCGAAGAAGCCGAACTCCGCGCTGCGCAAGGTCGCCAAGGTGCGCCTGACCAACCAGCGCGAGGTGATCAGCTACATCCCCGGCGAGGGCCATAACCTCCAGGAGCATAGCGTGGTGCTGATCCGCGGCGGCCGCGTGCGCGATCTGCCCGGCGTGCGCTATCACGTGCTGCGCGGCGTGCTCGACACCCAGGGGGTCAAGGATCGCCGCCAGAGCCGCTCGAAGTACGGGGCGAAGCGTCCGAAGTGATTTTCGCCTGAGCGAAAATCATCCCGGCGGAGGCCGGGATCCAGAAGATCAAGGAATCAGTCTATGTCCCGCCGCCGCCGCCCAGAGAAGCGCGAGATCCTCCCCGATCCGAAGTTCGGGGATATCATCCTGTCCAAGTTCATGAATTCGGTGATGCTCGACGGCAAGAAGTCGACCGCCGAGGGTATCATCTATTCGGCGCTCGACACCGTGGAGGCGCGCGCCAAGCGCGATCCGCTGCAGGTGTTCCACGACGCGCTCAACAATGTGAAGCCGGGCATCGAGGTGCGTTCGCGCCGGGTCGGCGGCGCGACCTACCAGGTGCCGGTCGAGGTCCGTCCCGAGCGATCGCAGGCGCTGGCGATCCGCTGGCTGATCTCCGCGGCGCGCGCACGCAGCGAGCACACGATGTCGGGCCGCCTGTCGGGCGAGCTGATGGATGCGGCCAACAACCGCGGCAATGCGGTGAAGAAGCGCGAGGACGCGCACCGCATGGCCGAGGCCAACCGCGCCTTCTCGCATTATCGCTGGTAAGCGGCTATATAAGGCGGCGAGGGACAGGCGATGGCAACGCAAGTGGACGATCCGCTCGATCTGCGCGAGCAACTGCTGCGCATCGATCACATGCGCGCCAATACCGAGAAGGCGCTCGCCGACATCCAGAAAACGAGAACGGAGACGGAGTTCCTGCCGCGCACGGTGACGTTCCAGGCGATGCTCGCAACGGCGGCTTTGCTAGGCGCCGGCGCCGCGATCGCCAAGCTGTTCTTCCCCTAAGCGGTCCGCCGCTTTCAATCAAACCATTCCAAGGACAAGCCTCATGGCCCGCAGCCATCCGCTCGCGAAGTATCGCAACATCGGCATCATGGCGCACATCGATGCCGGCAAGACGACGACGACCGAGCGCATCCTCTATTACACCGGCAAGTCCTACAAGATCGGCGAGGTCCATGAGGGCACCGCGACGATGGACTGGATGGAGCAGGAGCAGGAGCGCGGGATCACGATCACCAGCGCGGCGACGACCTGCTTCTGGAACGATCACCGCATCAACATCATCGACACGCCCGGCCACGTCGATTTCACGATCGAGGTCGAACGCTCGCTGCGCGTGCTCGACGGTGCGGTGGCGTGCTTCGACGGGGTCGCCGGGGTCGAGCCGCAGTCCGAGACGGTGTGGCGCCAGGCGGACAAGTATAAAGTCCCGCGGATGTGCTTCATCAACAAGCTCGACCGCACCGGCGCGAATTTCGAGATGTGCGTCCAGATGATCAAGGATCGCCTCGGCGCGCGTCCGGCGGTGCTTTATCTGCCGATCGGGATCGAGGGCTCGTTCAAGGGGCTGGTCGACCTCGTCGCCAACAATGCGATCGTCTGGCTCGAGGAGAGCCTCGGCGCGAAGTTCGTGATCGAGGAGATCCCCGCCGATCTCGCCGACGCCGCGGCGACCGCGCGCAGCGAGCTGATCGAGATGGCCGTCGAGCAGGACGACGATGTGATGGAGGCCTATCTCGAGGGCAACGAGCCCGACACCGCGACGCTCAAGGCGCTGATCCGCAAGGGCACGCTGGCGTTCGCGTTCGTTCCCGTGGTGTGCGGCTCGGCGTTCAAGAACAAGGGTGTCCAGCCGCTGCTCGACGCGGTGGTCGATTATCTGCCGAGTCCGCTCGATATCCCGCCGGTCGAAGGCCTCAAGCTCGACGGCGAGACGACCGACACGCGCCCGCCGACCGACGATGCGCCGTTCTCGGCGCTGGCGTTCAAGATCATGAACGATCCGTTCGTCGGCACCTTGACCTTCGCGCGCATCTATTCGGGCACGCTCGAGACCGCGTCGATGGTGATGAACTCGGTCAAGGACAAGAAGGAGAAGGTCGGCCGCATGCTGCTGATGCATGCCAACGATCGCGAGGACATCCAGATCGCTTATGCCGGCGACATCGTTGCGCTGGCCGGTCTCAAGGACACCACCACCGGGGACACGCTCTGCGCGCAGAACGCGCCGATCATCCTCGAGCGGATGGAGTTCCCGGATCCGGTGATCGAGGTCGCGGTCGAGCCCAAGACCAAGGCCGACCAGGAGAAGATGGGCGTCGCGCTCAACCGCCTGGCGCGCGAGGATCCGTCGTTCCGCGTCACTTCCGACCATGAGTCGGGCCAGACGATCATCAAGGGGATGGGCGAGCTCCACCTCGAGATCCTCGTCGATCGCATGCGCCGCGAATTCAAGGTCGAGGCCAATGTCGGCGCGCCGCAGGTGGCCTATCGCGAGAGCTTGGCCAAGAAGGTCGACGTCGATTACACGCATAAGAAGCAGTCGGGCGGCTCGGGCCAGTTCGGCCGCATCAAATTCTCGGTCGAGCCGGGCGAGCGCGGGCAGGGCGTGATCTTCGTCGACGAGGTCAAGGGCGGCAACGTTCCCAAGGAATATATCCCCTCGGTCGAGAAGGGCATCCGCGAGATCGCCGCGACAGGATCGCTGATCGGCTTCCCGATCATCGATTTCACCGCGACGCTCTATGATGGTGCCTATCACGACGTCGATTCGTCGGCGCTGGCGTTCGAGATCACCGGGCGCGGCGCGATGCGCGAGGCGGCGGTAAAGGCCGGGATCAAGCTGCTCGAGCCGATCATGAAGGTCGAAATCGTCACCCCCGAGGATTATCTCGGCGACGTGATCGGCGATCTCAACAGCCGCCGCGGGCAGATCCAGGGCACCGACAGCCGGGGCAACGCCCAGGTGGTCGAGGCGATGGTCCCGCTCGCCAACATGTTCGGCTACGTCAACCAGCTGCGTTCGTTCACCCAGGGGCGTGCGCAGTACAGCATGCAATTCTCGCATTACGACGAGGTTCCGCAGAACGTGGCGGACGAGGTCAAGGCGAAGCTGGCGTAAGCGCGAATTTGTGGTTATGGGCGCGTCCGCATCGGCGGCCGCTCGGCAGTCATCAGACAAGAAGGTAGGAAATCATGGCGAAAGCTAAGTTCGAGCGGACCAAGCCGCACTGCAACATCGGCACCATCGGTCACGTCGACCATGGCAAGACCTCGCTGACCGCGGCGATCACCAAGGTGCTCGCCGAGACCGGCGGCGCGACCTTCGTCGACTATGCCAATATCGACAAGGCCCCCGAGGAGCGCGAGCGCGGCATCACCATCTCGACCGCGCATGTCGAGTATGAGACCGAGGCACGCCACTACGCCCACGTCGATTGCCCGGGCCACGCCGATT
>CAXSHP010000142.1:0-7305 GCA_964236935.1 uncultured Sphingomonadaceae bacterium
CAGCGCGCCTACGACCAGGTCGTCCACGACGTCGCGATCCAGAACCTGCCGGTGCGTTTCGGCATCGATCGCGCGGGGCTGGTCGGCGCCGACGGCGCGACGCATGCGGGCAGCTTCGACGTCACCTATCTGGCGACGCTGCCCAACTTCGTGGTGATGGCGGCCGCCGACGAGGCCGAGCTGGTTCACATGGTCCATACCGCCGCGCTGCACGACAGCGGGCCGATCGCGGTGCGCTATCCGCGCGGCAACGGGACGGGGGCGGCGCTGCCCGAGACGCCCGAGCGGCTCGAGATCGGCCAAGGCCGGATATTGCGCGAGGGCAGGCAAGTCGCGATCCTGTCGCTCGGCACGCGGCTCGCCGAGGCGCAGATCGCCGCGGATCGCCTCGATGCGATGGGCCTGAGCACGACCGTCGCCGATCTGCGCTTCGCCAAGCCGCTCGACGAAGTGCTGATCCGCCGCCTGCTGGGCACGCACGAGGTCGCGGTGACGATCGAGGAGGCCGCGATCGGCGGACTGGGCGCGCATGTGCTGACACTGGCGAGCGATCATGGGCTGCTCGACGGCGGGCTCAAGATCCGGACGCTGCGCCTGCCCGACCTGTTCCAGGATCAGGACAAGCCGGACAAGCAATATCGCGATGCCGGGCTCGATGCCGAAGCGCTGGTCGCGACCGTGCTGGCGGCGCTGCGGCGCAATGCGGTCGGCGTGGTGGAAGAGGCGCGGGCCTGAAAAGTCGCGCGGACCAGCTGCTCGTCGACCGCGGCCTCGCCGAGAGCCGCACGCGCGCCCAGGCATTGATCCTCGCCGGTCTCGTCTTCTCGGGCGAACGCCGGATTGACAAGGCGGGGCAGGCGCTGGCCGCCGATGCGCCGCTCGAGGTGCGCGGGCGCGATCATCCGTGGGTGTCGCGCGGCGGGGTCAAGCTCGCGCACGCGCTGGCGCAATTCGGCTGGGATGTGACCGGCACGATCGCGCTCGATGTGGGCTCGTCGACCGGCGGCTTCACCGACGTGTTGCTCGCGCACGGCGCGGCGCGGGTCTATGCGGTCGACTCCGGGACCAACCAGCTTGCCTGGAAGCTGCGCCAGGACGAGCGCGTGATCGTCCACGAGCAGACCAGCGCGCGCATCCTCACTCCCGATCAAATTCCCGAGCCGATCGACCTGGTCGTGTGCGACGCGAGCTTCATCGGGCTCGCCAAGGTGCTCGAGCGGCCATTGTCGTTCGCGGGCGCCGGCGCGCGGCTGATCGCGCTGATCAAGCCGCAGTTCGAGGCGGGGCGGGGCGAGGTCGGCAAGGGCGGGGTGGTACGCGATCCGGCGATCCACGCGCGGGTGTGCGACGAGGTGGCCGACTGGCTGGGGTCGCGCGGCTGGCGGGTCGAGGGGATCGTGGCGAGTCCGATCACCGGGCCGGAGGGCAATGTCGAATTCCTCGTCGCCGCGCATGGCTGACGCTTGCGCTGGGCGTGCCGGGCACCCACGTTCGGCGCAGCCAGTGCGCGGAGAATGATCATGCAATCCGAAAACCGTTTCTTCGACGACTTCGCGAAGGTGCTCAACGGCGCCGCTGGAACGCTCGCCGGCGTCGGGCGCGAGGCCGAGGCCTCGGTGCGCGAACGCTTCAAGGAATGGATCGCGGGCCTCGACTTCGTCAGCCGTGACGAATTCGAGGCGGTCAAGGCGATGGCGGCGGCGGCGCGCGACGAAGCCGATGCGCTCAAGGCGCGGCTCGATGCGGTCGAGGCCAAGGCCGATCAGCCGAAGCCGGCCGCCGACCATCCTTAACGGTTGCTAATCCACAGCTTTCGCTTATCGCTTCAGGCGATAGCGCTTGCGCGACGCTTCCCCGCCGGGCACGAATCAGTCGACCGAAGCGACGGAAGGGGCGTCATGACCGTCGAAGAATTCGAGAATGCGCGCGATCCCGCCGCGCCGATTGACATGCTCGAGGCCTATTTCAGCGCCCACGGCTGGTCGTTCGAGCGCAGCGGCGAGGACGAGATCGTCGCCACGGTCCAGGGCAGCTGGACGCAATATGAGCTGCGCGGCGTGTGGCGCGACGACGACAAGGTGCTCCAGTTCCTCGCACTCCCCGACATCCGCGTGCCCGCGGACAAGCGCGCGGCGCTCTATGAGACGATCGGGCTGATCAACGAACAAATGTGGATCGGCCATTTCGAGATGTGGGCGTCCTCCGGCATCCTCCTGTTCCGCCACGCCGCGCTGATCGGCGGGGGCGGCGAGGGCGGGGACGAGCCCGCGCTGACGCTCGACGCCGCGGAGACGCTGGTCGAGGCGGCGATCGACGAGTGCGAGCGCTTCTATCCGGTGTTCCAGTTCGTGCTGTGGGCCGACAAGACGCCGCAGGAAGCGATCAGCGCCGCCTTGATCGAGACGCAGGGCGAGGCCTGAGCCGATGGCCGAGCTCGCCGACCTCGGCCCGCTGTGGCTCGTCGGGTGCGGCAATATGGGCGCGGCGATGCTGCGCGGGTGGATCGCGGCGGGGCTCGATCCGGCACAGGTGACGGTGATCGATCCCAAGCTCGGCGAGATATTTGCCGGCGTGACGCTGCTGTCGAGCGCCCCCGTCGACCGCGCGGCGCCGGCGACGCTCGTGCTCGCGGTCAAGCCGCAATTGCTCGATGGGGCCGTTTCCGCGCTGGCTCCCGCGATGGATCAGGCCACGGTGGTGGTATCGATCCTCGCCGGCGTCGAGATCGCGTCGCTGCGGCGGCGGCTGCCGGCGCCGCGGGCGGTGGTCCGGGCGATGCCCAACACCCCGGCCGCGATCGGCAAGGGCGTCATCGCGCTCCATTCGGACCGGTTCGACGCGATCGGGATGGAGCGCGCGGCCGACCTGATGGAGCCGCTCGGGCTGGTCGAGTGGCTCGACGAAGAGGCGGCGTTCGACGCGGTCACCGCGATCTCGGGGTGCGGCCCGGCGTTCCTGTTCCGCTTCGTCGAGGCGCTGGCCGAGGCCGGCGCTGCGCTCGGCCTGCCGCCGCAGCAGGCCGCGCGGCTGGCGCTCGCCACGGTCGAGGGTGCCGCCGCGCTCGCCGCGCAGGCCGGCGAATCCCCCGCGATCCTGGCCGAGCGGGTCGCCAGCCCAGGCGGCGCGACGCGCGCCGGGCTCGATATGCTCGACGAAGGCGATATCCTCAAACGCCTGCTGCGCACGACCTTGACCGCGGCGATGCGACGCAGCGCCGAGATGGCCGCCGCCACGCGCGGCTAGCCGTTGCGCGTCAGGTCGGCGACGAGCGCGCGATCCTCCTCGGGGATCAACCCTTCGAGCACCGCCCAGAAGCCGGTGACCGAGCCCTGGCCGGCCGCGGCATAGGCCGCCGACAGCCGTTCGCGCAGCGCCTGAAACAGCTCCGCCTCGAGCGCCTTGCCCGCCGGCGTCAGGCGCAGCAGCCGCTGCCGCCGGTCGTCGGGGCCGGTGCGCGTCTCGACCAAGGCACGTTCGCCGAGCTCGGTGAGGGCGCGGCCGAGCGATTGCTTGGTGATGCCGAGCAGCCGCAGCAGCCGGCTCACCGTCAGATCGGGCTGGCGCGCGATGAAATAGAGCGCGCGATGATGCGCACGGCCCAGGCCCTGCTTCGCCAGCCCTTCGTCGATCGAGCGCGTGAGCAGGCTGTAGCCGAAATACAGCAGCTCGACGCCGCGCCGGATCTCGGGCTCGCGCAGGAACAAGGGCGAGGCGGCGCGCAGCGGATCGGGAGCGATTTGGCCAGCCATGTTGACCTATCTTGGCATCGGCCTTAGGCGTGCGCAACCCACGGCGTCTCCTTGCCTGCGCCGTGCGCGTGGAGAGGGCTGGCATGGCGACGAATCCCGAGTTCATCTTCGAGCCGAACAGCGCGCCGGTCGCGGCGGAAACGCGCGCCGGCCTGCTCGTCGATCCCGGCTTCGGCCGGGTGTTCACCGATCATATGGTGACGATCTCCTATCATGAGGGGCGCGGCTGGCACGATCCGCGCGTCCATGCGCGCGCGCCGATCGCGATCGATCCGGCCTGCTCGGTGCTGCATTATGCGCAGGAAATCTTCGAAGGCCTCAAGGCGTATCGCATGGCGGACGGCGGCGCCGTGCTGTTCCGCGCCGATGCCAATGCCCGCCGGTTCCGCGCCTCGGCGGAGCGGCTGGCGATGGCGCCGCTGCCGGAGGCGCTGTTTCTCGAATCGATCCGCGCGCTCGTCCGGATCGATCGCGACTGGATCCCGGAGAGCGACGGCGGCGCGCTCTATCTGCGGCCGTTCATGTTCGCGAGCGAAGTGTTCCTCGGCGTCAAGCCTTCGTCCGAATATCTCTACATGGTGATCGCGTCGTCGGTGGGCGCCTATTTCAAGGGCGGCGCGCCGGCGGTCTCGCTGTGGGTGTCGCAGGATTACAGCCGCGCGGCGCCGGGCGGGACGGGCGCGGCCAAATGTGGCGGCAATTATGCGGCGAGCCTCGCCGCGCAGGCCGAGGCGATCCGCCACGGCTGCGATCAGGTGGTGTTCCTCGACGCGGCCGAGCGCCGCTGGATCGAGGAGCTCGGGGGCATGAACATCTTCTTCGTGTTCGACGATGGCTCGATGGCGACCCCGCCGCTCGGCACGATCCTGCCCGGCATCACGCGCGATTCGATCCTCACGCTCGCGCGCGACATGGGGATCGTCGTGCGCGAGGAGCCTTATGCGCTCGAGCAGTGGCAGGCGGACGCCGCCAGCGGGCGGCTGCGCGAGGCGTTCGCCTGCGGCACCGCGGCGGTGGTGACGCCGATCGGCGCGGTGCGCGGCGAGGGGCTCGAATTCACGATCGGCAACGGCGGGCCGGGCGTGCTGAGCGGACGGCTGCGCTCGGCCCTGGTCGATATCCAGCGCGGCATCGCGCCGGACCGGCACGGCTGGGTCGAGCGGCTGTTCTGAGCCCTTCCATCCGCGGCGGCCCCGGCTATAAGCCCGCTCGGTCGTGGGGCGTCGCCAAGTGGTAAGGCAGCGGCTTTTGGTGCCGCCATTCGCAGGTTCGAATCCTGCCGCCCCAGCCAGCACTCTCATTTCAGGCGGTGTCGTAGCAGTTTAAGATATCTCATAGATGGCGGTAATCTGCCAATAAATAAGGGACTTTTATCCTGACGTGGCGCAGCAGATCGCGCTACAGCGCACCAACATGTTGGTAATTCTGTTGGTAGCAGCGACCGAGTCTGGTAATCCTACCAACAAATGCTGACCGACACCGCCATCCGCGCCCTCAAGCCTGCGAGCAAGCCGCTCAAAAAAGCGGACGGTGGCGGGCTGTTCATTCTGGTGCAGCCTCAGGGATCCAAGCACTGGCGCCTCGCCTATCGCCACGGCGGAAAGCAGAAGCTGTTGTCGGGCGGGCCGTACCCCGCGGTGACTCTTGCCGAAGCGCGCAGGTGGCGGGAAGCAGCAAAAGCGGCGTTGGCGATGGGCCGCGATCCTAGCGAGGTGCGCAAGGAAGAGAAGCGCGCCGCGTTGACCGCTTCGGAGAAGTCGTTCGAGGTTGTTGCCAGGGCGTGGCTGGAGGCGCGCGACTGCGCCTGGACGCCGCGTTATGCCAGCATCGTGCGGACGCGGCTGGAGGAGGATATCTTTCCCGAGATCGGCAAGCTCGCCGTCGATATGATTGACCCGCCCACGCTGCTTGCGGCGATCCGCAAGATCGAGCGCCGTGGCTCGGTCGAGATGGCGCACCGGGTAAAGAACCATTGCGGCGAGATCTTCCGCTTTGCGATCGCGGAAGAGAAGTGCCGCAGCGACCCGAGCCGCGACATCGGCGCGGCGATGAAGCGCCCGGCGCCGGTCAAGCATCGGGCGAAGATCGAAGCGAAGGACCTCCCCGCCTTCTTCGCCAAGCTCGATGCCGACGAGGGCGAACGCATGAGCCATCTGGCGTTGCGGTGGACGATGCTGACGATGGTCCGCACCCAGGAGACGCGTTTCGCGGAGTGGCGCGAGATCGAAGGTCTCGACAGCGAGGATCCGGTGTGGCGCATCCCCGCCGAGCGGATGAAGATGCGCTCCGAGCACCTCGTGCCCTTGGCACCGCAAGCCGTTGCACTGCTGGCGGACATTGCTAACGCTAACCCCTACCGCAAGGCGGGCAACGAACGGCTCGGCCGTTTCCTGTTCCCGGTGGCGAGCAGCAAGACGGGCACGATCAGCGAGAATCGGATGCTCGACATCATGTATCGCATCGGCCTGCGCGGCAAAGCCACCGTCCACGGCTTTCGCGGGCTCGCCAGCACAGTGCTGAACGAGTCCGGTCTGTTCGAGCCCGACTGGATCGAGGTCCAGCTGGCGCACGTCCAGCGCGGCGTGAGAGCTGCGTACAACTCGGCGCGCTATCTCGCGCATCGCCGCAAGATGCTTACCTGGTGGGCCGACTATCTCGACGCGGCCCAGCAGGCGAGTAAGCCCTCCCCGACTGATACTCCCGGATGAGTCCGATCGCACTTATCATTGTGTCGATTGCAGGTCGTGCGCCCAGGCAATGGGATTTTCGATCCAGCGCTGAACGTGAGATTCATGCCAGCCGATCGATCGTGCGTTGAGCTTGATCGAGGGTGGGAAGCTGCTGTCCGCCATCTTGCGGTAGATCATCGAGCGGCTGAGACCGGTACGGGCACGGACCGCGGGCAGGCGAAGGATACGCTCGTCGGAAGTTGAGCTGTGAAGCGGCATGGTCATTCTCCGGATATTGGACTCCGGAGAAGTAAGATTCACAATTTTCGAGGCGGTGCAACAGTGCCGGTCGCACTTTGTATCCCGAGTCCCCAGAAGTGTGGTTCCGGGCCCCTCAGCGCGCAAATAGGCGGGGCTGTCCCGTCGGCTTGGCACTGCTTCCCGCAGCCCGATTTGCGCCGAAGGCGCGTTAACGCGAATCACCTAGGCTCGATCGTATAGGACGCCCGCGCCGCTCGATGCCTGATCTTTCCGGCCGGCTTGAGCGTCGTCGATAAGCCGGCGCAGACGCGCGGGGTCGACCGCCCACAGCAGCCTCATGCCGGCACTCCAGCCGTCGAGCCGCAGCACCCTCGCCGCCATCAGTTCGGGCCAATACCACTCCGCGGGGGCCGTACGCGCGATCATTCCAGGCACGAACGCCATGAACAATAAGCACAGTGGCACGATCGCGCCTGCGATGCAGGCCGTCCTGATCTTCTGCTTCTCCGCAGTGAGCGTACTATCGACCACGCGATTGATCCGCGCCGCTGCGCCGTCGAGGCGGTCTGCGGCGTTGCCGATCGCTTGATGATCAGCAGCACGTACCGACGTGCCCGCCGTCGCGA
>CAXSHP010000143.1:0-7303 GCA_964236935.1 uncultured Sphingomonadaceae bacterium
CTCGACGCGCTGCAGACCGACGACCTGTGCACGTGCAACTGGCAGGAAGGCCAGGAGCCGCTCCGCCCTGCGGCCTGACCTCCCGTCGCATCCCGACCGTTCGGGCTGAGCCTGGCGAAGTCCTTTCCTTCTTTTGCGGAAGAAAAGGGAGGCACTTCGACAGGCTCGGTGCGAACGGTTGTGGGAAAAGGAATATTCATGTCGCTCAAGACCTTCGCCGATGCGCTCCCCGATTATGCCAAGGACATCCGCCTCAATCTCGGCTCGCTGCTCAACGACCAGCAGCTTGGGGACCAGCGCAAATACGGCCTGCTGCTGACCTGCGCGCATGGCGCGGGCTACAAGCCGCTGGTCGAAGCCGCCGAGGCCGAGGCCGCGGGCAGGCTTTCCCCGGAGGCGGCGGAGGCGGCGCGCGCCGCGGCGGCGGTGATGGCGATGAACAACGTCTATTATCGCTTCGTCCACCTCGCCTCGAACAAGGAATATGCCCAGCTGCCGGCGAAGCTGCGCATGAACGTGATCGGCTCGCCCGGCATCGACAAGGCCGATTTCGAGCTGTTCAGCCTGGCCGTCAGCGCGATGAACGGCTGCGGTATGTGCATCGACAGCCACGAGAAGGTGCTCAAGGCGCACGGCGTCAATGCCGAGACGATCCAGGCGGCGGCGCGGATCGGCGCGGTGATGAAGGCCGCCGCGACGATCCACGCGACGCTCTGATCGGCGGCGGCTCTGGAAATCGCCGCGCTACGCCCTTAGATGAGCGCTAAGGCGACAAGGGGACGCATCATGCTCGACAGGCTCGTCGCCTATCTCGACTCGGTCAAGGCACGCGATCCCGCGGCGCGCACGCGCTGGGAGATCCTGCTCTATCCCGGCGTCCACGCGCTGCTGCTGCATCGCGCGGCGCACTGGCTCTATCGCGGCGAGATGTATTTCCTCGCGCGCCTGGTCAATCATTTCGCGCGCTTCTTCACCGCGATCGATATTCACCCGGGCGCGAAGATCGGCCATCGCTTCTTCATCGATCACGGCTTTACCGTGATCGGCGAGACGGCGGACATCGGCGACGATGTCACGATCTACCAGAGCGTCACGCTGGGCGGCACCAATCCGGCGAACGGCGTTCCCGGCAAGCGCCACCCGACGATCCTCGACGGCGCGATCATCGGCTCGGGTGCGCAGGTATTGGGCCCGATCACCGTCGGGCCGCGCGCGCGGATCGGGGCCAATGCGGTCGTCACCCGCGACGTGCCCGAGGGCGCGACGATGATCGGTATCCCGGCGCGCGCGATCCTGATCGATGCCGCCGAATATCAGAAGGATTTCGTCCCCTACGGCACGCCTTGTTCCGAGCGGTTCGATCCGCAGACCCAGCAACTCGAATTGCTCAAGTGCGAGGTCGAGCGGCTGCGCGCCAAGCTCGCGGCGGTGATCGAGGCGCGCGAAGCCACGTCCGAGCCCGACGGAAAGCGCGATCGCGCCTGATGGGCGTCGTCACCCCATTCCCCGTCTCCGCCGGGCGCATGCCGCTCCAGGTCGCGTTCGACAAAGCCGAACTCGGCCGCATCCTCGATCTCTACGGCCGGATGGTCGCCGCCGGCGAATGGCGCGACTATGCGATCGACCTCGGCCGCGATGCCGCGGTGTTCAGCGCGTTCCGCCGCGCCGCCGAACGCCCGGAATATCGGATCGAGAAGCGTCCGGCGCTGCGCCACCGCCAGGGGATGTGGGCGCTGCTCGGCGAGCATGGCGTGGTGCTGCGGCGTGGCGCCGAGCTCGGGCCGGTGCTCGCGCCGGTCGAGCGCCGGCTGGTCAAGCTGGTCGCGGACTAACTCAACCGCTTTGCAGCTTCGCCGCGATCAGCATCGATTGCTCGGCGCCGCTCTGCGGGACGATCTCGCCGGCGCGATCGGTGATCCGTCCCCACGCCGCCGCGACGCCTTCGGGGGTCCGCTCGCCCGGCGGGAGCATCACGCCCTGGGTCAGGGTGACGTAGCTCGCCTGATAGATGCCGGCGCCGGCACCGACGATCGCATTGCTCGGGGCGTCCTCGGCAACGAGGAATAGCGCCGCGGGCACGACATTCTCGGGCGCGAACGCGTTGAAGATCTCCGGCGGCAGGATGTCCTCGGTCATCCGCGTGCCGGCCACCGGAGCGAGCGTGTTGACGCGGATATCGTGCTTCGCGCCCTCGAGATAGAGCGTCTTGGCCAGCCCGGCGAGGCCGAGCTTGGCGGCGCCGTAATTGGCCTGGCCGAAATTGCCGAACAGCCCGGTCGACGACGCGGTCATCAGGATGCGGCCGTAATTCTGCGCGCGCATCACCTCCCACACGGCTTTGGTGACGTTGGCCGAGCCGATCAGGTGAACGTCGACGACGACGCGGAAATCCTCGACCGTCATCTTGGCGAAGCTCTTGTCGCGCAGGATGCCGGCGTTGTTGATCACGACATGGACGCCACCCCAGCGCTCCCGCGCCTTGGCGACCATCGCTTCCATCTGGGCGAAATCGGTGACGCTGCCGCCGTTGGACATCGCTTCGCCGCCGGCTGCCTCGATCTCGGCGACGACCGCCAGCGCGGCATCGGAATGGCCGGTGCCGTCGCGCGCGCCGCCGAGATCGTTGACCACCACCTTCGCCCCGCGCCGCGCCAGTTCGAGCGCATAGGCTCGACCGAGTCCGCCGCCGGCACCGGTCACGATCGCGACGCGATCATCGAAACGAATGGTCATGGCTTGGTTCCCCACTTGACGCGAACGGCAGCTAGCGGGGGACGAGCGCCAAGGGAAGGCGGCGCGCTCAGTTCAGCCCTCGCGATCGAGCGCATAGCCGGCGGAGCGCACCGTGCGGATGATGTCGGGCAGGCCGCCCTGGTTGATCGCCTTGCGCAGGCGGCGGATGTGGACGTCGACGGTGCGCGGCTCGATATCCGAATCGCGACCCCACACCGAATCGAGCAGCCGCTCGCGCGAGAACACCCGGCCGGGATGCTCGAGGAAGTGGCGCATCAGGCGGAATTCGGTCGGGCCGAGCGCCACCGAACCGCCGGCGCGACGCACCTTGTGGCCGACCAGATCCATCTCGATGTCGTCATATTCGAGCCGCTCGCCGGCGAGCGCGGGCCGCACGCGGCGCAGCACCGCGCCGACGCGCGCGACCAGCTCGCGCGGGGAGAAGGGCTTGGTGATATAATCGTCTGCCCCGGTCTCGAGCCCGCGCACGCGATCCTCTTCTTCGCCGCGCGCGGTCAGCATGATGATCGGCACGTTGGCGGTGTCGGGCAGACGGCGCAGGCGGCGACAGACCTCGATCCCCGACAACCCCTCGATCATCCAGTCGAGCAGCACGAGATCGGGCGGCGATTCGCGCGCGAGCAGCAGCGCTTCCTCGCCGTCGGGGGTATGCTCGACATCGAACTGCTCGCGCCCGAGATGCCAGGTCAGCAGCTCGGCGAGCGCCGCGTCGTCCTCAACCAGCAGGACTCTCCCCCGTGTCATTTCAGCCACTGCCCCCGCCGTAGATGCCGGGCCCGCGCGCACGCTCGGCCATCGGCACGCCGGTCACCGCCTGGTAGACCGTCTCGGCGGCATTCGTCGCATGATCGCCGATCCGCTCGAGGTTCTTGGCGATGAACAGCAGGTGCGTCGAGGCGGTGATGTTGTGCGGGTTTTCCATCATGTAGGTCAGCAAGGTGCGGAACAAGCTGTTGTAGAAATCGTCGACCGCGCGATCGCTGTCGCACACCTTGACCGCCGCCTCGGCATCGCGCGCGGCGAAGGCGTCGAGGACCTCGCGGACCATGTCGGACACCGCGCGCGCCATCGCCGGCAGGATCGCCAGCGCCTCGATATTCTGCATGTCGGCGAGCAGCGGCACGCGCTTGGCGATGTTCTTGGCATAATCGCCCATCCGCTCGACCACCGCCGATATCCTCAACGCCGCGAGCACCTCGCGCAGATCGTCCGCCATCGGCGCGCGCAGCGCGATCAGCCGGACGACCTGCCGCTCGACCTCGGCTTCGAGCAGGTCGATCTTCTTGTCGTCCTCGACGACGCGCGCGGCGGCATCGAGATCGCGCTTGGCGAGCGCCTCCATCGCATCGGCGATCGCCGCCTCGGCGCGGCCGCCCATTTCGGACACAAGCCCGCGCAGCTGGCCGAGATCGTCGTCGAACGCCTTGACCGTATGTCCCACAGTAGTCGCCATGATGCGCTCCCTCAGCCGTAGCGGCCGGTGATATAGTCCTTGGTCCGCGTTTCGCGCGGATTGGTGAAGATTTCCGACGTGTCGCCATATTCGACGAGATGGCCGAGGTGGAAGAAGGCCGTCCGCTGGGAGACGCGCGCCGCCTGCTGCATGTTGTGCGTGACGATGACGATCGCGTAGCGGCCGCGCAGCTCGTGGATCAGCTCCTCGATCTTGGCGGTGGCGATCGGATCGAGCGCCGAACAGGGCTCGTCCATCAGGATCACCTCGGGATCGACGGCGATCGCGCGCGCGATGCACAGCCGCTGCTGCTGCCCGCCCGATAACGCGGTGCCGCTCTCGCTCAGGCGATCCTTGACCTCTTCCCACAAGCCCGCGCGCTTGAGCGACTTTTCGACGATCGCGTCGAGATCGGCCTTGCCGCGCGCGAGCCCGTGGATGCGCGCGCCATAGGCGACGTTCTCGTAGATCGACTTGGGGAAGGGGTTGGGCTTCTGGAACACCATGCCGACGCGTGCGCGCAGCTGGACCACGTCCATGTCGGGCGAATTGATATCCGTGCCGTCGAGCGTGATCTCGCCTTCCATCCGTGCCGACGGGATCGTGTCATTCATGCGGTTGAGCGTGCGCAGGAAGGTCGATTTGCCGCAGCCCGACGGGCCGATGAACGCGGTGACATTCTCCATGCCGACGTCGATCGAGACATCGTCGATCGCCTTCTTCGGCCCGTAGAACACGCTGACGTCGCGCGCGGACATCTTGATCGCCTCGCTGCCGTCGGCGTTGTGCACCGCATGCTGGCTCGCCGCGATCTGGTTGAGGCTTTGGTCGTTCATTACCAGCGTCTTTCGAAACGGTTGCGGAGGTAGATGGCGACGCCGTTCATCGTCATCAGGAACACGAGCAGGACGATGATCGCGGCGGACGTCTTCTCGACGAACCCGCGGCTGACTTCGTCGGACCACAAAAAGATCTGCACCGGCAGCACGGTCGCCGGATCGGTGACGCCCGACGGCGGCGCCGAGATGAACGCGCGCATGCCGATCATCAGCAGCGGCGCGGTCTCGCCGAGCGCGCGCGCCATGCCGATGATCGTGCCGGTGAGGATGCCCGGCAAGGCGAGCGGCAAGACGTGGTGGAACACGACCTGGACGCGGCTCGCGCCGACGCCGAGCGCCGCGTCGCGGATCGACGGCGGGACCGATTTGATCGCGTTGCGCCCGGCGATGACGATCACCGGCATCGTCATCAGCGCCAGCGTCAGCCCGCCGACGATCGGCGCCGAGCGCGGCATGTGCATCACGTTGAGGAAGACGGCGAGGCCCAAAAGCCCGAAAATGATCGAGGGCACCGCGGCGAGATTGTTGATCGACACCTCGATCAGGTCGGTCCAGCGATTCCGCGTCGCATATTCCTCGAGGTAGAGCGCGCTGAGCACGCCGATCGGGAAGGCCAGCGCGATCGTGACCAGCATCGTCAGCAGCGATCCCTTGAATGCGCCCCAGATGCCGACGATCGTCGGATCGGTCGCGTCGGAACCGGTGAGGAAGCCGCTGTTGAAGCGGGTGCGAACCGCGCCGGCCCGCTCGAGCCTGGCGTGGATCGCCTCGGCTTCGGGCGCGCCGTCGCCCTTGGCGGCATGGTCTATCTCGGTCGAGGCGGGCACCCAGATCTCGGCGCGGCGCGACAGCAGCGATGGATCGGCTTTGATCGCATCGCGCACCATCAGCCATGCCCCGTCGGACAGCATGTTCGCGCCGCCCGCGCCGAACGCGGCGTCGGCGGCGCTGGCGGTCGTGCCCTCGATGTCGGCGCCGGCAAGCGCGGCGTCGGCGCCGAAGCCCCTGAGCGCGGCGGGATCGATCATCAGGCTCGAGCGGGGGAAGTCGACCGCGAGCTTGAGCTGGGTCTGGGTAAAGCCGGTCGCGCCCTTGGCGAGCATGCTGATCAGCAGGAAGGCGAGGAAGCCCGCCGAGATCAGCACCGCGGCCAGCCCGAGCAGGCGGAAGCGCCGCTCGGCGGCGTAGCGCTGCTTGATCCGGCCGGTCATCGCCGAGGTCTTCCAGTCGGTCGGGACGCGGCTGGCGGGCTCGGCACCCTGCGCGGGCAGGCCCGCGACCAGCGATGGGGCGGCGGTGCTACTCATAAGCCTCACGGTATTTCTTCACGACGCGCAGCGCGATGATGTTGAGCAGGAGGGTGACGATGAACAGCACCAGCCCGAGCGCGAACGCCGCGAGCGTCTTGGGGCTGTCGAATTCCTGGTCGCCGGTCAGCAATTGGACGATCTGGGTGGTGACGGTGGTGACGCTGGTGAACGGATTGAGCGTGAGCCGCGCGGCGAGGCCGGCGGCCATCACCACGATCATCGTCTCGCCGATCGCGCGGCTGACCGCGAGCAGCACCCCGCCGACGACGCCGGGCAGAGCGGCGGGGACGAGCACCTTGCGGATCGTCTCGGAGGTCGTCGCGCCCATCGCCAGCGATCCGTCGCGCATCGCCTGGGGTACGGCGGCGATCGAATCGTCGGCCATCGACGAGACGAACGGGATGATCATCACGCCCATCACCAGCCCGGCGGCGAGCGCGCTTTCGGAGGAGGCGTCGGAGATGCCGATCATGATCGCGAAGTCGCGCACCGCCGGCGCCACGGTCAGCGCGGCGAAATAGCCGTAGACCACGGTCGGCACGCCGGCGAGGATCTCGAGCAGCGGCTTCATCCACTTGCGCGTCGTCGGGCGGGCATATTGGGTCAGGTAGATCGCGCTCATCAGGCCGAGCGGGATCGCGACGATCATCGCGATGATCGCGCCGATGAAGATCGTCCCCCAGAACAAGGGCACCGCACCGAACGCGCCCGACGAGCCGACCTGGTCCGCGCGGATCGCGGTCTGCGGCGACCAGACCGTGCCGAACAGGAATTCGATCGGCGAGATCTGCGCGAAGAAGCGCAACGATTCGAACAGCAGCGAACCGACGATGCCGATCGTCGTCAGGATCGCGATCAGCGAGGCGACCAGCAGCGTCCCCATGACGATCCGCTCGACCCGCGTGCGCGCGCGGAAATCGGGCGCCAAGCGGACGAACGCGAACATG
>CAXSHP010000144.1:0-7249 GCA_964236935.1 uncultured Sphingomonadaceae bacterium
CGCGACGCGCTGGAACAGTTCCTCGCCGGCACGCGCGACGATCCGGGGGACTGGCCGGGGCTCGCGATCTTCGCGCCCGCGCGGCCGCACCGCGCGCGCCACGCCTCGATCCGCCTCGCGTTCGAGGCGGTCGCGGAGGCGGCGGCGCAGGCGGTGCGACCATGACCGAGGCGCCCTCGGGCTTCGGCTTCCTCCACGACGGGGTGATCCTGCTCGGCACCGCGATCGTGTTCGTGCTGCTGTTTCGCCGCTTCGGACTCGGCGCGGTGCTCGGCTACCTCGTCGCCGGCGCGCTGATCGGGCCGCATGCGCTGGGCGTCGTCGGCAACGCCCGGAATATCATGGGCGTCGCCGAGATCGGCATCGTCCTGCTGCTGTTCCTCGTCGGACTCGAACTGCATCCCAATCGCCTGTGGGCATTGCGGCGCGAAATCTTCGGGCTCGGCCTCGCGCAGGTGGTGCTCGCCGGGCTGGCGGTGGCGGCGGTGGTCTATCTGTTCACGCCCTTCTCCGGCGCGGCGGCGATCGCATTGGGCCTGCCGCTCGCGCTGTCGTCGACCGCGCAGGTGCTGCCGATGCTGCGTTCGGCGGGGCGCATGCACACTACGTTCGGCGAGCGCGCCTTCTCGATCCTGCTGCTCCAGGACCTGTCGATCGTGCCGCTGATCACGATCATCGCCGCGCTCAGCCGCGCGCCGGCCGATCCGTCGAACCCGCCCGGCTGGATGATGGCGGCCTCTACGGTGGCGGCGATCGTCGGGCTGGTGCTGGCCGGGCGCTACATTCTCAATCCGCTGTTTCGCCTGATCGGGCGGTGGGGCGAGCGCGAGATGTTCGTCGCCGCCGGGCTGTTCACCGTGCTCGCCTCGGCGGCGGTGATGGAGGCGCTGCATCTGTCGACCGCGCTCGGCGCATTCGTCGCCGGCGTGATGCTGGCCGATTCGCCCTATCGCCACGAGCTCGAGGCCGACGTCGAGCCATTCCGCACGATCCTGCTCGGGCTGTTCTTCCTCGCCGTCGGGATGATGCTCGATCTCGGCGCGATCGCGACGCGGCCGCTGTTCGTGCTCGGCATGGCGGCGGCGTTGATCGCGGTGAAGACGGCGGTGCTGTTCGCGCTCGCGCGGCTGTTCGGCATGGCCAACCGGCCGGCGCTGGCGCTCGGGCTGCTGCTCAGCCAGGGCGGCGAATTCGGCTTCGTCCTGTTCACTCAGGCGCAGGACGCGCTGCTGATCAAGCCCGAGGCGGCGAGCCTGTTTGGCGCGGTGGTGACGCTGTCGATGGCGACGACGCCGTTCCTGATGGCGCTGTCGCGGCGCTTCGGCGGCGCGGCGGCGGGGGCGAAGCTGATCGATCTCGACGGGCCCGACCAGGCCGAGGCGGCGAGCGCGCTGATCGTCGGCTACGGCCGCTTCGGCCAGACCGTATCGCAGATGCTGCTGACGCGCGGCGTCTCGATCACCTTGATCGATTCGAAGCCCGAGCAGATCGAAGTCAGCGGCGAATTCGGGATGAAGGTCTATTATGGCGACGGCACCCGGATCGACCTGCTGCGCCAGGCCGGCGCCGAGGAGGCCGCGCTGATCGCCTTCTGCATCGACGGCGACGCGCTCGACGCGGCCGCGCTCGAGCCGATCGTCGCGGCCTTCCCCAAAGCGGCGATCGTCGTGCGCGCGTTCGATCGGCGTCACATGATCCGGCTCGAGGAGGGCGGCCAGACCGGGGTGGTGCGCGAGATCTTCGAATCGGCGGTGGTGATGGGACGGATGGCGCTCGAGGCGCTCGGCGTCGATGGCGGCGGGGTCGACCGGGCCGAAGAGGAATATCGCCGCGCCGACGCCGATCGCTACGCGATCCAGCGCGACACCGGCGATCTGCATGCCGCGGCGCATCTGATGCTGCGGCCGGAGGAGGCGACGTGAAGAAGGGCGGGGCGATCGCCGGGCTGGCGGCACTATCAGGCGCGATCGCCGTCGCGGCCGCGGCGTTCGGGGCGCATGGCGTCAGCGGCCGAGCGGCCGAATGGCTGCGCACCGGCGGGCAGTATCAGCTGGTCCACGCGGTCGCGGCGCTGGTCGCCGCCGGCATGCCGCGCGGGCGCCCGGCGGCGGGGCTGTTCGTGCTCGGCGGCGCGCTGTTCGGGTTCAGCCTCTACGCCATGGCGTTCGGCGGGCCGCGCTGGCTCGGCGCGGTGACGCCGTTCGGCGGCGCGGCGCTGATCCTCGGCTGGCTGGTGCTGGCGCTGGGTTCGCTGCGCCGATAGCGCTCATTGCGCGTCGAGGAACGCCGCGACCTCGGCCAGCTCCACATCCTTGGCGACGAACGTGCGGCCGATGCCGCGCGCGAGCAGGAACGGCAGCTTGCCGCCTGCCATCTTCTTGTCGTGCGCCATGTGCGCGACCAGGGTGGCTCCGGTGGCGGCGATGCCGGCGTCGGCGAGCGTCGCCGGCAGGCCGGTCGCCGCGATGTGCGCACAGACGCGCCGGGTATCTGCCGCGGGACACAGCCCCACGGCGGTCGAGAAGCGGAACGCCAGCGCCATGCCGGCGGCGATCGCTTCGCCATGGAGCAATCGATCGGAGAAGCCGGTCTCCGCCTCGAGCGCGTGGCCGAACGTATGGCCGAGATTGAGCAAGGCGCGCACGTCCTGCGTCTCGCGCTCGTCGGCGGCGACGATCCGCGCCTTCGCAGTCACGCTGTGGCGGATCGCCTGTTCGCGCGCCGCCGCGTCGCCGGCGAGCAGCGCCGCGCCATGGCCCTCGCACCAGGCGAAGAAAGCGGCATCGTCGATCAGGCCGTATTTGACCACCTCGGCATAGCCCGCGCGCAGCTCGCGCGCCGGAAGCGTGTCGAGCGTCGCGGGATCGATCAGGACATAGGCCGGCTGATGGAACGCGCCGACTAGATTCTTGCCGGCCGCGCTGTTGATCGCGGTCTTGCCGCCGACCGACGAATCGACCTGGGCGAGGAGCGTCGTCGGCAGCTGGACGAAGCCGCAGCCGCGCTTGAGGATCGCCGCGGCGAACCCGACGAGATCGCCGATCACCCCGCCGCCGAGCGCTGCGACATGATCGCCGCGTTCGATGCCGAGGGCCAACAGCCGGTCGGTCAGCGCGGCAAGCTGCGTCCAGCTCTTGGTCGCCTCGCCCGCGGGCAGGACGATCGGCTCGGCCCCGATCCCCTCCTGCGCCAGAGCGACGGTCAGCCGGGGCAGCTGGTGCCGGGCGACGTTGGCGTCGGTGACGACGACCAGCCGGCCACGGCGCGCGAACGGCGCGAGCAGGCGGCCGGCCTGATCGAGGCCGTCGCGCGCGATATCGATCCGATAGCTGCGCGATCCGAGCGCGACCTCGACCGCGCTCATCGGCCCAGCGCCGCGACGATCGCGCCCACCGCGGAATCATGCGGCTGCGGTCCGCTGCGGATGTGGACCGGGGCGAGCGCGTAGACCGGGTTGCGCGCCGCGGCGAGCTCGGTCAGCGCCGAATGCGGGTCGCGCCCCTTGAGCAGCGGGCGGACCCCGTCCCGCCGCGCGACACGCTCGGCGAGCAGGTCGATATCGGCATCAAGCCACACCGCGGTCGCCCGCGCGAGGATCAGCGCGCGCGTATCCGGGTGCATGAAGGCGCCGCCGCCGGTGGCGATCACCTGGCGCGGCCCCTCGATCAGCCGCGCGATCACGCGCTGCTCGCCGTCGCGGAAGCTGGCCTCGCCGAACCGCTCGAAGATTTCGCTGATCGGCATCCCCGCCGCCGCCTCGATCTCATTGTCGGCGTCGACGAACGGCAGCCCGAGGCGGACGGCGAGACGACGGCCGATGGTCGACTTGCCGACCCCCATCAGCCCGATCAGCACGATCGAGCGCGACAGCGCGCCGCCGCTCTGAGGCGTATCCGGAGCGGAATGGGTTTGCGGCATGGCGGCGGGGCTATACACAGAGGCGTTCGATCGGGCAAAGGCCGGCCACCATCGGACACCGGAAAGAAGACCATGTCGCGCGGCTCGATCATCCTCCTCGTCATCGTCGTGCTGATCGTCGGCGGCGCGCTGCTCCTCGCCAGCCTCAATACCGCGGTGGCGCCGGTTCGCGTCGAGAAGCCCGTGGCGGCGAATGAAGCCGCGGCGCGATAAGCCCGCGCTGATCGCGCTCGCCGCCGGCCTGGTCGGGCTGGCGATCGCGATTCCGGCGCTCGGGCAGAATGGCCCCGAATCGCTGCTGCCGCCCGGCTTCGGCGAGCCCCCGCCGGCTGCGCCGCCGGTGAGCGTGCCGACCGCTCCCGTGGACGATCTCCCCGGGCTCGCCCTCACGCCGCCCGATGCCGTTCCCGCCGAAGCCGCGCCGCTCACCCCCGAGGAAGAAGCGGCCGCGGCGGCGGAGGCGGCCGAAAAGGAATTGCCCGGGCGGGTGCGCCGTTCGATCGACCTGGTCGGACCGCTCGGCGCCGATGACGGCGGGCTGGACGAGGATGCCTTCGGTCATGCCGATGGGAATTTCCTGCGCACGCTGATGCGGCGGGTGGACGCGCCGGTGGCGTCGCGCTGGGCCTCGATCCTGCTGCGCCGCGCCTTGCTCAGCCGGGTGCCGACGCCGCGTGCGACGCCGGCGGCGGATTGGGTCGCCGATCGGGCGTGGCTGCTGCTGCGGATGGGCGAGGCCGATGCGGCGCGGCTGCTGATCCAGAGCGTCGACGTCGACCAATATTCGCCGCGGCTGTACGCGATCGCCGCGCAGACCGCGCTCGCCACCGCCGATCCGGCCGCTCTGTGCCCGATCGCGGACACCGGCGGGACGCTCAGCGATGAGCCGATCTGGCCATTGGCCCAGGCGATCTGCGCAGGCTTCAGCGGCGACGCGGGCACCTCCGCCGCGCTGATCGATCATGCCCGGCAGAAACGGATCGCCGGCGGCGTCGACCTGCTGCTGGCCGAGAAGCTGGTCGGTGCCGGGACGAACAGCCGGCGCGCGGTGACGATCGATTGGTCCGCGGTCGATCATCTGACCGCCTGGCGCTTCGGCATGGCGAATGCGCTCGGCGTCGCCGTGCCCGATGCGCTGTACGGTACGGTCGGGTCGCACGTGCAGGCATGGCGCGCGCAGGCGCCGATGCTGCCGCTGGGGCAGCGCATCGGCCCGGCGCGGATCGCGGCGGCGCTCGGCGTGATGTCGAGCGCGGGGCTGGTCGATCTGTACGGCGCGCTCGCCGACGACACCGATCCGTCCGCGCTCGCCGGCACGCCGATGGCGCGGCTGCGCACGGCTTATGTCGCTGAGGATATGGCGGACCGGGTGAGCGCGCTGCGCAGCCTGTGGCCGGAGACCGCCAGTTCGCGCGATTGCTATGCCGGCATGATCCTGACCGCGCGGGCCGCCGCACGGATCGTCCCCGACGACGATTATGCGTCCGACGCGACCGGACTGATCGAGGCGATGTTCTCCGCCGGCTTCGACCGCCAGGCCGCGCGCTGGTCCGAGGTGGTGCGCGGGATGGGCGGATCGGGCGATCGGGCCTGGGCTTTGCTCTCGGTCGGCGTACCCCATCCGACGCTGCCGATCGAGGCGAGCCGGATCGAGGGGCTCAATCGGCGCCGGGCACAGCTGACGTTGGCGGCGCTCGCCGGCCTCGGGCGGCTGGGCGAGCGCGACGTCGCCCGCCTCGCGGCGTCGCTCGCGGTGCCGATCGGGTTGCAGAACCACTGGACCCGCGCGATCGACGTCGCCGGCCGGGCGCGGGCGCCGGGGACGGTGGCGGTGCTCGCGGCGGCGGGGCTGCAGACGCGCGACTGGCGCGGTGTCCCGGCGGTCTATCTCTATCACATCGTCGCGGCGCTGCGGGCCAGCGGGCAGGAGCCGATCGCGCGGATGATCGCCGCCGAAGCGCTGAGCCGCAGCTGATGGCCGAGCGCGGCGCCGGCGACGATGCGGTGCTGATCGATCGCTTCATCGAGATGCTGGCGGCGGAAGCGGGTTCGGCGGCGAACACGCTGATGGCCTATCGCGCCGATCTATGCGCGGCCTCGGTCTGGCTCAAGGGCGCGCTCGTCTCGGCCGAGGATGCCGAACTGGTGCGGCTGAGCGCGTCATGGCAAGCGCTCGCCCCCGCCACCATCGCGCGTCGCGCGGCGGCGTTGCGGCGGTTCTACGGCTTTCTCGCGGATGAGGGCCTGCGCGCGGGCGACCCGTCCGCCGCGCTGCCGCGCGGGCCGAGCGGGCGGTCGCTGCCCAAGACGCTCGGCCATGGCGACATCGAGCGATTGTTCGCCGAGATCGCGCGGCGGCTGGAAGCGCGCGGCGGTCCGCTCGGCGTCCGTCTCGCGGCGCTGGTCGAGCTGCTCTACGGCTCGGGGCTGCGCGCGACCGAGCTCGTCTCGCTGCCGCGCCATGCGATCCGTGCCAGCCAACCGTTCGTCATCCTGCGCGGCAAGGGCGGACGCGAGCGGCTGGTGCCGATCTCGGAGCGCGCGCTTGCGGCAGTCGCCGCGTGGGCGCAGCTCGTTCCCGATGACTCGCCGTGGCTGTTCCCGTCGGGCCGGCGTCATCTCAGCCGGGTGAGGCTGCACCAATTGCTCAAGGCGCTGGCGGGCGACGCCGGGCTGCCGCCCGAGCGGGTCAGCCCGCACGTGCTGCGCCATGCCTTTGCCACCCATCTGCTCGAGGGCGGCGCCGATCTGCGTGCGCTCCAGACGATGCTCGGCCATGCCGACATCGCGACGACGCAGATCTATACTCACGTCGACAGCAGACGGCTGATCGAGCTGGTCAACCAGCGGCATCCGCTGGCCGACGCGGGGCGCGTTGACGGGCCGGACGCCCCGGCCTAACCGGCCGCATGGTCAGCTATCTCGATTTCGAAAAGCCCATCGCCGAGCTGCAGGCCCGCGTCGCCGAGCTGCGCGACACCGCCGATGCCGGCTCGCTCGACATCGACGTTGAGGTCGAGCGCCTCCAGGCGAAGGCCGACCGCCTGCTGCGCGATACCTATGCCAAGCTGACGCCGTGGCAGAAGACCCAGGTCGCGCGCCATCCCGAGCGGCCGCATTTCAAGGACTATGTCGCCGGGATGGTCGACGATTTCATGCCGCTCGCCGGCGATCGGGCGTTCGGCGACGATCTCGCGATCATCGGCGGATTCGGCCGGATCGGTGGGCGGCGCGTGATGGTCATCGGCCACGAGAAGGGCGACGATACCGCCAGCCGGCTCCGCCACAATTTCGGCATGGCCAAACCCGAGGGTTATCGCAAGGCGATCCG
>CAXSHP010000145.1:0-7219 GCA_964236935.1 uncultured Sphingomonadaceae bacterium
AGCGCATGCGCGAATATGGCAGCGTGAGCATCCCGCAGGAGGCGTTCATCGCCGCGCTGCGGATGGGGGACGAGGGGTAGCGAGGGGCCGGCCGGAACACTCCCGCGCCGATGTCGTTGTGGACACGCAACATCATCGGGAGTGGACAATGCGCACCATCGATTTTTTCCGCGGCGCCGGCATTGCGTCGCTGATCGCGTTTGCGGCGTCGCCGGCGCTAAGCGAGGGCAAGGCCGATCGCGCGCGCGCCGCCATCGCCGAGGCCCATGGCAAGATCGACGCGGCGAACAATGTCGGTGCCGGCGGCGAGGTTCCCGGCATGACCGCGCAGGCCAATGCGGCGTTGAAGATGGCCGAAGCGGATCTCGCCGCCGGACATAAGGAGCGCGCGATCGACGAGGCGATCCACGCCTCCGCGCTCGCCGACGCCGCGATCGGGCAGGCGCAGAAGAACCGGGTCGAGGCCGAGCAGGCGCAGCGCGCCAACGCCGAGAATGCCGCCGCCAATGCGCAGCAGGACGCCGCCGCCGCCAATGCGCGCGCCGACAGCGCCGAGCAGGCCGCCGCCGCTGCGGCGGCAGATGCCCAGGCCGCGCGCAACGCGCCGCCGGTCCTCATCGCCCCGGCGCCCGCGCCCGCGCCGACGACGACCACCGTGACCACGCAGACCGAGCGTCAGGTCAGCCCGGCGACGCCCACGGCGCGACGCCCCGTCGTGAAGAAGCGCACCGTCGTCCGCCGCAACCGGACCGCGAGCCCGGCCGTGACGGAAAAGACGACCACGACCGTGACGACGTCGCCGAATTGACGCGGCTGCGGCAGGTTTGAGCCGTCTTTATCGGTCCATAGCCGGAACCGCGATCGCCCTTGAGTCGGTCATTTCGGTTGGATCGTTTCCCGGCGAAGGCCGGGGTCCAGATGGGAGACTTCGGTTGGTGGGGACCGAACCTCCATCGCGGCCTTCCCAGCTGGACCCCGGCCTTCGCCGGGGAACTGGAGGGTACAATCGGGCGGCTTTCGGACAGCCAGTCGCGAAAACGCATGCTATGGCGCGCGCATGAAAACCGAGAGCAGCAAGGTATTGATCGTCGCTCTGGCAGCGAATGTCGGCATTGCCGCAGCGAAGTTCGTCGCGGCGGGGATCACCGGATCGTCCGCCATGCTGACCGAAGGCGTGCACAGCCTGGTCGATTCGAGCAACCAGCTGCTGCTGATGTACGGCCAGAAACGCGCGGCCAAGCCGGCCGACGCGATGCACCCCGGCGGCTATGGCCGGGAACTGTATTTCTGGAGCTTCGTCGTCGCGCTGCTGGTGTTCGCGCTTGGCGCCGGCGTCTCGGTCTATGAGGGCATTCGCCATTTCGTGACGCCCGAACCCGCCGTGTCGCCGCTGATCGCTTATGGCGTGCTGGCCGTGGCGTTCGCGCTCGAAGGCGGATCGACCGTCGCCGCCTTTCGCGCGTTCGACCGGGCACGGGGCGGCAAGAGCTGGTGGAACGCGCTCGTCTCGACCAAGGATGCCACGACGGTGATCGTCCTGCTCGAGAATGGTGCGGCGATGGCAGGCCTGCTGCTCGCGGGCATCGGCCTGGCGCTGTCCGAACTCACGGGCGATCCCCGCTTCGACGGCATCGCCTCGATCCTGATCGGGCTGCTGCTGGGCGTCGTGGCGATCTTCCTCGCGCGGGAAGCGAAGGGCTTGCTGATCGGCGAGGCGGCGGATCCCGAACTGATCGCCGGCATTCGCCGCGCCGTCTCGCGGCAGGGGGTGACGGGGGTCGGCGAGATCATCACCATCCACAACGCGCCCGACCAGATCGTCGCGGCGGTCAATGCCGATTTCGACAATCGGCTCAGTGCCGGCGACGTCGAACGCATCGTCGACGAAATCGAACGCGCGTTGCGGATCGAGTTCCCGGCGATCTACCGCGTCTATGTGCGGCCCCACGAAGATGCGGGCGCCAAGTTCGGCGCGGCGCGAGGGCTCGCCCAATGATGTGGGCGTCCCTGTCGTCGCCTATGAGGCCTGACAGGCCGGCGTCATCGGCTAAAGTCGGTTCGTCTTGGTTGAATCGTTCCCCGGCGAAGGCCGGGGTCCAGTTGGGAAGGCCGCAGGGGCGGGCTTGGTGCCCACCAATCAGAGTCTTCCCAACTGGACCCCGGCCTCTGTCGGGGAACTGATAGTTCAATGTCAGTGAAACAAACTCCAGGCGTCGATTGCCTGGTTAGGCCGCGGCGTGGAGATAGGCCTGATCGAAGTCGGCGACACGGCGCATCCGATCCCAGTCGACGATCTCGAATTGCCGCCCTCGGCGCGAAATCACGCCGTCCTGGGTCAGCGCGCGAAGCATGCGATTGACATGGACCGGCGTGAGGCCGGTCGCATCGGCGATCTGCTCCTGGGTCATCGGCAGCTCGAAGCGCTCCGGTGCGCCAAGACCCGCCGCATCGCGGCGCGCGGCGAATTCGCAGAGCATGTGGGCGATGCGCGCCTTGGCATCCCGCCGGCCGATGTTGAGTACCCATTCGCGGAAGATCGAGGCGTCGATGAGCGTGTCGCGCCACAGCACCTCGGCGATCGCCGGCCGTTCGGTGGCGATCGCCTTGAGCGAAGCGCACGGCACCCAGGCCACCGTCGCGGCCGTGATCGTCTGCACATTATGATCGGCCCGCGCGAGCAGGAGATGCTGGAGGTCGAGAATGTCGCCGGGGAGGTGAAACGAGACGATCTGTCTGCCGCCGTCGCTCGTCGCCTTGTGACGGCAGGCATAACCCTTGAGCAGGATGCAGCAGTCGAAGGCGGTGCTGCCTTCGCGCACCAGATAATGATGGGCCGAGGCGGCCTTCACGGTGAAGGGGAGCGCGGCGAGCGCGCGCCGGTCTTCGTCGTCGAGTCTGCCCAGTCGCTCGAGCTTGCGGATCATCGACCCGAAAGCGCCGTCATCGTTCGCTGTCATTCGCCGTCTCGTGATCCCTTTACCGGCGAAACGATAGATAAATCACGAAGTTTCAACGTCAAGGCGTCGCTGTGGCGGCCGCCTCGGCATGACGACCGCGCCGGGCCTCGCGGTCGGGGCGTGGCGCAATCCGGACAGCTTGCGCGCGCTATGGCGGTCCGATAGCGAATATCGGCCGTCGATGGATCGAGTGCCGCCTTGGCTGCATCGCCGGCAGGAGGGGACGAGACGTGAGTGACCTGGTGGAGCCGTCGCCGAAATTGCCGGTGCCGGCCGAAGTCGAGGATGCGATCCGCGTGCTGCTGCGCTGGGCCGGCGACGATCCCGCGCGCGAGGGTCTGCGCGATACGCCCAAGCGGGTGGCGCGCGCGTGGAAGGAATATTGCCAGGGCTATGGCGAGGATCCCTCGGTCCACCTCAGCCGCACGTTCGAGGAGGTCGGCGGCTATGACGAGATCGTGCTGCTCAAGGACATCCCGTTCCAGTCGCATTGCGAGCATCACATGGCGCCGATCATCGGCAAGGCGGCGATCGCCTATCTGCCGCGCGACCGCGTGGTCGGCATCTCCAAGCTCGCGCGCGTGCTCCACGGTTTCGCGCGGCGGCTCCAGGTGCAGGAGCGGCTGACCGCGCAGGTCGCCGATTGTGTGTGGGAGGTGCTTAGGCCGCACGGCGTCGCCGTGGTGATCGAGGCGAGCCACGCGTGCATGACCGCGCGCGGGGTGCGCACGCCGGGCGTCGGCATGACCACCAGCCGGATGATGGGTGTGTTCCGCGAGGACGAGAGGTCTCGCCGCGAAGTACTTGCGCTGATGGGATATTAAGGCAACAGATTACGCATCATAAATCGGGCAGTGCCTGGTCCGCCTTACCCCAGTCCTTGAGTGCGGTCGACGTCGCCCGCTCTACCAGCTCGGCCGCGTCCCTGATCGTGAAGCGTGCGGCCGCCTTGGCTTCGGCCAGTTCCGCCCAGGTGATCGGTGCGGCTACCGTGGCGTTGGGCCGTGCGCGCGCCGAATAGGGCATCACCGCCGTTGCGCCGCGCTGATTGCGTAGCCAATCAAGGAAGATACGGCCGGTTCTTTCGGTTTTTTTCATGTTGGCGGTGAAGCGTTCGGGGTGCGCGCCGGCGATCGCTCGCGAGAAGCGGCTGGCGAAATCCTTGACGCGCACCCAGTCGGCCGAGGCATCCAAGGGCACGACGACGTGGACGCCCTTGCCCCCGGTGAGCATCGGGAAGGTCACGAGGCCCATCTCGCCGAGCACGTCGCGCAGCTGCACCGCGGCGGCCTTGACCGTCTCGAAATCGAGCCCTTCGTCGGGATCGAGATCGAACACCATCCGATCGGCCAGCTCGACATTGGCGACTTTGGAACCCCAGCCGTGGAATTCGATCGTGCCCATCTGCATGCAGGTCAGCAGGCCGGGCTCGTCGGCAACGTAGAGATAAGGCTCGTCGTGGCCGTCCTTCTCGCGGATCGGGACGTGCTTGACATGGTCGCCGAAGCTGCCGGCATCGTGCTTCTGGAAAAAGCAATGCTTCGCGCGGCCCTGCGGGCAACGCACGAGGCTGATCGGGCGATCGGCCATCCAATCGAGCATCGTGTCGGCGACGGTGGCGTAATAATCGGCGAGTTCGCCCTTGGTGATCCCCGATTCGGGAAAGATCACGCGCTCGCGGTTGGTGATGTTCACGCCGAACGGCTTCTCGTCGACGACCTTCTCGACCGGCGCGATCTTTTCCTCGATCACGTCTTCGGCGGCCTTGTCCTCGCGCAGGCCGAGGAAGCTTGGATGGCGCAGGACGAAATCGTCGGTGACCTCGGTAAAGGCGATCTCGGCGACCAGCCTGGGCTTGATCCAGTGCGCGCCGCGGACGGCCGCGCGCGGCGCGTCGACCGTCGGCTCGTCCTGCGCGAGCGGACCCATCAGGCCCATCAGGCGGTCGATGCCGGCCATGTCGAAACCGGTGCCGACCTTGCCGGCGTAGCGCAATGTGCCGTCCTCGTGGACGCCCAGCAGCAGCGAGCGGAAGCTGCGCCCGCTCTTGTCGCTCGGAGTCCAGCCGACGATGACGAACTCCTGCCGGCGAATGCATTTGATCTTGAGCCAGCTGGCCGAGCGGCGACCACGATAGGGCGCATCGGCGCGCTTCGAGATCACGCCTTCATAACCCTCGCCGCACAGCGCCTGGAACATCTCCTCGCCGCCGCCGGTGACATGCTCGGCATAGACGATCGGTGGCTTGGTCTCCGAAAGAAGGGCCTGAAGGCGTTGCTTTCGCTGGAGATTGCCAAGCGTGGTCAGGTCTTTGCCGTCCTCCTCGAGCAGATCGAACGCGAAGAATGCAAGCGTCCCGCCCCCTTCCTTGAGCGATGCCTGGAGCGCCTGGAAACTCGGTCTGCCGTCCTTGTCGAGCGCGACCACCTCGCCGTCGATGAGACACGGCGGAAGCTCGAGCGCGGTGGCGGCGGTCACGATCGCAGCGAACCGGTCCGACCAGTCGAGTCCGGTGCGGGTGAAGGTCTTCGCCTGGCCGCCGGCGATCGCGAGGAGACAGCGGTAGCCGTCATACTTGACCTCGTGGAGCCAGCCGGTGCCGGCGGGCACGTGGTCGACGAGCGTGGCCAGCTGGGGTGCGCGAAAGGCGGGGAGGGTGGTCTTCCTCACAGTGCCTGTTCCCCGGCGAAGGCCGGGGCCCCGACTCTTCTTCTCGCTGGACCCCGGCCTGCGCCGGGGAACGGCGGGGGCGGGGGTCTCCGTTGGCTCCTCCGCCCGGTTCGATTGCCACTCGGCCGCGCCGCCCTTGCCGCCGGCGATGTCGATCATCGAGCGGCCGGTCTTGACCGAGGTGACATGCGTATCGACCAACCCGCCCGACGCGCCGGCGTGCTCGTCCTTGATCTTGCGCAGCAGCCAGTTCTCGCCGCGGTCGCCGGGGCGCGGCTTGAGGCGGATCAGCAGCCATTCGCCTTTCATGCGGTGACCGTGCAGGAAGAAGTGGAGATGGCCCTCCTCGATCGTTTTCGACGGGTCCTTGCCCGGGAGACTTTCCCAGGTGCCGACGTCCCACAGCATCACCGTGCCGCCGCCATATTGGCCCTTGGGGATCGTCCCCTCGAACTCGGCGTAGGACATCGGATGGTCCTCGGTGCGCACCGCGAGGCGCTTGTCCTCGGGGTCGAGGCTCGGTCCGCGCGTCACCGCCCAGCTCTTGAGCACGCCGTCGAGCTCGAGACGGAAATCGTAATGGAGGCGGGTGGCATCGTGCTTCTGGACGATGAACTTGTTGTTCTTGCCCTCGCCGAGGATGCCCTTCGGCTCCGCGGTCAGCGCGAAATCGCGCTTGGCATTGTATTTGGCGAGGGGATCGGTGCGGGCCATCGCAGTTCACCGCTTTGTCGAGCGAAGTCGAGACACGTTCTCACCGAAGAACGTCCCTCGACTTCGCTCGGGACAGCGGCGAGGGCGGGAGACTCTCATGCCCGTTTCCGCGCCGGTGCCGGCTTCTTCGCCGGTGCGGCCTTCTTCGCCACGGGCTTCGCAGCCGCTTTGGCCGGCGCCGCACCTGGCTTCTCCAGCGACTTCTTGAGCGCGGCCATCAGGTCGACGACATTGGATCCGCGCGCGGCGGGCGCCGCGTCGCTATCCTCGATCACCAATTTATCGGTCTTGCTCTTGAGCTTGCGGTCGATCAGGTCGCGCAACGCGTCGATATAGCGATCGTGGAATTCGGACGCATCGAATTTGCCCGATTTCTTGTCGATCAGCGTCGTGGCCAGGTCCATCAGGTCCTCGTCCGGAGTGCTGTCGGAGATTTCGCGGAAATAGCCCGAGGCCTTGTTGACCTCATCGGCATAACGCAGCGTCTCGAGCACCATGCCGCGCCCGCACGCCTTGAGGCTCACCGCATATTCGCGGCCGCGCAGCGCGAGCTGGCCGATGCCGACCTTCTTGGTCTTGCGCAGCGCCTCGCGCAGCACGACGAACGCTTCCTCGGCCAGATCGTCCGCCGGGACGACGTAATAGGGCTTGTCGTAATAGATCGCGTCGATTTCGTGGAGGTCGACGAACTGGGTCAGCTCGAGCGTCTTCTTGCTCTCGAGCTTGACGCCCTCGATCTCCTTCTCGTCGAGCAGGACGTAGCTGCCCTTCTCATATTCGAAGCCCTTGAGGATCTCGTCGCGGTCGACCGGGCCGATGCCGGGCACGGTCTTCTCATATTTGATACGCTTGCCGGTCGGCTCGTGGATCTGGTTGAA
>CAXSHP010000146.1:0-7189 GCA_964236935.1 uncultured Sphingomonadaceae bacterium
TATTCTGCGCCGCGAGCTCGATCGTCTGGTCGCCTTGCTTGACCGAGAGCTTGCCCGGCGCGGTGATCGTCCCCTCGCCCTCGACGACGGTCACCTTGTTCTTCTTCATCAGTCCGTTGACGCCGGCGTTGAGCTGCCCGGCGACCTTGCGGCTACGCTCGACGATCTTGCCGAGATCGAACCCGGCCTTCTCCACGCTTAGCCCATAGGCATCGGCATGCGTCAGATAGTGATAGATCTCCGACGTGCGCAGCAGCGCCTTGGTCGGGATGCAGCCCCAGTTGAGACAGATCCCGCCGAGCCGCTCGCGCTCGACGATCACGGTCTTGAGCCCGAGCTGCGCCGCGCGGATTGCCGCGACATAACCGCCGGGCCCCGAGCCGAGGATGATCAGGTCGTAGCTGTCGGACACGTCAATTCCTTCGTCAGCGCGGACCCGCGAATAGGGCGCGGCCTGCGGTCAACCCTTCGCCAGCCGGAACAATCCCCACAACAGCGCGGCCACCAGCAGGAACACCGGCCACGCGATGCGCAGACTCACGTCGGTGTAGGGTACATGAAACAGCGATCCGTAGAGCATGCCGCCGAAGGTATGGGGCGAATGGCGAACCGCGAACGGCACGGTCAGCGCCGCGAGGAAGGCGAGCAACAGGGCCGGCAGCATGACCATGTCAGGCGAGCATCCCAAGCGGATTTTCGACCAGTCGCTTGAACGCCTGCATCAGCGCGGCGCCATCGGCCCCGTCGATCGCGCGGTGATCGAAGCTGCCCGTCGCCGACATCACCGTCGCGACGGCGAGCGCATCGTTAACGACATAAGGCCGTTTCTCGCCCGCGCCGATCGCCATGATCATCCCCTGCGGCGGGTTGATCACCGCCTCGAACTGCTTGATTCCATACATTCCCATATTGCTCAAGCTCGCCGTACCGCCCTGATATTCGTGCGGCTGGAGCTTGCCCTCGCGCGCGCGGTCCGCGAGATCCTTGATCTCGCTCGCGATCGTCGACACGCTCTTGGCGCCCGCGTCGACGATCACCGGCGTGATCAGCCCGCCCGGGATCGACACCGCGACCGAAATGTCGGCGCGGCCGAACATGAGCAATCGATCGCCCGCGAACTGGACGTTGCACGCCGGCACCTCGAGCAGCGCCGCCGCCAGCGCCTTGATCAGCAGATCGTTCACCGACAGCTTGATCCCACGCCCCGCGAGACCCGCATTGAGCTCGCTGCGCAGCCTGAGCAGCGCATCGAGGTTGATGTCGACCGTCAGATAGATGTGCGGGATCGTCTGCTTCGATTCGGTCAGCCGGCGCGCGATCACCTTGCGCATGTTCGATAGCTTGACCGGCTCGTGAGGGATGTCGGTCTCCACCGGCGTCGGCGATGACGCCGGCGCGGCTGCCGCCGGTGCAGGCGCGGCGGTCGTGGCCGCCGCCGCCGTGACCGGCTTCGTCCCCGCCAGATCGGCCTTGACGATCCGCCCGTTCGGCCCCGACCCGCTGATTGCGCCGAGATCGATCCCCTGCTGCTGCGCCAGCCGCTTCGCCAGCGGACTCGCCTTCACCCGATCGCCCTGCGACGCAGACGGCGCAGGAGGGGGCGCCGGGACTGGCGCCGGAGCAGCGGACGACGCCTTGGTGACGGGCGCCGCAGGGGCTTGCTCGGGCGCGGCCGCAGCAGGCGCGGGCGGCTTTGCCTTCGGCGCAGCATCCTCATCCTCCCCCGCGATCAGCGCGATCACCGCGCCTACCTTTACCCCGTCGGTCCCCTCCGGCACCACGATCCGTCCCCTCGTCGACCGCCTCATACTCCATCGTCGCCTTGTCCGTCTCGATCTCCGCCAGGAGATCCCCCGACTTGACGACATCCCCCTCCTTCACCAGCCACTTCGCCAGCGTCCCCTCCTCCATCGTCGGGGATAAGGCTGGCATCTTCAGTTCCACGGGCATGAAAAACGCCTCTCAGGGTACATCCGGCTCGATCCTTCCTCTGCCAGATCGCACGATCGGGTCAAGCTCGGCCGCTTGCCTAGGACGTGCGAATGACGCACCGTCTCATCAGCGAGAGGATACGGGCGATGCGCACTTATCTGGTGGTGATGGACGAGACGCGCGAGGCGCGGGTGGCGCTGCGCTTCGCCGCGCGGCGCGCCGTCAAGACCGGTGGCACGGTCGAGATGCTGGTGCTGATCCCCCGCCAGGAATTCGTCCAGTGGGGTGGCGTCCAGGCGGCGATGGAGGAAGAAGCGCGGCTGCGCGCCGAGGCGATGGTGCTCCAGGTCGCCGGCGAGCTGCTCGAGGAGTCGGGGGTGCGGCCGTCGATCGTGGTTCGGCAGGGCGAGGCGGTCGAGGTGATCCGCGAGCTGCTTGCCGAGAATCACGAGATCGCCGCGCTCGTGCTCGGCGCGGCCGAAGCCGCCCCCGGCCCGCTCGTCGTCCATTTCGCCGCGGAGGCGGGGGTGCTCGCCTGTCCGCTGATGATCGTTCCCGGCTCGCTTACCGACGAAGCGCTCGATCGGCTGAGCTGACGAGCCGCGCAACCTTCGCCCGCCTCGCCCGTATCCTCACCGCATGCGCACCATCGCCCAGATCTCCGATCTCCATTTCGGCGCGCACGATCCGTTCGTGGTCGAGCGGGTCCATGAAGCGCTGGTCGCGGCACGGCCCGATCTGATCGTCGTCTCGGGCGATCTCACCCAGCGCGCCACGCGCCGCCAGTTCCACGAGGCCGACGCCTTCCTCCGCGAGCTGGAGGCGGCCGGTTTTCCGCTCGTCGTGGTGCCGGGCAATCACGACATCCCGCTGTACGACCTCTTCCGCCGCTTGTTCTTTCCGCTCGGGCGCTATTGCCGGATCATCGCGCGCGGCCGCAGCGCCCTGTTTCGCGACGACGAGATCGCCGTGCTCGGGCTGTTCAGCGCGCACGGCCTGACCGTCAAGGACGGACGGCTGACGCGCGTGCAGATCGCGCGGATCGGCGAGACGTTCGGCGATGTCGGCCCGGAAACGATCAAGCTGCTGGTGACGCACCATCCGCTGGTGCCGCTGCCGGGAGACGAGGAGGGCGAGATCGAGGATGCGCTGCACGGCGCACGGCGGGCGCTCGCCGCGGTGCGCGACGCGCATGTCCAAATCATCATGGCGGGGCATCACCACGCCCATACGGTGGCGATCGGCGGGCCTCAGCGCTCCATCGACCCGCACGTCATGGTGGTCCAGGCGGGCACCGCCACCTCCTACCGGCGGCGCGGCACGCCCAACAGCTTCAACCTGCTGCGGATCGCGCCCGGCCGCCTCGTCGTCGACGAGATGACGGCCGAGCGCGGCCCGTTCACCTGCACCGGCAGTGCGGCCTTTGCGCTATCCGCCGATGGCTGGGCTGCCATTTCGGCCTGACGCTGCGATAGACGACGTCCTCGTAGGTCGTGGTGGTGGTCACCACCGGCGCCGACTGGACGACGACGGTCGTCACCCCCGGCGCGGCATAGATCACCGACCCGTTGGAGAAGCCGTAGTGCTCGCGGCGGGGGCCGCCGTCATGCCACGCCCCGCCGCCGTCGAGGCGCGGCGCGGCATCGCCCGCGGCATCGCTGAACCCGTCGTCGTAGCCATCGTCATAGCCCGTGTCATAGTCGAGCCGCGGCCCGGCGCCCGGCGCGCGATCGTCGCGCGGTCGGTCCCAATCGAGCCCGTAACGCGCGTCGAGGATGTTGCCGCGCGCGTCGACCATCACGGCGTCGTCGTAATAACGCAGCCAGTGATTGCCGTAGCCCGGCGCGTAGAGGCCGTAATTTCCCCAATCGGAAAGGAAATAGGTCGGCGACAGCCAGAAGCTCGACAGGCGATAGCCGCGCGTCGGACGGTAATAGCGGTCCCAGCCGCCCCGGTCGCCGCCATTCCAGTTTCCGCCATTCCAGTTTCTGCCGTTCCAGTTTCCGCCGTTCCAGCCGCCGCCCCAATGGCCGCCATTCCAGCCTGGACCCCGGCCACCGGACCACGACCCGCCGGACCAGTGACCATTGTTCGAGTGGCCGTTGTTCCAGCTGTTTGAAATGCTGCTGCTCGAACTGTTCGAGTTGCTGCTGCTCGAACTAGTCGAGTGGCTGCTGCTCGAAGAAGTGCTGGTCGAGTGGCTGCCGCTCCACGATCCGCCATGCGTGCCTCCCGGCGGCGGCATATGCATCCCGCCTCCCGGCTGCGGGGGAGGCATGTGCATCCCGCCGCCGTGCGACGGAGACATGTGCCCGCCGCCCCAGGCCCCCGCCGACGCGCCGCCCTTTGCCGCGAGCGGCGTCGCCGCGGCGACCAGCGCCAGCGCAGTCGCCGTTCCGAAATATCCCAGAGTGCGCATCGATCGAGCCTTCCTGCCGCGAGCCTGCAACATCCGCGTCACCGCGGTCGATTGCTTTACGCTTTCTTAACATTACGGTTCCGAATCAGCCACATCGCCGGATCGGCGGGGATGTGCCGTTTCGGGTCAATCCTTAACCATGGCAATAATGCTCACCATAATCGTCGATTCAGATCTTCTAACGCCGCATCTGAGCACAGCCAGCGTGCCGAATGCAGATTAGTGTCTCACACCCTTTGCGAATGCCCCGTCGATATTCTTTCGGCACCGTATCATCGTGTAGGGACGCTCGTTGTCTATGTGCAACATGCCATCTCCGATGACACGAAATCGTCGCGTATGAACTGATCCCCTGTCGGAAAGAGAGCCCCCGCCCGCGGCATCCAGCGTGATCTCGGTCAGGCGATTTCCATTGATCCGCCATCGCCCATAGTCTCCAGTCGCCGTTCCTATCCAAAATCCTCTGCTGCTGTACGAAATGGTCTCATCGCTCATACAAGCCTTGCGTGGATGTCTATCGCCGGCTTTCGGAAAGGCCCATTCACCTACCAACCATTCGGGATGCTCCGAATGGCTGGCCCTGACCGCAGTTCCGTGCGAAATAAGACAAAAGAAAAATAACGAAATCAATAGACTACGCATTCGATCTCCTTCGCGAAAACTATGCCGCCATTATCAACAACGTCTTCACCACCTTGAGAAATATATAAGCGTTAGTCACGCTTGACCGCGAACCGCCGGTATCGGATCGCTTCCGACGCTCGACGCGCCTGAGATCTAGTCGACCACGGGCTTCCCCCGCCCGCGCTTGACCTCGCCGCGCACCGCCTTGCCCTCGCGCCGCTTGGTCTTGGCGGCGCGGCTCGGGCGCGTCTGGATCCGCCGCACCGGGCGCTCGTGCGCCTGGCGCAGCAGCTCGCCGATCCGCAGCCGGGCGTCGGCGCGGTTCGCCTCCTGCGTGCGGTGGCTGCGCGCGGTGATCACGATCTCGCCCTCGCCGGTCATCCGGCTGCCGGCGAGCGTGCGCAGCCGCGCGAACACTTCGGGATGGAGCCGCAGCGCATAGACATCCAGCCTCAGCTGGCATGCGGTGGCGACCTTGTTGACGTTCTGCCCGCCCGGCCCGGTCGCGGCGAGGAACTTCTCCTCGAGCGCCTCCTCGGGCACCGGCCAGGGTTCAGGGGGCATCGAAGCCGGCGAAGCTGTCGGGGAGCGGCGCGCGCGCGACGATCGCCGCCTTGCCGCCGCGCGGCACGCCGAGCGTCCAGGCGTGAAGCAGCATCCCTCCCGAGCCGGTCGAGGCACCCTTGCCGTAGACCGGGTCGCCCGCGATCGGCGTCCCCAGCCCGCTTGCGACATGGACGCGCAGCTGGTGCGTCCGTCCCGTCTCCGGGGTCAGCAGCAGCAGCGCCCGGCCGCCGACGGTCGCGAGCTTCTCCCAGCGGGTCCGCGCCGCCTTGCCCGTGGCGTCGGGCACGATCCGCCAGCCCGCTTCGCGCGTGCTGGTCTTGCCGAGCGGCAGGTCGATCATGCCAGCCTCGCCGTCGGGCACGCCCTCGACCACCGCGAGATATTGCTTGGCCACCTCGCCCGCCTCGAACGCCGCGGCATAGCGCTTGTGCGCCTTGGGATTGCGCGCGAGCAGCAGGCAGCCCGAAGTATCGCGGTCGAGCCGATGCACCGCGCTCGGCCGGCGCTGGAAGCCGAGGCGCAGCGAGTCGAGATGGTTCTCGAGGCTGAGCGAGCCGTCGCGCGGCGGATCGACCGGCAGCCCCGCCGGCTTGTCGAGCACCATCGCCTCGGCATCGATGAACAGGATGTGGTCGGCGAGCATGATGCCCCTTACGCTGCCCGTCACCCCGGCGAAAGCCGGCCGAAAAGCCCCTCCTCGCAGAGGGAGGGGTTGGGGTGGGTGCTCTCCCCTTGCGGCCGGTCGTTCGCGGAGAGCACCCACCCCCAACCCCCCTCCCTGCCAGCAGGGAGGGGGGCCTCGCCTAAGCCGCGTCGACCAGGACCAGCTCGCTGTCCTCGAGCGCGGTCAGGCGGAGCGTCGTCCCGCCATCGATCGCCGCGCCGTCGCGCGCATCGATCCGCGTGCCGTTCGCGTCGATCGCGCCCGTGGCGGGAACGAGATAGGCATGGCGTCCCGCCCCGATGACATGCTCGATCGTCTGCCCGGCGTGGAGCGTCGCGCCCATCACCCGCGCCGGCGTACGGATGCGCAGCGCGTCCTCGTCCTCGGCAAAGCCGCTGGCGAGCGTCGTAAAGGCGCCGGCGCGCGTTTCCTTGGGGAATGGCTTCGCGCCCCAGCCCGCCTCGCCGCCGCGCTCGGCGGGCAGGATCCAGATCTGGAACAGCCGGCAGGTCTCGCCCTCCGCATTATATTCGGAATGGCGGATACCGCTCCCCGCGCTCATCACCTGGACGTCGCCGGCCCGCGTCTTGCCCTCGTTGCCCTCGCTGTCGCGGTGGCTGATCGCGCCCTCGCGGACATAGGTGATGATCTCCATGTCGGCGTGCGGATGCGGCGGAAAGCCCGCGCCGGGCGCGATCTCGTCGTCGTTCCAGACGCGGATCGAGCCCCAGCGGTCGCGCTCCGGATCGCGATAGTCGCCGAACGAGAAATGGTGGTGCGCATCGAGCCAGCCGTGGTTGGCGTGGCCGAGCGTGGCGAACGGTCGTTTATCGATCATGGCGGTTCTCCCGCGCGGCGGACCCTGCCGCCGCTCCCGCTTCAGATAAGGCGCAACCACGTCATGAAAAGGGAATCGCGTTGCAGCCGCGCCACGCCGCCCGGCGAATCCCTCGCCAACTGTACTCGCGCATTAACCTTTTACG
>CAXSHP010000147.1:0-4376 GCA_964236935.1 uncultured Sphingomonadaceae bacterium
GCGGTGCCGAGGTTGACGACCAGCCACGACAGCCGCGTGCGCACGGTCGACAGCAAGGGCTCGTTGATGTCGCCCTCGCCCGCGCCCGAGAGCTTGAGGATGTCCTCGCCGGCCTCTTCCTGGATGATGTGGACGACGTCGTCGACCGTGATCATGCCGACCAGCCGCCCCGCCCCGTCGATCACGGCGGCCGAGATGAGCGCATATTTCTGGAAGCGGAGCGCAACCTCCTCCTGGTCCATGTCGACCGGGATCAGCGTCTGCTCGCGTTTCATCACGTCGCTGACGGAGATGTCGCGCGGGGTGCGCAGCAGCCAGCTGAGCTGGCACGTACCGATCGGGCGATGCCCCGGATCGACGACGAACACCTCCCAAAAATCGGTGGTGAGATCGGGATTGTCGCGCAGATAATCGATCAGCTGGCCGACCGTCATATGCTCGGGCACCGCGATCAGCTCGCGCTGCATCAGCCGGCCGGCGGATTCCTCGGGGAACGACAGCGCCGCCTCGATCGCGGCACGGTCGTCGGGCTCCATCGCACGGAGGACGGCGCGCTGATCGTCCTCCTCCATGTCCTCGATGATCGCGACGGCGTCGTCGGTATCGAGCTCGCCCGCGATCTCGGCGACCTCGTGCGGCTCGAGCGCGTCGATCAGCTCGTCGCGCACCCAGTCGTTCATCTCGGCGAGCACCTCGCCGTCGAGCAATTCGGCCAGCGCCGCCGCGAGCGGCCGCCGCGCATCGCTCGGCGCGAGCTCGAACAGATCGGCGATGTCGGCGGGATGGAGCGGCTCGACCAAGGCGCGCGCGCCTTCGGCGTCGCCCGCCTCGACCCGCTCCACCACCGCGCTGACGAAGCCCGGCAGCAGCCGATCCTCGGCGTCGTGGCGCAGCTCCGGCCGGGCCGGCGTGTCGATCTCGCTTTCGCTCATCTTCGCCTCCCGGCCGCGCAACCCGCCTCCCCTAGTGGGCGGAAGGCCGTCTGTCAGCCTGGAGTCGTTTCAATCGCATTGAATCATCGTCATCCCGGCGAAAGCCGGGATCCATGGTTACGGAGCGGCTGGAGCCGAGAGCGGACGCCGTCCGTGGACCCCGGCTTCCGCCGGGGCGACGGTCGATTCCTCGTCTCCGCGCCCACGGTGGATTGGTTTGAGCGTTGCCCCACCTACATACCCCCGATGACCAAACCCTATCTCCTGTCCGTGCTCGATCAGTCGCCCATTTCGGCGGGGAGCGACACCGCGCAGGCGCTGCGCAACACGCTCGATCTGGCCCAGACGTGCGACCGGCTCGGCTACCACCGCTACTGGCTGGCCGAGCATCACGCCTCGCCCGCGCTCGCCGGCGCCGCGCCCGAGGCGCTGATCGGGCCGGTGGCGCTGGCGACGGAGCGGATCCGCGTCGGCTCGGGCGGGATCATGCTGCCCCATTATTCGCCGTTCAAGGTCGCCGAGACGTTCGGCCTGCTCGGCGCGCTCGCGCCCGGGCGGATCGATCTCGGTCTCGGGCGCGCGCCGGGCACCGACGGGCGCACCGCGTTCGCGCTCCAGCGCGACCGCGGCCGACGAATGCCGAGCGACGATTTCCCCGCCCATCTCGCCGAGCTGATCGCCTATCTCGGCGAGGGCCTGCCGGCCGATCACGCGTTCGCGCCGCTCCACGCGACGATGCCGACGGGCGGCGGCGTGACCGTGTGGCTGCTCGGTTCGTCGATGGACAGCGCGATCTGGGCGGCGGAGGCGGGGCTGCCTTATTGTTTCGCCGATTTCATCAATTCGTCCGGCGCGCCGCTCGCGGCGGAATATCGCCGCCGCTTCAAGCCCTCGGCGACCCTGGCCGCGCCCTATGTCGCGGCGGCGGTGTGGGCGATCGCCGCGCCGGGCAAGGCGGAGGCCGAACGCCTCGCGGTTCCGTCGCAGATGATGTTCGCGCATCTCCTTGCGGGCCGGCTGATCGCGGTGCCGCCGATCGACGAGGCGGTGGCCTGGCTGGCCGACAATCCGGCGGCCGCGCGCCGCGAGCGGCGGATGGTGCTGGGCGATCCGCGCGAGGTCCGTGGAGGGCTCGACGCGGCGGCGCAGGAATATGGCGCGGACGAGCTGCTGCTGGTCAACATCATGCCCGATCATGCGGCGCGGCGGCGCAGCTACGAGCTGGTCGCCGCCGAATATGGGCTGGCGGAGACGCTGGTCGCTGCTTAGGAGAGCCCGCAATTCGTCATTCCGCGCACGCCGGGATGACGTCACTTTGAAGGACAGGAGATTCCGATGGCCGACGAACCCGAGAACATGCTGGTGATGACGCTCGATTCCGGTGACGTGGTCATCCGCCTGCGCCCCGATCTCGCGCCCGGCCATGTCGAGCGGATCAAGGCGCTGGCGCGCGAGGGCTTCTACGACGGCGTCGTGTTCCACCGCGTCATCCCCGGCTTCATGGCGCAGGGCGGCGACCCGACCGGCACCGGCATGAGCGGGTCGTCGCAGCCCAACCTCAAGGCCGAATTCTCGAAGCAGCCGCATGTCCGCGGCGTCTGCTCGATGGCGCGGTCGAGCAGTCCGAACTCGGCCAACAGCCAGTTCTTCATCGTGTTCGACGACGCGACCTTCCTCGACAATCAATATACCGTGTGGGGCGAGGTCGTCTCGGGGATGGAGCATGTCGACGCGCTGCCCAAGGGCGAGCCGCCGGCCAAGCCGGGCGCGATCACAGCGATGAAGGTCCAGGCGGACGCGTGACGGGCGGCGCTCGAGCGGTCAGCCGGCGCTGAACAGCCAGTCGTGGAACAGCTTGACCGGGCGCAGCGACAGCGCCGGGCGGCGGCAGGCGAACCAATAGCTGTAGGGGCTGTCGACGACGCGATCGAACAAGGCGACGAGGCGATCGTCGTGCGCGCCGTCGAGGTGGGTGTCGAGCATGAACGCGACGCCCAGGCCCTGCGCGGTCGCCTCGAGCATCAGCGCGCCCGAATCGAAGTGATCGACCGCGGCCGGCTCGAGCGTCGGGCGGCCCATCGCCTCGCGCCACGTCTCGAACGTGTCGGGCAGATCGCGATGGATGAGGATGGTGAGCTCGGCGAGCTGCTCGGGATGCTCGATCCGCTCGCGTTCGACCAGGCTGCGCGCGCCGAGCACGGCGACGCGATTGCGCGTCATCCGCCGGCTGTAGAGCGGCGGCTCGATCGAGCGGGCGAGCACGACCGCGGCGTCGAGGCCTTCGCCGAGGCGCGTCAACGCATAGGCGCCGGTATCGATATCGATATGGAGCGAGGGATGCGCCTCGCGCAGCGCCGGGAGACGCGGCAGCAGCCGTTGCGACGCGTAGAGCTGGGGCACGGCGAGGCGCAGGCGCATGATCTCGGCGTCCCCGGTGGTCGCCTCGATCGCCTCGCCGAGCTGGTCGAGCGGGCCGCCGATGCGGGCGAACAACGCTTCGCCGTCGGCCGTCAGCACCATCGACTGATGGCGCCGCTCGAACAAGGTTCGCCCGACGAAGCGCTCGAGCGCCTGAATGCGGCGGCTCAACGCGGGAGACGACAAAGCGAGCTCTTCGGCGGCGGCCTTGACCGAACCGAGCCGCGCGACGCGGACGAACGCCTCGATCGCGGTGAGCGGCGGCAATCGGCGCACTGGCTCTCCTCTCGACCGACGTCGCTGTTGCAGCGCACACAACGTAATCTACGTTACGTACGATCCAAACGCTTCGCAAGCGCCGCATTATCTTCGCGGCTGCAGCACGGATGATAGCGTGACAATCCTGTAGAAGGGGTAAAACATCGTACGGCCGCGTCGATCATGCGCGGGTCAGTGCGATTCGGCGGATTGACGACAAGAGATGCCGCGTCGGCTTGCCTTTGGCGGGCGCATTTGCGAACTGGGCGGTTCGCACATCGTAACTCGGAGCGACCATGACCGGATTTCCCGCCGATACGGCCACCAAGCAGCGGGCGAGTCGGCGCCGCTCGGTTCCCGACGGCCCGCTTGCGATGTTCTTCCGCGAATTCCTCAAGCATCCGGTGATGGTCGGCTCGATCATCCCGTCGTCGCGCCAGTGCATCGATCACATGCTCGAGCGCGTCGACTGGGCGAAGACCAAGGTGTTCGTCGAATATGGCCCGGGCGTCGGCACCTTCACCCGCCCGATTCTCGAGCGGATGTCGGCCGACGCGACGCTGGTGGCGATCGACACCAACAAGGATTTCATCGACTATCTCGGGCGGCATATCCCCGACAGCCGGCTGCAGCGCTGTCATGGATCCGCGGCCGAAGTCGGTACGATCCTCGCCGGGCTGGGCTTCGCGCATGCCGATTACGTGCTGTCGGGATTGCCCTTCTCGACGCTGCCGCCCGGCGTCGGCGACGACATCGCGGGCGAGACGG
>CAXSHP010000147.1:4386-7174 GCA_964236935.1 uncultured Sphingomonadaceae bacterium
TCGACCATGAATTCGAGCTGATCAACATTCCGCCGTGCCAGCTCTACTGGGCATGGAAGGGCTGAGGGCGGATCAATCCACGCCGAAATTGACGCGCCGCGAGACGCCGTAATCGACCACCGACACGGCGAAATAACAGAGCCCCCACTGCATCCGGTTCCATAGCGTCGCATTGGCGCGATGCCCGGCGCGGCTGATCTCGCGCGATCGTCCGAGTTCACCTTCGACATAGTCGCGCATGTACGCCGCGAACGCGGCATCGTCGATCCGCAGCATCAGCTCGAGATTGAGATAGAGGCTGCGCATGTCGAAATTGGCCGAGCCGATGTGGACGACGTCGTCGGCGACGTACAATTTGGTGTGGAGCTTGGTCGGCTGATATTCGAACACGCGCACGCCGCGCTTGAGCAGGCTGGCGTAGCAATGCCGCGCCGCGCCGATCGTCGCGCCATTGTCCGATTTGGCGGCGGTGACGATGCGCGCGCCGCCGCCGGGATCTTTCGCGGTGCGCTCGATCCGGCGGAGCATCGCCGGATTGGGCGAGAAATAAGCGGCGATCATGTCGAGCCGCCGCGCCTCGACGATGTCCTGCTTGATCGTCCGCGCCCACGGGCTGAGCCGCCTTGCCGGCCCGCCGAGCAGCCAGCGCACCTTGCCGCGCGCCTGGCTCCAGCGCCGCAACGTGTGCCGCAACGCGCGCATCTTGGCGTTCGGCTGACGGGTCCAGCGCGCCAGCGCGTCGAAATAGCCCGTCAGCCGCTCCGCCTCGGGGCCCTCGACCAGCAGCCCGAGGTCGCGCCACGCGGCGGCGCCCTGGTCGGCGAAATAATCGTCCGCGATGTTGAACCCGCCGATGATCAGCCGCGCCTCGTCGGCGAGCGCGAGCTTCTGGTGGTTGCGCAGCAGGTAGCGTCGGCCGTAGCGCGGCAGGAAGCGGCAGAATTCGGCGCCGGCATCGCGCAGCGGGGCGAAGAAGCCGGGATGCGCCGCCTCGCTGCCGAAGCCGTCGACCAGCAGCGATACGCCGACCCCGCGCGCGCGTGCCTCAAGCAAGGCGTCGCGCACGCGCCGGCCGGCGTTGTCGTCGGCGTAGATGTAATAGAGCAGGCGCAGGCTATGCTGCGCCCCGTCGATCAAAGCGAGCAGCGCATCGAGACGCTCGCTGCCCTCGATCAGCGGGGTCAGACGGTTGCCGTCGACTTCGAACGTGGGCCGGGGTCGGCGGCGGATTGGTGGGGGGGGGGCCATGCCGTCCCCATGCCGCGCGCGCCGCGGTCATGACAAGGCTCGTGGATTCCCGCCGCGGGCTTCGACCCGATGACCGCGCTTGAAGGCGAGGAACTATCTGATAAGGCGAAGCGGCTGGCGGGCCGCCGAGATCGTCACGCTGCGATGCGAGGGGAGCGACTGTGAGATCTATCGCGCGGAAAATGCTTTCGCTGGTGCGATCGGGGCTCGGCCTCGCGCCGCTGCTGCTCGCCGCCTGCGGTGGGGGGAGCGGCGGCACGGATTCGCCTGCGCCCGCAGCCGTCGCGCCGCGCGCCGTGGTCTCGGTACAAAGCACCGCCGTGGCGGCGTTTCCGGTGCCGTGGGCGATGGCCTTCCTGCCTGACGGCCGCCTCCTGGTGACCGAACGGGTTTACGGCGGGACCGAGCCGGGCCGCATGTCCGTCGTCACCCAGGCCGGGGCCGCCACGCCGCTGACCGGGCTTCCCACGAACATCGGCATGCTGGACGTCGCGTTGGATCCCCGGTTTTCGTCCAACCGAGTCGTTTATATGAGCTTCATCGAGCCCGGCGGCCCCGGCGAGCCGAGGGTGGGGCGCGCCGCCGGCGATGCAACGCAGAACCCCGCGGGGCTCGCCGTCGCAACGGGCAAATTGGCGCTGGATGCAGGCGGGGGCGGCACGCTCGACGATGTTCGCGTCATCTGGCGGCAGACTCCGAAGATCGTGAGCGACCCCGGGTCGGGCGAACCCGGCGGCCGCTTGGCATTTTCCCCCGACGGCAAGTTTCTCTTCATCGCCGCCGGCGATCGCCAAGAGTTCGCACCCGTACAGGATCTGGGCAACACGCTGGGCAAGATCGTCCGCCTGAACCTCGACGGCAGCATTCCCGCGGACAATCCCTTCGTCGGCCGCGCCGGCGCGCTGCCTGAGACATGGACGCTGGGGCACCGCAATCCTTATGGCCTCGCATTCGATGCCGGGGGCCGGCTGTGGGAACATGAGATGGGTCCGCTGGGCGGCGACGAGCTCAACCTGGTCGAGGCGAGCAGCAATTATGGCTGGCCCAATGTCTCGAACGGCGACAATTACGACGGAAGCTCGATACCGGACCATAGCCCGGGCGACGGCTACTCCGCTCCCGCGATATCCTGGACGCCGACGATCGCGCCCTCCGGCATGATCTTTTATGCGGGCACTCTGTTCGGTGCCTGGCAAGGGGATGCGATTATCAGCGGACTGAAATCCCAAGGGCTGGTCCGCGTCCATTTTACCGGCACGAGCGCCGCCGAAGCGCAACGGATCGCCTTGGGCGCCCGCATTCGCGCGGTGACGCAAGGACCCGATGGTGCGATTTGGGTGCTGGAAGACGCCCCGACCGGCCGTCTCCTGAAGCTGACGCCGGTTTTCTAGCGGCCGATCTTTTGCGCGGATGCGCGTGGCCGCGGCGACGCGGGCATCCTTCGTTGACTTAGCGCGCCCTGTTTGCTAGCGGCGCGCACTTCACCTCAGCCTGTTTATCCCAACGGAGCGGCATATATGGCGCGCGTCACCGTCGAAGA
>CAXSHP010000148.1:0-7172 GCA_964236935.1 uncultured Sphingomonadaceae bacterium
TGCATCTACGCGCTCCAGAACAGCTCGACGGGCGCGGTCATGCTCCCGAGCACGAGGCCGATCGCGGTGGTCGAACGAACGCCGTCCGCGATCGCCCGCTCCGCCACCGCGCGCTTGGCCGCACCGGTGATGGTCAGCATGGCGCTGCGGGTCCGCGTCATCGCGTGGCGCGTGAGCGTCACGCGGGCGACCGGCGCCTCGGGAGGGAGCGGGTCGGGGGTGACCGCCACGGCCAGCCGATCGCCGCCCTCCACCACGGCCCGATCGAAGTCCGGGCCGGGGAGGATCGAGCCGGTATGGCCGTCGCTGCCCATGCCGAGCCAGAGCAGGTCCAGCGGCCAATCCAGCGCGCGCAGCACCTGCTCCGCATAGTCCGCGGCGGCCACGGGATCGAGCGCCGCCGCGCTCGTCAGCGGCACGATCTTCGCGCCGGTCGATCCGAGCAGCGACCGGATCAGGTGCAGGTTGCTGAGATCGTCGACCAGCGCGACCAGCCGATCGTCGGTCGGCAGCAGCACGACACGCTCCCAATCGATGCGGCGGTCCTGGGTCAGCAGCTCGAAGATGGGGACCGGCGTCTTGCCGCCGGGCACCGCGAGGCAGGCCCGGCCGCGCGCGTCGAGGGCGGCAAGGATGACCGCCGCGACATGCGCGGCGGCCGCGGCGTCCATCTGCCGGGCGTCGTCGAAGTCGCGCCAGTTCGGCTGTGCCATCCCATCCTCCGTGCGGGCGGCTCAGCCGCCGATTCTCGGCAAAATGATCCGCGTGATCGCGCCGGCGACGCCGTCCGCGTCGTTGCTGTCGGTGGCGAGCATGGCCTCGGACTTCACCGCCGGCGGCGCCTGGCCCATCGCGATCGACAGACCCGCGCGCGCGAACATCGGCAAATCGTTCGCCTGATCGCCGATGACCGCGACCTGATCCAGCGGAACGCCGAACGCCTCGGCGAGGAACGCGACGCCATCGCCCTTGTTCGCGAGCGGCGCCGTCACGTCGAGATAATAAGGCTGCGATCGCGCGATCGTCGCGTCCGCGCCGGCGATCGCCTTGGCCCGCGTCTCGAGCTCGACGAGCAGCGCATGATCGTCGCTGACGCCGACGATCTTATCGATCCGGGCGAGCTTTGCGCTGAAATCGCCGGTGATGATCGGCGGGATATTGGACGCCTTCTCCTCGCCGGGGTTGTGCGGATCGTCGCCGCTGCTCGACAGCCATTGATCGTCCGCGAACACCCAGCAGGTGATCCCCGCGTCGCGGAACAGGGCGATCATGGCCTCGGCAACGCGGCGATCGAGGCAATGCCGCGCGATCACGCAGCGATCCCGCTTGAACAGGACGCCGCCGTTGAACGCGCCGAACGGACCGCCGAGATCGAGCCGGTCGGCGAGCCAGTGCATGCCCGACGGCGGGCGCGCGCTGATCAGCGTCACGGGCAGCCCGGCCTGCGTGAGCGTGCGCACGGCGGCGACGGTCGCATCGGCGAGGCTCTTGTCCTTGCGGACGAGCGTGCCGTCGACATCCGAGACGAGCAGGCCGATCGGGCCATCGTGGGTCACCGGGCCTTGCCCATGACGTCGCGGGCGACCTTGACGACATTGTCGACCGTGAAGCCGTACTTCTCCCTGAGCTTGGCGAGCGGCGCCGACGCGCCGAAGGTCGACATGGTGATGGTCGCACCGTCGGATCCGACGTACCGGTCCCATCCCATCGCGCCGGCCTGCTCGACGGCGACGCGCGCGCGCACCGATGGCGGGAAGACGCGCTGGCGATAGGCAACGTCCTGCTTTTCGAACAAATACCAGCTCGGCATCGAGACGACGCGCGACCGCACCCCGTCCGCCGCCAGCTGCTCATGCGCGTCGACCACCAGCGAGACCTCGCTCCCCGTCGCGATCAGGATGACCTCGGGATCGCCTTCCGCCGCATCGGCGAGGATGTAGGCGCCCTGCTGCAGCCCCTCGGCGGCGGCATAGCGTGTGCGGTCCAGCGTGGGCAGCGCCTGGCGAGAGAGGATCAGGGCACTGGGCTCGTGGGTGTGGCTCAGCGCCACCTTCCACGCCGCCGCCGTCTCGTTGGCGTCGCACGGGCGGATCGTGTCCAGTCCGGGAATCGCGCGCAGCGTCGCGAGATGCTCGATCGGTTGATGCGTCGGCCCGTCCTCGCCCACGCCGATCGAATCATGGGTGAAGACGAAGATCGTCGGCACCTCCATGATCGCGGCGAGCCGGATCGGCGCGCGCATATAATCGGCAAAGACCAGGAAGGTCGCGGTGTAGGAGCGCAGATAGGAAATCGCATGCTCGCGCACGCCGAAATGGAGGTTGCGGCCGCCATAGCTGCCCGGTTCGAACGATCCCGCGCCCTGGAAGGTGAGATTGGTCTTGGTCGATGGCGCGAGATCCGCCGCGCCGCCGATCAGCATCGGCACATGCGGTCCGATCGCGTTGATCACCTTGCCGCCCGCATCGCGCGAGGCGATGCCCTTCGCATCGGCCGGGAAGGCGGGGATGTCGGCGTCCCAGCCGTCGGGCAGCTTCCCCTGCCGCAGCAGTTCGAACTCCTCCGCCTCGGTCGGGAATGCCTGCCGATAGCGCTCGAACAGCGCCTGCCATTGTTCGCGCAACTTGCCGCCATGCGCGACCAGCGCCGCGTTGAACGCCCCCGCGACGCCGTCGGGGACGAGGAACTGCGCGTCCTCGGGCCAGCCATAGGCCTTCTTCGTGGCGCGGACATTGTCCTCGCCCAGCGCCTCGCCGTGCGCCTTCTCGCTGCCGGCGCGCGGCGACCCCCAGCCGATCACCGAATGGACGACGATGAAGGTCGGCCGGTCGTCGGTCCGGCGGAAGGTGTCGAGCGCGGCGGCGACGGCCTTGGTGTCGTTGGCGTCGTCGACGTGGATGACGTTCCAGCCATAGCCCTCGAACCTCTTGCCGACGTCCTCGGTAAAGGCGAGATCGGTCGCCCCCTCGATCGAGATGTGATTGCTGTCGTAGATCCAGCACAGGTTCGACAGCGCGAGATGGCCCGCGATCGATGCCGCCTCGCCCGACACGCCTTCCATCATGTCGCCGTCGCCGCACAGCACGTAGACGTCGTGATCGAACAAGGTGAAGTCGGGCCGGTTGAAGCGCGCGGCGAGCGCGCGTTCCGCGATCGCCATGCCGACCGAGTTGCCGCAGCCCTGGCCGAGCGGCCCCGTGGTCGTCTCGACACCGGTGGTGATGCGATATTCCGGATGCCCCGGCGTCTTCGAATCGAGCTGGCGGAACGCCTTGATGTCGTCGAGGCTGACCGCGGGCCTGCCGGTCTTGCGGCCGTCCGCGTCGATTTCCTCGACTCCGGCGAGATGGAGCAGCGCATAGAGCAGCATCGACGCATGGCCGACCGACAGCACGAACCGGTCGCGGTTGGGCCAATCCGGGGTCGCCGGATCAAAACGCAGGAAATCGCGCCACAGCGTGTAGCCGACCGGCGCGAGCGCCATCGGCGTGCCGGGATGGCCCGATTCGGCCTTTTGCACGGCATCCATGGCGAGCGTCCGGATCGTGTCGATCGCCAGCCGCTCCGGCGTGCCGTCCGCACGGACGGAACCGCCAGCCTGGGGTGAACTCTCATGCGCCATGGGACGTCTCCTGTGGAATGCGGCGAGCTCGATGAGCGACAACAGAACTCCGGTACGGAGCGATGGTGCCCACTGAGCCGCCCCCGTTTGAATGTCCATCGACTATGACCGTGCGGGGAGCATGAAAGGGCGACGAACGCGACGGCATGCGACATGCGGATCGCATCGACGGGGGCGCCTATCCAGACGCGCGTTCCGCTCGTATTCCCCAGCCCCATCGACTATCGAGGCGGAGCGCCGGAAAAGGGTGTCGATCGGCCGCGGGGTCTCCCGGCGGCGATGCGCTTCAGGAGAGCAATGGAATGAACGATTCGTGCGACAGCGAGGGCGTCGGCCGTGCGACGATGGCGGCCGCGCCCGCTCGCGATGCGGCCCGGCGCGATCACCAGATGGCCGCATACGATCGGCCGATCGGGCGGCTTGGTCATAGGGGCAGCGAACCGCAATGAGCGCCCCCATCAAAGAGGATGCCGTGCGCCATGACGCGGCGCTGGTGCGGCTCCATTCCGAGCCGATCCTGCGTGCCGATTCGGCCCGGACGGTCCTGCGCCCGTTCGTCCCCGGTGACGTCGCCGGCTTCGCTCGCGACGACGGAAGCAGGAGCGAGCAGGTGATTTCCCGGATCCTGGCGCTCGATGCGGCCGAGCTGGCGCGCCAGGCCGAGCGGGTGCTCGGGCCGTTGCGGCATCGCCATCGCGACGTCGAACCGCGGCTTATCCACCAATTCGACGAGATGAAGGTCGGTCGACAGGTGAGTGACGACCAGCGTCTCCTGATCGGCGCGTATTTCACTCAGGAATATTCGTTCGAATCGGCCGCGCTGTTCAATCCGAGCATCGTTCGGCATCACGACCAGGGCGATGCCGCGCCGGACGACACGCGCTTCATCATGTCCCTGCGCGGGGTCGGGGAAGGTCATGTGTCGTCGGTCACCTTCCGCACCGGAGAATGGCATGCGGACGGTTCCGTCACGATGGACGAGGCCAGCGAGTTCGCGGTCGGACCCAAGGTCGACTGGGAAGACCTTCCGAACGGTCGGATGATCGCGCATCTTGCCTGCGGCGGCGCGCGCGATGTGTCCGAAAGCGTCATCTATCCGTTCCTGGAAAGCCAGGGGCGCGGGATCGAGGACGTGCGGCTGGTGCAGTTCACCGATCCGGACGGCAGTACGCGCTATCGCGGCACGTTCACCGCGTTCAACGGGAACGAGGTGCGCCAGGGCCTCCTGCAGACCGAGGATTTCGTCGGCTATGAGCTGCGCGGAGTCGAGGGCGAGCTCTATGCCGGCAAGGGCATGGCGCTGTTCCCGCGGATGATCGGCGGGCGGTACGCCATGCTGTCACGCCAGGACAACCGCAGCATCTTCCTGGTCTATTCCGACGATCTCTACCAATGGAGCGGCGGCGACCGGGTGCTGGAGCCGAAATATCCGTGGGAGTGGATGCAGATCGGCAATTGCGGATCGCCGATCGAGCTCGACGAAGGCTTCCTGGTGCTCACGCATGGCGTCGGCGCGGTCCGGACCTACAGCATGGGCGCCGCGCTGCTCGACAAGGACGATCCGTCGCGCGTGCTCGGTCGCCTAGCGGAGCCGCTGCTCGAACCGGCCGCCGAGCGGGCGGGCTATGTGCCCAACATCATCTACACCTGCGGGGCGTTGCTGCGCGGCCGCGAGCTGCTGGTGCCCTTCGCCGTCGCCGACGACTTCACCCGGTTCGCCACCGTGTCGGTCGACGAACTGGTCGCCAGGATGAGCTGACAGCACCAGTCACGCGACCATCCTGCGCGCTGCTGCGGCGTCAGCTCCGGCCCGCTCCGCCGAACGCGTTGAACAGACCGCCCAGCCCGCCTTGGCCACCGGACGTGGCGCGATGCGCGATCAGCGCGACGGCGGCGATCGACGCGAGTTGCGGCAGCACCGCCTTGATCTTTTCGACGCTGATGCCGGTCTGTGCGCTGGCGTCGGCGGCGACCGAGCGGCTGGCGTCCTTCGATCCGAAGATCGATCCCAGGATGGTATTGCCGTGATCGGTCGCGGCGGGGCTGCCCGGCGCGGGCGCGGCCTCGCCGGTCGGTGTGCCGTCGAGCGCGCCGGTGGCGGCATGCTGCTCGATCTTCGGCGCGAGCGACGGCGCGAGACTGCCGATCGCGCTCTGCAGTTCCTGCGGAGACAATCCGACGCGGGCGCCGATCTGCTGGAGCGCGCCGCTGCCCGCGACCTGTTCGATCATATCCATCAGCGACATGGCAGCTCCTCGGGGTGGCGCGACCGGATGCGCGCGGGTTGCGTTGAGAGCGTCTTGACCGGGCCATTGTTCCCGACGGCCGACAAAGACCCGATCGGAACTGCGCCCCGCTGGCGACCCGCCGCCGCAGCGGCGGGCCGCCCGCACCTCATTTCGCGGTGACGACCAGTTCGGTCCGCCGGTTCTCGAAGCGGCCTTCGCCGGTGGCATTGGTATCGGCCGGGTTCGATTCTCCGCCCGACACGGCGGTGAGCCGATCGGCCGGCACGCCCTTCGCGACGAGCGCCGCGACCAGCGCATCCGCCCGCTGCTCGCCCAGCCCGGCATTGGCGCCGGGCGCGCCGCGGGCGTCGGTATAGCCGACGATGCGCGCCCGCGCCTGCGGATAGGCGATCAGGATTTGCGCCAGCGCGTCGACATTGGGAGCATCGGCCGGGCGGATCGCGGCGGAACTGGTGTCGAAGTTGAGCTTGTCGAAGGTGAACGTCCGCGGCGTCGCCTCGTTCGACGCGAGATATTGCTGGAGCGTATAGTTGAGGCTGTTCGGCGCGAGATCCACCGCCTGGCCGTTCGGCAACGTCACGGTCTGCACGGGCAGCGGCGCAGTGCCGTCGGACGCCGGCGCGACCGCGGTGGTCGGCGCGACCGCGTCTCGGCGTGCGGCGCAGGTGCGGATCAGCAGCAGCGCCGCGAGCAACGCGAGACCGATCAATACCCACGGCAGATAGGAACGGGTCGTCCTGCTCTCGCCGCGCGCGCCGCCGAGCGGGGCTGCCCGCGCGCCTGCGACGCCGCCCGCGAGCGCAGTGATCGACGTGACGCCGAGATGGACATGTTCGTCGACCCGCGAAACATCGGACAGCGCAACATAATGGTGGTGATTGTCCGCCGCATCGGCCCTGGTCAGCTTGATCCGCTGACCGTCGACCGAATCGATGATCCCGACCCGGACGCCATCGGACCCGATGACCTCCATATGCTTTTTGATATCCGCGCTGCGATCCATCTCTGTTCCTCTCAATTTCCGGGCGAACCGGCGACGTTCAGCGGACCGAACCGCGCCGGACGAGATTGACGATCGCCAGCAGAATGACGGCGCCCACGAGCGAGATCAGGATCGACTGGATGTCGAGCACGCCGCTGGTGATCGGCGCCCCGCCGATCAGCGGCGTCACGACGAAACCGGCCAGCATCGCCCCGACGATACCCACGACGACGTTGAGGACGATGCCCTGCTGGGCGTCGGTGCGCATGATCATGCTGGCGAGCCAGCCGATGATGCCGCCGACGATGAGAAGGATGAT
>CAXSHP010000149.1:0-1471 GCA_964236935.1 uncultured Sphingomonadaceae bacterium
AGGTTGACGATCGGCACGACGCCGCCGATCACCGTCGGAAACTGGTAGAGGCCCGAGGCGTCGAGCTCGTCGGGCTTGAGCGGCTTGTCCGACGCGCCGAAATCGACGGTCTTGGCCTTGATCTGCTTGATGCCGCCGCCCGAGCCGATCGCCTGATAGTTGAGGCCGACGCCGGTCTGCGCACGATAGGCCTCGGCCCATTTCGCATAGACCGGGGCGGGAAAGGTGGCGCCGGCGCCGGAGAGATCGGCAGCGTGCGCCGAATTCGTCGCGAGTAAGGCCGCGCCCAGCGCGATCGAGAATCGTTTAAACATATATGATCTCCGAACGCCGGAAGCCCCCGGCTGAGTCCAGCTACGGTCCGTCTGTGACAGGCGTGTGACAGAATAGTTTCAGGTTAAGTTGGCGCTCTGGAGCGGCATTCAGCCGCTCGATACAATCGGCCTCGACATGAAAATGTAACAGACACGAACGGAAAGTGTCACAAAGTCTAACTAACGGTCCGCCATCCCGCTCCGGGGAACGGGAAAATTGACAAGGGCCGAATCAATGAAGAATCGCATTCTCCTGCTCGGGGGGACCGGGCTAAGCACGCTCGCCGCTTTTGCATGCGCGACGTCCGCTGAGGCTCGCACCGTGAAGCACCGCACGACCCACGCCGCCAAGACAAGTTCCGAATCCGCTGAAATCGAAGCGCTCAAGGCGCAGGTCGCCGCGCTCACCGCCCGACTCGATGCGCAGGAGACCGCCCAGCAGCAAACGCAGACCCAAGCACTGCAGGCCCAGGCCGCAGCGCAGACCGCAGTTGCTCAAGCGGCGTCGGCGCAAACGCAGGTCGCCGCGCAAGCGAGTTCAGTACCCGATCAGGTCCAGACGGCGCTCGCCAAGCAGCCCAAGCCCAAGCCGCAATGGTTCGACAACACCTCGGTATCAGGTCGCATGTACTTCAATGTCAGCAACATCGACCAGAAGGTCAACGGGCTCAGGCCGGCCGGCGAGCCGAACGGCATCACGAACGGCACCGGCTTTAACATCAAGCGTTTCTATCTAAGCGTCGACCACAAGTTCGACGACGTTTTCTCCGGTGATATCACCACTGACGTCAGCAACGCCGTTGGCAGAACCTCGAACGGCGACTTCAACGCCTTCTCGGCACCGACCGATGCGCAGCTCATCGGGCGCGGCCTGTATATCAAAAAGGCCTATCTCCAGGCAAAGCTCAATCCGGCATTCACCATTCGGGTCGGTGCAGCCGATCTGCCGTGGGTCCCCTATGTAGAGGGCCTTTACGGTTATCGCCATATCGAGAATACTTTGATCGATCGCACGAGTTTCGGGACCTCCGCCGACTGGGGCGTGCATGTCCTGGGCGATCTCGCGGGCGGGCTGCTCAGTTATCAGTTCTCGGTGGTGGACGGCGCCGGCTACCGCAACGTCACGGCCGCCTATGGCGTGGAAGGGTTCGGCGACG
>CAXSHP010000149.1:1481-7000 GCA_964236935.1 uncultured Sphingomonadaceae bacterium
GTCAAGGTCACGAAGTCGGTCGACTTCGAAGGTCGGGTCTCGGCCGCCTATAAAGGCTTCTTCGCGGCGGTCGGCGGTTACACCGGAAGGCTCGGCAACGATACGCAGAGCGCTACAACCTTCCATACCGCTGAGCGCCTCGACGGCCTCGTCGGCTTCAAGAACAAGCTGTTTACCGTCGGCGGCGAGTATTTCTACGCCAAGAACTACAACAACAACGGCGTGAACTACATCACCACCGACGTGACCGATAAGAGCGACGGCTGGTCCGGTTTCGCGTCGGTGCAGTTCACGCCGAAGCTAAGCGTTTTCGGTCGCTACGATTGGGTGAAACCACGCAAGGATGCGCTGCCGGGGCTGAAAGACAATTATTTCAACTTCGGTGTCCAGTATAGCCCGGCGAAAATCGTCGACCTGGCGCTCGTTTACAAGCGGGACAAGGCCGACGACGGCACAATCGCCACGTCGAATGGAACGATTGGCGGTTCGACCAATGGCACCTATGATGAAATCGGTCTCTTTGGCCAGTTCCGGTTCTAACGACGGATCCGACTACCCGGCGGTCGAGCCGAGAGTGTTGCTGGTCGATCGTCAGCCTGCGGAAGTCGCAATGACGATCGACCAGCTCGCCGACGCGGGTTTGAAGCCTAGCGTCGTCGACGATTGCCATGCCGCGCTTCGCATCGTCGCTGACGAACGCCCTTCGGTGGTCATCGTCGGCAATCTCTCGCGCTACGTACTCCGCTCCGATTTCTGTCGCTTGCTGCGAGAGACGGCACCGTGCGGCCCGACGATCCTCCTGGTGCTGTTGCCGCCGGATGCGGAGCGGACCCGAATCCGGTGCCTCGAGCAAGGGGCGGACGGGTTTATCGCCTCACTCGCCGACACGGACGCAATATTGGCGAAGATCCGTTTGTTGACGTCACGCATGCCAAGGATCCTCCCCCGTCGGATACTGGCCTATGGCCTCGTCGAAATGGATCTTGACCAAATCAAGGTCTATGCGGGCGGCATCAAACTGTCGCTCAGCCCGAATGCGTTCCGTCTGCTTCGCGCCTTTCTGGAACATCCGGACGGGACACTGTCCCGCCAGGATCTGCTGACCGCGCTGGGAATTGGCGGCTCAGCCAAGCCGCGTACCGCGGACTCATACGTCAAGGCCTTGCGTGCCGCGCTAGCCTCCGCTGGCGTCGACAGTCTGGTCACCACCGTTCCACACCTAGGGTACAGGCTGGCAAGTGAGGCGGGAATCAGAGCATCGACGCCCGGTCGCGTCTCGGCTGAGAACCGCGAAAACGCAGCAACATCCACGAGATACGGCTGAGGAGATCATCATGGCGACTACCTACGGACATACGGTCAAGGCCTTCGATGACGATCTCGGCCAGTTGCGCGGGCTGGTTTCTGAAATGGGCGGGCGCGCTGAAGCGGCGATCTCGGAAGCGATGGACGCGCTTGCCCGACGTGATCTCGAGGGTGCCGCGCGCGTGGTCGAATCCGACAAGAGGATTGACGAGATCGAGGCGGAGATCGAGCGGCTGGTGGTACGTCTGATCGCGTTGCGCGCGCCGATGGCCGATGACCTCCGCGAGGTGCTCGCGGCGATGAAGATCGCTTCGGTCGTCGAACGGATCGGCGACTATGCCAAGAACATTGCCAAGCGCGTGCCTTTGATCTCAGACACGACCGCTATACCGCCGACCTCAATTCTGCCGGCAATGGGACGCGCCGTATCCGATATGGTGCGCAATGCGCTCGATGCTTTCGCAGGACGCGACGCGGACATCGCGGTCGCGGTATGCGAGGCCGACAGAGAGGTCGACAATTTCTACAACAGCCTGTTCCGCACGTTGCTCACCTACATGATGGAGAATCCTCACAACATAACCGCTTCGACGCATCTCCTGTTCATCGCTAAGAATCTCGAGCGGATCGGCGATCACGCCACCAACGCCGCCGAGATGGTCTATTTCGCGGTCAAGGGCGAAGCGATGGTCGCCCGCGCGCGCGGGCACGACATCTACGAATCGACAGACAGCTGATGGCCAAGGGGCGCGTCCTGCTGGTGGAGGACGATGCCGCGCTCGCGGAGCTGTTGGTGTGGCACCTCGGGCGCGAGGAGTTCGAGGTCGAGCATACCGCCGATGGCGAGGAGGCGCTGCTGCTTGCGCGCGAATCCCCTCCGGATCTGGTGCTACTCGACTGGATGATCGAGGGTCTCTCAGGCATCGAGGTGTGTCGACGTCTTCGCCGCGCGCCGAACACTGCCAACGTGCCAATCATTATGTTGACAGCGCGCGGCGAGGAGGAGGACCGCGTCCGCGGGCTTGAGACCGGCGCCGATGATTACGTCACCAAGCCGTTCAGTCCGCGCGAGCTTGTCGCGCGAGTCGGCGCAGTCCTGCGCCGGGTGCGACCGGCGCTGGCCGGCGAACGGCTTGAATATGGCGACATTGAGATGGATCTGGTCGGTCACAAGGTCCGCCGAGGTGGTCGTGCGATATCGCTTGGTCCGACCGAGTTCCGCCTGATGCGGCACTTCCTCGAGCATCCTGGCCGGGTCTTCTCGCGCGAGCGGCTGCTGGATTCTGTGTGGGGCCGCGATGCAGACATCGAGCCGCGCACCGTCGACGTCCACATCCGCCGCCTGCGCAAAGTGATCAACGAAGGGGGCGGCCCGGACGTCATTCGTACAGTCCGGTCAGCCGGCTATGCACTCGACGCAGATCAGCGGCGATAGAAGGTGCGTTCGGCTGTTTGGCAGAAGCGCTTGACGGACGCGAGGATCTCGTCGGCGGACTTGGTCCTCGGTAGGTCCCGGGGGCTCGCTGTGCCGCTTGATGAAGCTACGGATGTGTGCTCGAGTTGGCTGGTGGAGTTGTGGACGCCGCGGCGCAGCTGCTTGCGGGTAAGCTCGGCGAACCAGCGCTCGACCCGGTTGATCCACGACGCCGAGGTCGGCGTGAAGTGGACATGGTAGTGCGGCCGACGCGAGCCACACGCGGATCAGCGCGGTTTTGTCGGTCGCGTAGTTGTCCATGATGATGTGAACGTCGAGGTCGGGTGGCTCCGACATCGGGCGCGTCACGCGCTGCCGCCGCACCGGATCTTTCTTAACAGCGGCCAGTCGGGAAGCGCCAATCTCGGTTGTTCTTCCGCGCCGAGTGCCAACGGTCTTGACGCGCCAACAGCTGGTTCGTGCCACACAATCCTACTGTGATTATGGTATTTCTGATGGTATTAAAAAGGAAAGACAGAATGATACTGTTCTATTTCAATAGGATGGGTGCTTGTCGCGTCTCCCGTAGGGGTCACCAAACATTCCAGTGGGTTGCGTGGGAATAAGGCGCTGGTCGTTGAATTCGGTAACGCGATAGTAAACGGGGCGGGATCTTCTAACACGCCGATGCGATCGGCCTCACGCAAATCGCTAACAGTAGCCGGCCATCGCGGCGGCCACGCAGATAGTCCACGCTAAATATCTTTTCGACTTGACCGCAGCGATGCCGGCAACGCCTCCATGAACCACACGACGAGCAGGATATGTCCGCTCTCGTCGGCAATATCGAAGCGGTGATCGGCAAGGTCCCCCTGTGCGATGATCGACGCCGCCCAGAGCTGCCGTGCCGCCGCCAACGCCTCGGCGCGTGCCGACGAAAGATCGGGAAGCTCGCTGCCTTCCTCGTCGCGAATCAAGCCGACGCCATCATGGGTGTGGAGGAAGAAGCGTGGCATGGTGGGCTGCTGTTTCACGCCTATGCGCTTAGCGCAGCGGGCCGATCAAGCGGGCATATTCGGCTTCGGGTATTCCATATGCCGCTCCAGCGAATTCCTCGAGGTCCGCGCGGTTACGGATCGTGACCTGGCCGCGCGTCGCCTTGATAAAACCCAATCCTTCGAGCGAATGCAAGGCGATCGTCACCGTCGGACGACGCACCCCGAGCATCAATGCCATGAAGTCGTGGGTCAGCGGCAGCTCGTCGCGGTCCTGCCGGTCGTGGCTCATCAGCAGCCAGCGGGCGAGGCGCTGTTCGATCATGTGAACTGCGTTGGAGAGTGCCGTGTAGGCGGTATAGACCGCGAACACCTGGACGTAGCGCAGCAGTGTCCGGCGAAGCGTCGGGCTGGTGTCCGTGGCGCGCTGTAGAGCGTCGGCCGACAGGCAAAATCCCCGCCCTCCGACCTGCATGAACACACGATGCGGCGTCCGATCGCTGTCGAGCAGCAACGACGTGCCGAGCATTCCCTCGCGACCCGCGAGGCCGACCTCCACGCTTTGGGTCTCCGTGGACATCGCGATGATCGAAGCGAGGCCGCTTGTCAGGAACCACACCTGCGTGATCGGCTCGTTGGGTTTGACGAGGATCTGGTCCCGTTCGAGCGTTACCGCAGAGAGATGAGGTTGGAGCAAGGCATAGTCGTGAGGCGCCAATGCGCGAAGCAGGCGATTGGTGACGATATCCTGACTGGGTTGAACCACTCTGTATCCCGTTCAAACCCATGCCACCGATCATCAACACGTGACGTAGGTTGGCGAGTGGTGGCGATAGGGGCCAGGGCGCGCTTCGGCGAGGTGCGCGGCGACGAGCGTTCGATACCTTACCGAAAATGCCAGCTTTTGCGAGGACGGAACGTCGAGAGCAGGGGACGATGCAACGCCGACGTCAGGGTCAGCCGAACTTGCCGACGAGGCGTCGATACTCGTCCTCGGGCGTCCCGTAGCTGCCGTCGGCGAACTCGACCAGCCCGTCGCGATCCAGGACGGTGATCAGCCCCCGTTTGGCGCGGACGAGACGATTGCCCTCGAGGATGTGGAGGGCGCCGGTGACGCTCGGGCGGCGCACGGCGAGCATGATCGAGAGGAACTCGTGGGTCAGCGAAAGCTCGTCCCCATCGACCCTGTCATGGGTCATCAGCAGCCAGCGCGCGAGGCGTTCCTCGACCGTCTGGGTGGCGTTGGATAAAGCGGTGTAGCTCGTCTGGGTGAGATGCACCTGGACGTAGCGCAGGAACGTCGCGTGAAGCGATGGGCTCTGCGCAACCGCCGCGCGAAGCGCCGCAACCGGAAGGCGATGGCCATCGCCCGCGACCTGGACGATGGTCAGCTGCGTCGTCTCCGCCGGCCCGAGCAGCGCCCAGACGCCCGACATGCCGTCGCGCCCGAAGATGCCGGTCTCGACGCGGCGACTATCGGCCGTCGATGCGACAATCGAGCCGACGCCGCGCTCGGGAAAATATATGTGCTCGAACGGCATGTTCGGCTCGATCAGGACATCGTCCTTGGCGAGCATCACCGACTCGAGATCGGGACGTAAGATCGCATAGTCCTCGGCCAACAAGGCCGACAGGAGACAGTTGCGCACGAAGGATTGGCTCGGCTGCGACATTCCACACCATTTTCTGGAGCGGGAGCGCACGCATCTCTCAGCCGTCCGCGCCCTGGCGTTGCAGACGATGAGCCACCCTAGGCCGTGTGGACAGTTAGCGCAGCCATAGGACGATTGCGGCGAGGGTGACGA
>CAXSHP010000150.1:0-5155 GCA_964236935.1 uncultured Sphingomonadaceae bacterium
GCCGCTGACCTTGCGCACGCGCCTGCGGATGGAGGCGCTGCTGGTGTTCATGATCTTGTCGGCCTCGTCGATCGTGATCATCGGCGGGATCAAGACGCTGGCGTCGGGCGGCGGCTACGGCACGCTCAACCTCGGCGTGGACAATAATTCGGGGCTGTACGAGAGCAGCATCATCTCGACCGTCGCGGTGTCGATCATCCCGCTGATCCTGTTCCTCGCGCGGTTCGGCACGATCTTCCCGCCCGAATGGCGCGTGCGGCTGTTCTGCTATGCGCTGGTCTTCGCCTGCCTGCTGATGCCGATCGGGACGGAGGCGCGCACCGGGCTGATCTGCATCGCCGCGCTCGCCGTGCTGATGCTGCGCGAGACCAAGCGGCGCATCCTCTACCTCTCGCTGGTCGGCCTCGCCGGGCTGGTCGCGGTGCCGCTGCTGCCGTCGAGCTTCACTGAGCGGATGGACACGATCAAGGATTACAAGGCCGACACCTCCGCCTCGACCCGGATCGCAGTGTGGCAATGGACCTGGCACTATGTCCAGGATCATCCGCTGGGCGGCGGTTTCGAGGCTTACCGGCAGAACAAGCTCAGCTACGACACCGTCGCGACGCAGAAGACCGGCGACGTCGAGACCACGGTCAAGGTCCGCGAGACCGACGCCGCGCGCGCTTACCACAGCAGCTATTTCGAGATGCTCGGCGAGCAGGGGTGGCCCGGGCTGATCATGTGGCTCCTGCTCAATCTCACCGGTCTGTTCCGGATGGAGCTGCTCCGCCGCCGCAATCGCACGGCGGCGGGCGATCGCGCCTGGATCGCCCCGCTCGCCACCGCGCTGCAGAGCGCGCATCTGATCTACATGATCGGATCCCTGTTCGTCGGCATCGCGTTCCAGGGCTTCGTCTACATGCTGATCGGCCTCCAGATCGGCTTCGACACCTATTGCGGCCGGCTGAACCGCCGGAAGACCCCGTTCGGCCGGCAGAATGTCGCGACGCCCTCCGCGGACGCTACGATGGGCCTCCGGGAGACGTTTCAGAATTGATAGCCGAGGCGTAGATTGGCGGTGCGGCGCAGGCCGAGGAAACGCGGGCCGGCGCTCTTGCTTGAGAATGATTCGCAATATATCTGTACGGAGAAGCTTCGATCGCCGTAGCGGCACGAAAACGCAGGTTCCCACGATGACCAATTCCGCGATCCGGCGCTGGTATCTCGTCCACAAATGGACGAGCCTGGTCTGCACCCTGTTCGTGTTATTGCTGTGCGCGACCGGCCTGCCGTTGATCTTCGGCGACGAGATCGATGCCTTGACCGGTCCGCCGACGTCAGCCCCGGTCGTTACGCGAGGGCCGCCGGCGACGCTCGACGCGATCGCCGCGAACGCGCTGCGCGATCGCCCCGGCAACGTCATGATGTATCTGAGCCGCGACGACGATGCGCCGCTCTATTACGTCACCACCGGCGCACGCGCGGATGCGACCGACGATGCGCTCGTCCACACCGACCAATATGACGCGCGCAGCGGCGAGAAGCTCGATCGCCCGCCGACCAACAGCGGGGTGATGTATGTCATCCTCCGGCTGCACGCGGCGCTGCTGCTCGATCTGCCGGGCGAGCTGTTCCTCGGGGCGATGGGGCTGCTGCTGGTCGCATCGCTCGTGTCGGGCACGGTCGTCTACGCGCCGTTCATGCGCCGGCTCGCGTTCGGCACGATCCGCAAGGACAGGAGCCGCCGCGTGCGCTGGCTCGACACGCACAATTTGATCGGCATCGTCACGCTGGCCTGGCTGGCGGTGGTCGGCCTGACCGGCGTGATCAACGCGCTGGCGACGCCGATCGCCGCCTTGTGGCAGCGCGATCAGCTCGCCGAAATGACTTCCGCCTATCGCACTGCGCCGCCGTTGCGCCACCGCACCTCGATCGACGCGGCGGTGCGCACCGCCGCGGCCGCGGCGCCGGGCATGGCGGTCAGCTTCATCGCTTTCCCCGGCACGCCCTACAGCTCCCGGCACCATTATGCGGTGTTCATGGGCGGCGCGACGCCGCTGACCGAGCGTCTGGTCAAGCCGGCGTTGATCGATGCCGAAACCGGCCGCCTGACCGCGATCCGCGAAATGCCGCTCTATGCCAAGGCGCTGTTCGTGTCGCAGCCGCTGCACTTCGGCGACTATGGCGGGCTGCCGCTCAAGATCATCTGGGCACTGCTCGATATCGGTGCGATCGCCGTGCTCGGCAGCGGGGTGTATCTGTGGCTCGGGCGCCGGCGCCTGCCGCTCGAACAGCGGGTCGCCGATCTCGTCGGGGCCACGCCATGACCGCGCCTCTGCCGCGCCTGCGGCGATCGAACTGGCGGGTGTTCGCCTGGCCGATCGCGATCGGGAGTGCGAGCCTGGTCGGGCTCGTCTCCGCGCTCGTCGGTGATGGCGCCTATGACGCGCTGTCGTGGCTCCTGCTCGGCGGCGCGGTCGCGCTCGTCGTCGCCCGCATCAGCCGTTGAGCCATCGCGGGTGGACCAGTGCTGCCATGACGATGGTGGCCCCGGAGGGACTCGAACCCCCGACCTGCGGTTTAGGAAACCGTCGCTCTATCCACCTGAGCTACGGAGCCACGCGGTGGTGGGTTAGGCGGGCGCGGCGGACCGGTCAATTGTCGCTGCGCGGCGGGCGCAGCGGCAGCGGGAGCGGCGCCACTGGAATGCCCTCGTCGATCAGCGTCTTCGCCTCCTCGACCGTCGCCTGGCCATGGATCGGGCGATGCTCCACCTCGCCGAGGTGGATCGCACGCGCCTCCTTGGCAAAGCCCACGCCGACATAGGTCGAGCTTTCGAGCATCTTCGCCTGCGCTTCGGCCAAGGCCCGCAGCGCCGCCTTGACCGCAGCCGGATCGGCCGGGCTCGCCGCCACTGCCACCGACCGCGATTCGCTCGGCGCCCGGTTGCCCTTCGCCCCGACGTGCGGCGCCATCATCGCTTTCTCGACGCCCTGGTCGCCGCACATCGGGCAGGCGACCAGCCCGCGCGCGGCCTGCGCGTCATAATCTTCGCTCGACCCGAACCATGCTTCGAAGACATGGCCCGCGGCGCAGCGCAGATCGAACACGATCATCGCGCGATCTCCGGCGGAGCGATCGCGCGACGGTGGCGCAGTGCGGGGACGCGCGCGCGCACCTCCTCGATCCGCGCCAGGTCGAGCTCGACGACCGCCAGCCCCGGCGCGTCGCCCATGTCGAGCAGCACCTCGCCCCACGGATCGACCACCAGCGAATGCCCGTACGTCTCGCGCCCGTCCTCGTGCCGTCCGACCTGCGCCGCGGCGATCACGAACGCGCCCGCCTCGATCGCCCGCGCGCGCAGCAGGACATGCCAATGCGCCGCGCCGGTCGGGACCGTGAACGCCGCCGGCACCGCCAGGATCGTCGCGCCGGCATCGCTCAGCGCGCGAAACAGATCGGGGAAGCGCAGGTCGTAGCAGATCGTCAAGCCGAGGATGCCCCACGGCGTCCGTGCCGCCACCGACGACGTGCCCGGGGCGTAAGCGGCGGACTCGCGCCAGCTGCCGCCGGCCCGCAGATCGACGTCGAACAGATGGATCTTGTCGTAGCGCGCGCGGATCGCGCCGGCCGCATCGATCAGGAAACCGCGGTTGGCGAGCCGGCCGTCGTCACCATGCCTGACCGCGAGCGATCCGAGGTGGACCCACAGGCCGCTATCCTGCGCCGCGGCACGCACCGCCGCCAGCACCGGATCCTTTTCCTCGGCCACGAGATGCGCCGCCGCGCGCGCCCGATCGCGATCGAGCAGCCCGCTCATCTCGGGCGTGAACAGCATGTCGGCACCGCGCGCCTTGGCCTCGCCGATCGCGGCGACGAGTGCGCGAGCATTGGCGGCCGGGTCGATGCCGGTGCAAGCCTGGAAAACCGCCGCGCGCATCAGCCGGCGAGCAGCGCGTCCAGCCGTCCTTCCCGCTCGAGCGAGGCGAGGTCGTCCGAACCGCCGATATGGCGGCCCGCGATGAAAATCTGCGGCACGGTCGAGCGGCCGGAGGCGCGCTCGAGCATCTCGGAACGCTTCGGCCCGCCCATGCTGATGTCATGCTCCTCATAGCGCACGTTCTTGCCGTCGAGCAGCCGTTTCGCGCGCGTGCAATAAGGGCAGAGGAACTTGGTGTAGATTTCGACCTGGGCCATGGCAGCTTTCCGTTGTCGCAGAGATCGTAGCTGTGGTCGGCGCGACCGAAAGTCAACGCTGTGCCTCGTCGCGCACCACGCGCGCCCAGCACAGCAGCCGCACCTCCGCCGCCCCGGCCTGCTTCAGGACGCGCGCGCAGGCGTTCGCGGTGGCGCCGGTGGTGAAGACGTCGTCGACCAGCAGGATGGTGCGTCCGGCGACCGTCTCGCGCGCGCCGTTGCGCACGGCAAAGGCACCGCGCATCGCCTTCGCCCGGGCGCGCGGCCCCATGCCCCGCAGCATCGGCGTGGCGCGCCGGCGCTCGATCAGATCGACGTCGAACGCCAGCCCGCGCCGCCGCGCGAACGCCCGCCCGATCAGCGCCGCCTGGTTGTAGCCGCGCCGCCAGATCCGCCAGCGGTGCAGCGGCACCGGCGTCACGATCGCGTCGATCTGATTCGGATCGAGCCGCGTCATGTGCCGCGCGATCGTCTCCGCCAGCCCCGGCCGCCCGCCGTATTTGAGCCGCAGCGCGATCGTCCGCGCGGTCGCGCCATAACCGACGACCGCGGCGACGCCATCGAACGCGGGTGGGCGCGCCAGGCAGGCACCGCATTGCGCGCCCTCGCCCGGATCGATCGCGAACGGCATCCCGCACGTCCGGCACGCGGGCGGCCCGAGGAAATCGAGTCTGTTCCAGCAATCGAAACAGAAACGGTGATCGTCGCCGACGATCGTGCCGCACCCCGCGCAGCGCGGCGGCAGCGCGAACGCGATCAGCCGCGCCAGCAGCGGCCGCAGGAGCGAGAACGCCGTCATTCCCGCCGCTTGTCGGCGGTCGCGCCGACGGGCACAAGCCCGCGATGGATCCGGCCGAGATTTTCGACAGGCAGACGCTGCGCCGGCGCCGCGATCGCGCCGCGCGCCTCGGCGGCGACGTCCTGCGCCGCCACATCGCCGGCGAGTTGATCGAGCGGTTGGGTCCTGTCCGCCGCA
>CAXSHP010000150.1:5165-6991 GCA_964236935.1 uncultured Sphingomonadaceae bacterium
GTTCCGGAACGTCCTCTGTCTCGGCGGCGCGGAGGGCCAGCTCGCCGCTTATTTTCGCGATCGTGCCGCACGCGTGATCGTCGCCGGACCCGGGCGGGTCGATGCCCGTACCGCAAGCGGCGTCCAATGCGACCTCGATCGCCTGCCCTTCGCCGATGCGAGCTTCGATCTCGTCGTCTCGCCCGGCGGGCTCGATCTGGTCAACGATCTCCCCGGCGCGCTAAGCCTGATCCGCCGCGTCCTCCGCCCCGACGGGCTGCTGCTCGCCGGCTTCGTCGGCGCCGGCAGCCTGCCGCGGCTGCGCAGCGCGATGCTCGCCGCCGATCTCGTCGCCGGCACGGCCAGCCCGCGCATCCATCCGCAGATCGACGTGCGCGCGGCGGGCGACCTGCTCGCCCGCGCGGGCCTGGCGCTGCCCGTCGCCGACGGCGAGCCGCTGGCGGTGCGCTATGCCGGCCTCGCCGGATTGGTCGCGGACCTGCGCGGCGCCGGCGCGACCAACCTGCTCCGCAGCCGGGGCGCGCCGCTGACCCGTTTGCAATATGCCGCCGCGCACGCCGCCTTCGCGCAGGCCGCCGACCCCGACGGCCGCATCACCGAGCAGTTGGTGCTGGTCTACCTCTCCGCCTGGGCGCCCTCGCCCGATCAGCCGCAGCCGGCGCGACGCGGCAGCGGCACTTCGCTCGCCGCGGTGCTGCCCCCGCGCTAGAGCAACGCCTCGAGCAGCCCGATCAGCGGCTGATCGGCGGGGGGCATCGCCAGCGCGTGCAGTGCCATCGGCGGGACCCAGCGCAACTGGCTCGACGCGAGCGGCGCGGGCACGCCGCGCCATTTGCGGCAGACGTAGAGCAGGAGCAGCAGATGCCGCTCGCCGAGCCGCTCGCTGGCGAACGTCGCGGGCGCGAGGCACGCCGCCGCGACGTCGATCCCGAGTTCCTCGCGCAGCTCGCGGATCAGCGCCGCCTCGGGCGTCTCTCCGGGCTCGACCTTGCCGCCCGGAAACTCCCACAGCCCGGCCATCGCTTGCCCCGGCGGACGCTGCTGGACGAGCACCCGCCCGTCCGCATCGATCAGCGCGACCGCGACCACCGTCATCATGGACGCGGCCGGCGCAGATGCGGTCACCGGATTTTAAGCCGGCCAGATCCAATCATCGGCGGCGCAAGGTGAGCGGCGACGATCGGCGATCGGGACGCGCGGTCGTTAAACATTTGGCAACACACTGTCCCTAAATCCATAACTGCTGGACCTGCTTTGAGGGGCAGCCGGGTAGTTCAATCTGGAACCGAGGGAAATAGACATGCAGAAGATCCGCCATTTCATTCGTAATAACAAGGCCGCCACGGCCATCGAGTACGGCCTCATCGCCGCGCTCATCGCCGTCGCCGCGATCGCCGCGATGCAGGGCCTGGGCAACAGCCTGAAGAAGACGTTCAACAACGTCTCGACCAAGCTGAATTCCAGCGCCACCTAAGCTTTCGCTTAGGAATATCAAGGCGGAGGCGGCAAGAGCGATCTTGCCGCCTCTTCTTTTGCCGGAATCCGGGGGACGAATGGCTCTTCAAGCCTTGTTACGCGACAGCAAGGGCGGGACCGCGATCGAATATGGCCTGGTCGCCGCGCTCATCGCCGTCGCCGCGATCGCCGCGATACAGAATGTCGGCAATGGCGTGCGGAAAGCGCTCGCGAACGCGGCGAACAGCATGGTCGCGACCTGAGGGACGCCCGTCAGCCGATCGCGAGAAACTTCTCCCGCCGCATCGCGCGAAGCTGCTCGGCGGTGACCGTCGCCAAGGTGAAGGGCTTCGTCGTCGACCCCCGCACCC
>CAXSHP010000151.1:0-6968 GCA_964236935.1 uncultured Sphingomonadaceae bacterium
CCCCTAACAAACAGTCTTGGTCTGGTCTGGACCCCCGCCTTCGCGGGGGAACAAGGCGAGGCAACCGAAAGTCATCGGCGCTAAGTCACTGCATCTGATTCGGCGTCATCCGTTTCCCGCAAGCTCAGCCGAGGGGCTGGCCGCCCTTGATCGTTTTCAGGACCTTGCCCTGTACCGGCAACCCGTCGAACGGGGTGTTTCCGGCGCGGCCGGCCATGCGGTCGGCATCGATCCGCCAGGGCGCGTCGGGATCGACCAGGATCAGGTCGCCCTCCTCGCCGATCGCCATCTTTCCGCCGGGCAGGCCGAGCAGGGCCGCCGGCGCGGCCGAGAGCAAAGCGAACAATCGCGGCAGGTCGATCAGCCCGTCGCGGACCAATCCCAGCGCCAGCGCCAGCAGCGTTTCGGCGCCGGCCATGCCGGGCTCGGCGTCGGCGAACGGCAGGCGCTTGGCTTCGGGGCCGCGCGGGTCGTGGCCCGAGCAGATCAGGTCGATCGTGCCGTCGGCCACCGCGGCGAGCGCGGCCTTGCGGTCGGCATCGTCACGCAGCGGCGGGGACAGGCGCGCGAAGGTGCGAAACGCGCCGACGGCGGTGTCTGACAGCAGCAGGTGGGCGGGGCTGATCCCGCACGTCGCGCGCACGCCGCGCCGCCTCGCGGCACGCAGCAGCTCGAGCGCCCGTCCGGTGCTGAGCTGGCGGAAATGGATGCGGGCGCCCGTTTCCTCGGCGAGTGCGAGATCGCGCGCCACCGCGATCGCTTCGGCGGCGGCGGGCGCGGCGGGCAGGCCGAGCCGGGTTGCCGTTTCGCCCGCCGTGGCGGCCGCCGCGCCGACCAGGCCACCATCCTCGGCGTGGCTGACGACGAGCAGATCGAACGCCGAGGCGTAGCTCAGCAGCCGGTGCATCAGCCCCGAATCGGCGATCCAGCCGCGCCCGGTCGCGACCGCACAGGCGCCCGCGGCCTTCATCAGCCCGATCTCGGCGAGCTCGGCGCCGGCGAGTCCGCGCGTCGCGGCGGCGATCGGATGAATCCACAGGTCGGGCTTGCCCGCGGCGGCGGCGCGCTGGACCAGCGCCGCATCGTCGAGCGCCGGCGCCTGATCGGGCATCAGCGCGGCGCGGGTGATCCCGCCGGCTGTGAAAGCGGCGATATCGATCGCGAACGCGCCGAGATCGACCAGGCCGGGCGCGATCAGCGCGCCCTTGGCGTCGAGGACCGTCGCTCCGGCCGTAGCGATCTGCCCGATCGCGGCGATCCGCCCGTCGCGGATCAGCACGCCGCCGGGGGCGACGGTGCCCGCGTGGGGATCGACGATCCGGCCGTTGACGACGGCGAGGGGGATCATGCCCACCCCTCGATGCCGCGCCGCCGCCGGGTCAGCACGTCGAGGCAGGCCATGCGCACCGCGACGCCCATCTCGACCTGCTCGGTGATCGCCGAGCGGACGATGTCGTCGGCGACCGCGCTGTCGATCTCGATGCCGCGGTTCATCGGGCCCGGATGGAGGATCAGCACGTCGGGCGCGGCGCCGCGCAGCCGCTCCTGGGTCAGCCCGTACAACGCGTGATACTCGCGCGCGCTGGGCACGAAGCCGCCGTCCATCCGCTCGAGCTGGAGCCGCAGCGCCATCACCACGTCGGCGCCGGCGATGCCCCGGTCGAGATCGGTGAACGCGACGACGCCCATCCGCTCGACGGCGGGGGGCAGCAGGGTGGGCGGTGCCACCACGCGCACCTCCGCGCCCATCGTGGTCAGCGCGATGATATTCGATCGCGCGACCCGGCTGTGGAGGATGTCGCCGCAGATCGCGACCACCAGCCCCTCGATCCGGCCCTTGCGGCGGCGGATGGTAAGCGCGTCGAGCAAGGCCTGCGTCGGATGCTCGTGGCGTCCGTCGCCGGCGTTGAGCACCGGGCAATCGACCTTGTCGGCGATCAGATGGACCGCGCCGCTCGCGCCGTGGCGGATGACGATCACGTCGGGGCGCATCGCGTTGAGTGTCACCGCGGTGTCGATCAAAGTCTCGCCCTTCTTCACGCTCGACTGCGCGGCGTGCATGTTGACCACGTCCATGCCGAGCCGCTTGCCGGCGATCTCGAAGCTCAGCAGCGTGCGCGTCGAATTCTCGAAGAAGGCGTTGATCTGGGTGAGGCCGGCGAGGCGGTCGTCATGCTTGGCGGTCGCGCGGTTGAGCGTGATCCATTGCTCCGCCTCGTCGAGCAGGAAGGTGATTTCCCACGGCTGGAGCCCGGCGATGCCGGTGAGGTGGCGATGGGGAAACGGGTGCGCGCCGGCGGGTGTGGGATCGGGGCGGGGCGCGGCAGAGGACATTAAAGGTGCCGTGTAGGCGTGCGACGCGCAAGGAGCAAGTCGTCGCTCAATTGGCTCCCGACACGGCGACGACGATCACCGAGCCGAACAGCGCCAGCAGGCCGGCGAAGAAGATGCGATCGGCCCAATGTTCGGACTTGGTGTCCGGAAGCCCGGTCCGCATCGCGCCGTAGGACAGGACGCAGCTCAGGCTGAAGCAGATCGCCGCGACCCAGGCGACTTCGTCCGCCAGCGACTGGCGCGCCTGATGCGAGACGTTGAGCCCGGTGATGATCAGCAAAGCAATGCCGAGCAGGTTCGACGCCGCGTTGAGGATATGCGGATTGTTGGGCGCTTCCGGCATCAGCGGTTTTTGTCTTCGAGCGGAGCCGTCGTCAGCGCGTCGATCGCGCCTTGCAGAATATATCCGGCGGCGAGCTTGTCGACGAGGACCGCCCGGCGTGCGCGGCTGGCGTCGGCGTCGATCAGGGTCCGCGTCACGGCCTGGGTCGACCAGCGCTCGTCCCATAGCAGGATCGGTAGATCGAGGGGAACGAGATTGCGCGCGAAGGCACGCGTCGATTGGGTGCGCGGGCTGTCGCTGCCGTCGAGGCTGAGCGGCAGGCCGACGACCACGCCCGCGATCGCCTGGGCGGTGAACAACGTCCGCAGCCGGGCGAGGTCGGCGGCGAACTTGCCGCGCGCTATCGTCTCGGCGGGGCTGGCGATGGTCCAGCCGGCATCGCAGATCGCGACGCCGATCGTCCTGGTGCCGACGTCGAGCCCGGCGAGGCGTCCGCCCGCGGGGAGGGCGGTGCGGAAGGTGGGGAGGTCCGGCAAAATCATGAACGCTTCGTGCCGAGGTAGGTCGCCAGCCGCGCCTCGGCGTCGGCGCGGATGTTGGCCCAGAACAAGGCATAATCGAACACATGATAGTTCTGGCCGCGCAGGACGAAGCGGCCGTAACCGTCGGGCGCCGCGCCGATCAGCAGCAGGCCGCGCGGATCGCAGCGGGCGGGCACCGTGGCAGGCACCAGCGAGGCGTCGGCCAGGTTCGCCGTGGGCACGAGCGCACCGCGATTGGCCGCTGCCGGCGCAGCGGTCGCGGGCGCGCCGGTCAGCGGATTGACGCACAACATCGCCGTGCCACGGCGCGGGCGGCCGGTGAGGCCGATGCTCCGGTCGTAGACGTCGCGGATCTGGCTCGGATCGGCCGGCTCGGCGAAGCTCTGCCAGCCGATCAGGCAGCCCGCCTGGCCTGCCCGCCGGCACGCCGGCAGGCCGAGCGCCGGGACGTCCGCGTCGATCGAGATCGGCCAGCCGATCGCATAGGCCGCGACGATCCGCTTCGCGACGGGCCGGCCCGCGACATGCTCGGCCAACAGCCGGATCAGGTGGAGCGAGCCCTGGCTATGCCCCGCGAGGATGATCGGGCGATCGGCCGGGGCGGCGGCGAGGAACGCAGCGAACGCGCGCTCGACGTCGCGATAGGCGAAATCGAGTGCCTTGCCCGCGTCGGCCTCGCTGGTGAGGAAGGCGCCGATCGTCGCCTGGCGATAGCGCGGCGCCCACACCACGCCGACCGAATTGAACGCGCTCGCCTGGCTCGCGGTGAACAGGCGCAGGCGCTCGTTGGCATCGGTGTCGTCCAGCGGGGCGTTCCAGCGGGTGCGGCTGAGATAGGTGGTCGGCGGGATGTAGAAGACGAGCGCCGGCGTGCCCGCGGCCGCGGGCACGCCGGCGGGCGTCCAGCGCGACGGATCGTGCGGTATCCCAGGCCGCGCGACCCATGCCGCCGGGCTGGCGTAGTCGGGCGCTCCGCGCGCGGCCGGCGGCGCGAACGGGGCCGACGGGACGAAGGCGGCACGCATCAGCCGATCCTGGAACAGGTTCCAACCCAGTGCTGCGGCCAGGATCACCACGATCGACCCCGCGATAAGATAGAGAAAGCGCCTCGCCAACCGTCACTCGCTTATTTTGCAGTGCAACATGAAGTCCGTTTGAGCAGTGGGTAGCGCGCAAGCGCGCCGGCCGAAAGGCCTGCGCTGCCGCCGCGGGTTGAAGCGATGCGGGGGCAATGCTAGCGGCCGTCCATGCCCGTCGACCTTCCCACCGTCCGCAAGATCGCCAGCCTCGCGCGGATCGCCGTGAGCGAGCGCGAGGCCGAGGCGCTGGTGCCCGAACTCAACAACATCATCGGCTGGGTCGATCAGCTCGCCGCGGTCGACACCGAAGGCGTCGCACCGCTCGCCGCGGTCATTCCCAATCACCTCCGGTTGCGCGACGACGTCGTGACCGACGGCGGGGTGCGCGAAAAGATCCTCGCCAATGCGCCGCAGGCCGAGCATGGCTTCTTCGCGGTGCCGAAGGTGATCGAATGACGATCGCCGATCGTCGTTCGATCATCCCCGCGCCGGCGGGGATCCAGGACCAGGGCCGATGACCGACATCGGCGATCTCGGCATCGCGGCCTTGCGCGACGGCTTCCGCGCCGGGCATTTCTCGGCGCGCGAGGCAGCGGACGCGTTCATCGCCGCGGTCGAGCATGGTCGGGCGCTCAACGCGTTCATCGTCGAGACGCCCGAGCATGCGATCGCCGCGGCCGAGGAAGCCGATCGCGGGCGTGCCGCGGGTGCGCTACGCCCGCTCTCAGGCGTGCCGCTGGGGATCAAGGACCTGTTCTGCACCAAGGGCGTCCAGACCACCGCGGCCAGCCACATCCTCGCAGGCTTCGTTCCCGAATATGAGTCGACGGTCACCGCGAAACTGTTCGGCGCCGGCGCGGGGATGCTCGGCAAGCTCAACCTCGATCAGTTCGCGATGGGTTCGTCGAACGAGACCAGCGCGTTCGGCCCGGTGATCTCGCCGTGGCGGCGCGGCGACGATGCGCCGCTGAGCCCCGGCGGTTCGTCGGGCGGCTCGTCGGCGGCGATCGCGGCGCGGCTCGTGCCCGGCGCGACCGGCACCGACACCGGCGGCTCGATCCGCCAGCCCGCCGCCTTCACCGGCATCAGCGGGATCAAGCCGACCTATGGCCGCTGCTCGCGCTGGGGCGTGATCGCGTTCGCGTCGTCGCTCGACCAGGCCGGAGCGATGGCGCGCGACGTGCGCGACTGCGCGATCCTGCTCGAGGCGATGAGCGGGTTCGACCCCAAGGACGCGACCTCGCTGGACGTGGCCGTGCCCGCGTGGGAAGCGGGATTGTCGGGCGATCTGCGCGGCAAGAAGATCGGCATCCCGCACGAATATCGGGTGGACGGCGCGCCGTGCGAGATCGACGCGCTGTGGCGCAAGGGGATCGACTGGGCGAAAGACGCGGGCGCCGAGATCGTCGAGGTGTCGCTGCCGCACACCCGCCACGCGCTCCCGGCCTATTACATCATCGCCCCGGCTGAGGCCTCGTCCAACCTCGCGCGCTACGACGGCGTGCGCTACGGGCTGCGCGCGCTGCCCGACGGCGCGAGCCTCCAGGAGATGTATGCGGCGACGCGCGCCGCGGGCTTCGGCGACGAGGTCAAGCGGCGGATCATGATCGGCACCTACGTGCTCTCCGCCGGTTTTTACGACGCTTATTACACCAAGGCGCAGAAGGTCCGCGCGCTGATCGCCGGCGATTTCGCCGCCGCCTGGGCGAAGTGCGACCTGCTGCTGACCCCGACCGCGCCGTCGGCGGCGTTCGCGCTCGGCGAGAACAGCGACGATCCGATCGCGATGTATCTGAACGACGTGTTCACGGTGCCGTCGTCGCTCGCGGGACTGCCGGCGATGTCGGTGCCGGGCGGGGTCGACGCCAAGGGGCTTCCGCTGGGCCTGCAGATCATCGGCCGGCCGCTCGACGAGCAGGGGGTGCTCAATGCGGCGCTCGCGATCGAGGAGCGGGCGGGGTTCAGCGCGCGTGCCGAGAGGTGGTGGTAGGATGAGCAGCTATCGCATCGCCGGCGCGACCGGCGACTGGGAGGTCGTGATCGGGCTCGAGGTCCACGCGCAGATCGCCACGCACGCCAAGCTCTTTTCCGGCGCCTCGACGGAGTTCGGCGCCGAGCCGAACAGCCAGGTGTCGCTGGTCGACGCGGCGATGCCGGGGATGCTGCCGGTGCTTAACGGCGAATGCGTGCGCCAGGCGGTGCGCACCGGCATGGCGTTGGGCGCGCAGATCAACCGCTTCTCGCGCTTCGATCGCAAGAATTATTTTTACGCCGATCTTCCCCAGGGCTATCAGATCTCGCAGCTCTATCATCCGATTGTCGGCGAAGGCGCGCTGGCGATCGAACCCGAGGGCGAAGAACCCAAGACGATCGGGATCGAGCGCATCCATATCGAGCAGGACGCGGGCAAGCTGATGCACGACCAGCATCCGACGCGCTCGTACGTCGATCTCAATCGCTCGGGCGTCGCGCTGATGGAGATTGTGTCCAAGCCCGACATGCGTTCGCCCGCCCAGGCAGGGGCTTACGTTCGACAGCTCAGAGCGATCCTGCGCTATGTGGGGTCGTGCGACGGCAATATGGAACAGGGCTCGATGCGCGCCGACGTCAACGTCTCGGTGCGCCGGGTGGGAGGGCCTGGAGAAAAAGAAGCTCCGTTCGGTACGCGCACGGAGACCAAGAACGTCAATTCGGTGCGCTTCGTCATGGCGGCGATCGAGCATGAGGCGC
>CAXSHP010000152.1:0-5457 GCA_964236935.1 uncultured Sphingomonadaceae bacterium
CGGCCCGACCATCGCCCATCAGGAGACGTTGGTGATCGAGATCTACGACGGCCCGCATTATCCCGAGATGCCGAGCTGGTATACCGACGCCCGCGACGCGACCTGACCAGCCGGCTTGATCTCCTGCAGGAGCGATCATGAGCAGTATCACACGTATCGAGGGTCTTGACGCCAATGCCGATCTGCTGGAGCATGTGGTAATCGATTCTGCCCAGATCGCGTGGGCGCCCACCGGCATGCCCGGCTTATCCGAAAAGCTGTTCGAGCGCATTGGCGCGGGACCGGCGTCGCGCGAGACTGCGCTGCTGCGCCTCGAGCCGCAGACGCGTGTGCCCGGCGGCGTTGCCCAATGCCGCATTGATCTTCTGGTCCTGGCAGGAAGCGTCGATCTGGCGGAGATGCGCTACGCGGCGGGAATGTTCGTCCGCATACCAGCCGGAACGGCGATTGAGCTGGGCTCCACCGAGGGCGCGACGATCCTGATCAAGAAACGTGGCGGAGGGGTGACGGGCGAATCGATCGCGCTCGACACGAACGACCGCGCGAATTGGGCGGCATGGGGCGGCCGAGGATCTGAAAAAGCGCAACTCTATGATCCGAGCACGCTTCCGGAAGCGTCATGGGTCGGTTTCATGCTGCCGAACCTGACCATTCCGGAACATGACCATGTCGGCGGCGAGGAGGTCTTCATCCTCGAGGGCGAGCTGCGCGACGAGACCGGTCTGTTCGGCCCCGGCGCCTGGATGCGTTTTCCGATCGGCTTGCGCCACACGCCCGCGTCGCTTGCCGAGGGCTGCCGCATGCTGGTGCGCGAGAACGACGCCCGGCCGCTGTAGTTGACCACGTCGGTTCCCGGATCGATGATCGGCAGCGGCAGGCGGTGCGGCGTCCCCGCGAGCGGGGTCTGCCGGTGACGCCCCCTCGCCCGCTGTCGGTCGACGCGCAAGCGCTCGCGCAGCTCATTGCCGGCATCTTCATCCGTCACGGCCTGCCCGAAGATGCGGCGCGCGCGGTCGCCGACAGTCTGGTCGACGCCGACCTCCAGGGCGTGCCCTCGCACGGCGTCATGCTCGCACCGATGTATGCGCAGCGGCTCGCGGCCGGTTCCGTCTCCACGGCGACGCGAGCGCGCGTCATCAGCGACAATGGCAGCTGCGTCGTGCTCGATGCCGCCAACATGCTGGGTCAGCTGTCGGCCGCGCAGGCGGCCGGGCTGGCGGTCGACCGCGCGGTCAGGTTCGGCATCGGCGCGGTCGCGGTGCGCAACGCATTTCACCTCGGCGCCGCGGGACGCTATGCCCGGGTCATCGCCGAGGCCGACTGTGTCGGCATCGTCATGTCCAATACACGTCCGCTGATGCCCGCCCCCGGCGGGGCCGAGCGCGTCATCGGCAACAATCCGATCGCCATCGCGGTGCCTTCCTCGGGGGTGATACCGATCGAGGTCGACATGGCGATGAGTGCGACGGCGATGGGACGGATCAGAATCGCGGCGGCGGCCGGCGAGGAAATCCCCGCCGACTGGGCGACCGACGCGCACGGCGCGCCGACGCGCGATCCGGTGGCCGCGATTGCCGGCCTGCTGCTGCCGGCGGCCGGACCGAAGGGTTTCGGTCTTGCCGTGATGATCGACCTGCTGTGCGGCGGCCTGTCCGACGGCGGCATCGGCGGCACCGTGCGGCCGCTCTATGGCGATGTCGCCGTGCCCTATAATTGCGCGCATTTCCTGATCGCCATCCACGTCCCGCATTTTCGCGATGTGGCGGCGTTCGGCGCGGCAGCGGAAGCGCTAGCCGCGGGGATCCGCGCGTCGCGCCCGGCCCCCGGCGTCGAGCGGATCTTCAGTCCCGGCGAGCTCGCCTGGAGCCGGCGGCAGGAGAGCGACGGCCGCTGCGGCGTGGACGCCACGCTGCTCGACGAGCTCGTCGGCCTCGCCGACGCGCTGGGCGCGACCGTGCCCGGCGACATCAAGCTTCTCCTGGGAGACCAAGAATGAAACAGCAAATCTCCTCCGCCAGGCTACGCCAGCCCAACGGCCATTTCTCCCACGCGACGACGATCGAGGCGCGCGGCAAGCTCGTCTTCATTTCCGGGATGACCGCCCGCCGGCCGGACGGCACGATCGCCGGCATCGGCGACATCGAAGCGCAGACCCGCCAGGTGTGCGAAAATGTGCAGGCCGCCGTCGAAGCGGCGGGCGGCACGATCGCCGACGTGTGCCGCGTCGATGTCTATGTCCGCAATATCGAGCATTTCGAGCTTATCCATAAAGTCCGCCGGGAATTCTTCGAGGCGCCGCTGCCGGCGTCGACGATGGTGGAAGTCAGCAAGATGGTATCGCCCGACTACCTCATCGAAATCAGCGCTATCGCCGTCCTGCCCGACGCCTGAGCTTCGGCCGAGGGAGGCAACCATGCGTTTTGCAAGTTTTCTGTTGGACCAGGCGCCTGCGGTCGGCGTGGTCGAGGACGATCTGATCGCCGTGCTCCCGGCGGCGCTGGGCGATCTATCCGACATCATCGTCCGCGGCGACGAGGGCCGTGCGGCGGTCGAGGCCGCCCGCCGCGGCGCCGGGCTGCGGCGGGTGCCGCTCGCGGCCGTACGGCTGCGCCCGCCGCTGACCCGGCTGCGGCGCGACGTGCTGTGCGTCGGGTGGAACTATTGGGACCATTTCGAGGAGGGCACGGGCAAGCGCGAGGGGCAGGACGTGCCACGGCCCGAGGCGCCGACCTTCTTCACCAAGGGGCCGGACACGCTGATCGGGCCGAACGACGATATCGGTTTCGATGCGCGCATCTCGAACCGCTGGGATTACGAGGCCGAGCTCGCGCTCGTGATCGGCCGCGACGGGCGCAGCATTCGAGCCGATGAGGCGCACGGCCATATCTGGGGCTATTGTCTCGCCAACGACATCTCGCAGCGCGATCTCCAGCGCCGCCATGGCGGACAATGGCTCAAGGGGAAGAGCATCGACGGCACCATGCCGATCGGGCCCTTCCTGGTCACCGCCGACGAGATCGATCCTGTCGTCATTCGCCTGCAGTGCCGCCTCAACGGCGCATTGATGCAGGATGCGACCGTCGCGCAGATGGCCTTCCCGATTCCGACGCTGATCGCCGAGCTCTCGTTCGGCATGACATTGCGGGCGGGAGACCTGATCATCACGGGAACGCCCGCCGGCGTCGGCAACGCCCGTACGCCGCAGGTCTTCCTCAAGCCCGGCGACGAGGTGGTCGTCAGCGGCGGGCCGCTGGGGGAATTGCGCAACCGCATCGTCGAGGCGGATCTGTATGCGCGATCGAGCGTGGCCGACATGGGCAACCGGCGATGAAGGCGCGGTTCGACGCGCGCGGCGACGTGATCGTCATCACCGGGGCGGCGAACGGCATCGGCGCGGCCCTCGCCGCAACCTGTGCGGCGGCGGGAGCCGTGACGGTCGTCTGCGACGTGGACGAGACGGCGGCGGCCGCGCTGTCGGCACGGGTACCCGAGCTCCATTTCCATGCGCTCGACGTGGCCGACCGGGCAGCGGTGTTTGCCACGATGGCCGCGATCGAAGCCCGCTTCGGCAGGATCGACGCGATGGTGTGCGGCGCAGCCGTCCAGCCGCGTCGCGCCGTGCAGACGATGGAGCCCGAGACTTGGGAACGCACGCTCGCGGTCAATCTCGATGGCGTCGTGTGGTGCTATCAGGCGGTGATCGGCGGCATGATCGAACGGCGGAAAGGCGCGATCGTCGCGTTCACCTCGGGCCTGGCGGCCAGCGGCTGGCCCACCGCCGCGGCCTACGCCGCGAGCAAGGCGGGGCTGGTGGCGTTCGTCAAGAGTGCGGCGAAGGAAGTGGCGCCGCACCGCGTCCGCGTGAACCTGATCTCGCCGGGCGTGATCGATACGCCGCAATATCGCGCGGCCAACGCCGGGGCCGATGCCGGCCATTGGCAATCGGCGCTTGGGGTCGGCCAGCCCGATGATGTGGTGGGACCGCTCATGTTCCTGCTATCCGACGCCGCGACGATGACGGCATCGCTGGTCAGCCGCGACTTCGCCTTTTCGCGGGAGGGCTGAGATGGATCCCGTGCTCGTCATCGGCGCCGGCCCGATCGGACTGACCACCGCGCTCGGTCTCGCGCACTACGGCATACCGTTCCTCCTGTTCGAAGAGGACGGGGCGCTCTCGCTCGACACCAAGGCCGGCACCATCCTCACCCGCACGCTGGAAGTATTCCGCCGCTACGGCGTGGCGGACCAAGTGCTCCAGCGCGCGCTGCGAGTGGAAGAGATCGGCGACCTCGATCGCCAAACCAACACGTCGCGACGCCCGGTGATGACCGACGTGTTGCGCGATGAGACGCGCTATCCGTTCGTCATCAATCTGCCCCAGCATCATCTCGAGCCGATCCTGCGCCGGGAGGTCGAGACCGCGGGGCCGGACCGGATGTTGATGAACCACCGGCTGCTCTCCTTCCGTCAGGACGAGCAGGGCGTCGTCGCGACTTTCGCGACGCCGGACGGTGAGCGGTGCTTTTCGGGCAGCTATCTGCTGGGTTGCGACGGCGGCCGCAGCACCGTGCGCACGCTGTGCGGCGTTCGGACGACAGGAGAGTCGCTCGACGTGCGGTACATGCTGCTCGACCTGGAGATGGATCTCGATGTCTCCAATCCGCGCGACTACCCGTATCTCGCTTATTTCTCCGACGCCGAGGAATGGATGGTCATGGTCCGCCAGCCGCACTGCTGGCGTTTCCTGTTTCCGCTGCCGCCGACGGCGGAGGAACCCTCGGATGAGGCGCTGCGCGAAAAGATCCTCCGCTTCGTCGGCGCGGTCGATCGGGTGCGGATCCTCGGCCGTGTCACCTATCAGGTCCATCATCGGATCGCCGAACGCTGGCGGATCGATCGCGCGCTGCTGATGGGCGATGCGGCCCATCTGATCACGCCGATGTGGGCGCTGGGGCTGAACACCGGGATCCTCGATGCTGCCAATCTTCCGTGGCGGCTGGCCTGGGTATTGCGCGGCTGGGCGGACCCGGCGCTGATCGACGGCTACGAACGTGAATTGCGCTCGGTCGCGATCGACGGCGCCGGCCGGATGGCCGAGGCCGCGCGGCAGCAGATGGAGATGCGCGGCACCGGCGGGGGCACCGCGGACGGCGGCGCCTCCGCCTTCGATTGGGGCAACGCCTATACCCGCACCCTGCTGGGCGTCCGGCTCGACGTGGAGGGCACCGGCGACTGGGCAATGGTGCGACCGGAGGCCGAGCCGCAACCATTGCGAGTCGGCGACCGCATGCCGGACTATCAGCTCCACGGCGCCGCCGGACGGCCGGTGAGAGCCCATGACCTCAACGACGATTGTTTCGTGGCGTTCTACTTCGTCGACATCCGCAGACGCCCGGCGGTGCCGGACAACGTATCGCCGGCGCTGCGGCACTATGTCGTCTCGCGGTGGGACGCGCC
>CAXSHP010000152.1:5467-6942 GCA_964236935.1 uncultured Sphingomonadaceae bacterium
GCGATCGGGCGCTGCTCGACGTCGCCAACCGGCTGCGCACGCGGCTCGGTCTGCGCGAGGACAGCATGGTGCTGGTCCGCCCCGACGACCATGTCGCGGCGATCGTGCCGCTGGGCGCGGCCGACGCGGTGGCAAGCTATGCCGCGATCGTCGGCCGCGTCCCCCCGGTGGAAGCAGCCGTATGACCGGCGATGGATCGCAGCGCGACGCCGCCGCCTCCGCCGCCGGGCTGCCGCCGCTGCGCTTCCGCGACGACGGCGCGGTCGATACGAGCGGATTTGCGCTCGACGTTCATGCCCATCTGCTGCCGATCGATGCGCCGGCGCTCGATGCGATGGGCGGGGTGGAGTGGGATGCGGCGCGCAGCGCGCTCACGATCGACGGCCATGTCGTCGGCATCCGCGATCTGTTCGAGCCCGAACGCCTGATCGCATGGATGGACCGGCATCGCGTCTCGCGCGCGTTCGTGTCGATCCCGCCGCCGGCCTATCGCCAGCATCTCGATCCCGCGACGGCCGAGCCGTGGACGCGATACCTGAACACCGGCCTGAGCGGCATTGCCCGCCGCTTCCCGGATCGTCTTGCCGCCCTTCTCCATCTGCCGCTCGAGCATCCTGCGCTGGCGGCGCGGCTGGCCGGCGAAGCGCCGCCGGGCACCGTCGGCTTCGCCATTGCCGCGGGCGGCTCGCCGGTGATCGATTTCGCCGATCCGGCATGCGAGCCGCTTTGGCGCGAACTCGACCGGCGGAAAAGCTTCGTGTTCGTCCACCCTGGCCAGTGCTGCGATGGCCGACTGGACGATTTCTACCTCAACAATCTGCTCGGCAACCCCTACGAGACGACTGTCGCGGCCGCGCGGCTGATCATGGCCGGGGTGCCGGCGCGCCATCCCGGCATCGGCTTCTGCCTGGCGCATGCCGGCGGCTTTCTCGCGTCCGTCGCCGGGCGGCTCGCACGCGGCATGGCGACGCAGCGCCCCGGCATTCCGGCCGGAGGCGAGCCCGTTGCGGCGGCGTTGCGGCGCCTGCGCGTCGACTGCATCACCCACGATCCCGGAAGTCTGGCGCTGGCGCGCGAGGCATTCGGCGACGCGCACGTCATGTTCGGATCGGACTGGCCGTTCCCGATGGGGCTGACCGATCCCTCGATCCTGCGCTGAGCCCGCGCCTATCGCTCGACGTCACGATATGGTGGGAGTGGAACCTTGGTAAGCCAGGGAGGGCCGCCTTAGCGCGGCCTCGTCGTTCGGGAATCGTGCGACCGCCTAGAGTCGGTTTCATCTTGGCTGAATCGTTCCCCGCGGAAGGCCGGGGCCAGTTGCGGGACCTGATTGCTGGTGCTGTACTTCGCCACCATAGCCTTCTCAACTGGACCCCGGCCTTCGCCGGGGAACTGCATAGTCAAACTGACTGAAAACGAGTCTAGAGCACTTTTCGCTGAGGTAGAGTCGGAAGGGATTCCCAGGGCGGTTGGGA
>CAXSHP010000153.1:0-1202 GCA_964236935.1 uncultured Sphingomonadaceae bacterium
CGCGTGCGCGAGGCGGGGGTCTATAGCGAGATCGCGCCGTTCAACGCCGCCGCGGCCGCGTTCGACCGGCTCAAACCGCGCGGCATCATTCTCTCCGGCGGGCCAGCCTCGGTCACCGCGGCGAGCAGCCCGCGCGCGCCCCAGCATTTCTTCGAGGCCGGCGTGCCGATCCTCGGCATCTGCTACGGCCAGCAGACGATGTGCCAGCAGCTCGGCGGATCGGTGGTGATTTCGGGCGACGGCGGCGAGTTCGGCCGCGCGTTCGTCGAAGTGACCAGTCCCTCGGCCTTGTTCGACGGCCTGTGGGCCGCGGGCGAGCGCCACCAGGTGTGGATGAGCCACGGCGACAAGGTCGATGCGCTGCCGCCGGGCTTCGCGCCGGTGGCCGTCTCCGACGGCGCCCCGTTCGCGGTGACTTCGGACGAGGCGCGGCGCCTCTTCGGCGTGCAATTCCATCCCGAGGTGATCCACACCCCCGACGGCGCCAAGCTCATCGCCAATTTCGCGCGTCATGTCTGCGGGCTCGCCGGCGACTGGACGATGGCCGAGTTCCGCGCCACCAAGATCGCCGAGATCCGCGCGCAGGTCGGCACGGGCAAGGTGATCTGCGGGTTGTCGGGCGGGGTCGACTCGGCGGTCGCCGCGGTGCTGATCCACGAGGCGATCGGGGACCAGCTGACCTGCGTGTTCGTCGATCATGGGCTGATGCGGTTGGGCGAGGCCGAGCAGGTCGTCAGCCTGTTCCGCGAGCACTATGGCATCGCGCTGGTCCATGTCGACGCGGAAGGCCTGTTCCTCGGCGGGCTCGCCGGGCTGACCGACCCCGAGGCCAAGCGCAAGCTGATCGGCAAGAGCTTCATCGACATCTTCGAGGCCGAGGCGCGCAAGATCGGCGGCGCCGATTTTCTCGCGCAGGGCACGCTCTATCCCGACGTGATCGAGAGCGTGTCGTTCACCGGCGGCCCGTCGGTGACGATCAAGAGCCATCACAATGTCGGCGGCCTGCCCGAACGAATGAACATGCGGCTGGTCGAGCCGCTGCGCGAATTGTTCAAGGACGAGGTGCGCGTGCTTGGGCGGGAACTAGGCCTGCCCGAGATCTTCGTCGGGCGGCATCCGTTCCCCGGCCCCGGCCTCGCGATCCGCATCCCCGGCGAGGTCACCCGCGCGCGCTGCGACATCCTGCGCAAGGCCGACGCGAT
>CAXSHP010000153.1:1212-6926 GCA_964236935.1 uncultured Sphingomonadaceae bacterium
GCCGGGCAGTGCGGTCACGGAGGAGCGGCTCGCCGTCCTGCGGCGGGCGGACGCGATCTTCCTGGAGGAGATCCGCGCCGCCGGGCTGTACGACGCGATCTGGCAGGCGTTCGCGGTGCTGCTGCCGGTGCGCAGCGTCGGCGTGATGGGCGACGGGCGGACCTACGACAACGTGCTGGCGCTGCGCGCGGTGACCTCGACCGACGGGATGACTGCGGACATCTATCCGTTCGACGCGGCGTTCCTGTCGCGCGTGGCGACACGGATCGTCAACGAGGTCGCCGGGATCAATCGCGTGACCTACGACTATACCTCGAAACCGCCCGGCACGATCGAGTGGGAATGATTCGGGGCCATTTCTGGCTATCGCGATCAATCGTCCTCCGCCCACCAAGTCATTGACATAGAAAGATAATCTGTTGCGATCTATCGGGGTCATTCGTGGTCAAGCGAATGGCGCTGACGGTAACGGCGACAGTACGCTGCAAACTTGCGCTCGCCCCATCACGGCGATACCGTCACGATCATCGAAGGCCATGACGGTATTCCTGAAGAGCTAGGTCATTGAAAAAAATGGTTTCGCTCTCGAAAAACCGCTCCAGACAGGCCGACGGTATTTGCGGATCGAGGAGATCGGTATGCTCACCGACGTTGCACTCAAGTGTCTGAGACCACGTGATAAACCGTACAAGGTCACCGATCGCGACGGCATGTACGTTCACGTCTCGACTTCGGGAACTTTGACGTTCCGGTTGGACTACCGTCTGCACGGTCGGCGCGAGACGCTGTCACTGGGCAAATATGGCCCGTCGGGGCTCTCGCTCGCGCGCGCTCGCGAGGCGACGATCGACGCAAAACGTGCCGTGTTGGAAGGTCGGTCTCCAGCTCAAGACAAGCAGCGCGACAAGCGACGCATTAAGGAAGCGAAGAGCTTCGGCGAGTTTGGTGAGCGGTGGCTGACGAAGGCGCCGATGGCGGACAGCACCCGCGCGATGCGCCGTTCGATCTTCGAGCGCGAACTGCTGCCGATCTGGAAAAACCGCCTGCTCACAGAGATCACGCCGGATGACCTGCGCGCGCATTGCGGCAAGATCGTCGACCGGGGCGCGCCGGCGACGGCGATCCACGTCCGAGATATCCTGAAGCAGATCTACGGCTTTGCGATTCTGCACGGCGAAAGGATCGCCAATCCCGCTGACGACGTCGGCCCCGCATCGATCGCGACCTTCGTTCCAAAGGATCGATCGCTGTCGCCGACCGAGATTCGGATCATGCTGAAGCAGTTGGAGCACGTGGCGACGCTGCCGACGATCCGGCTCGGAATGCGCCTGTTTCTTCTGACGATGGTCCGCAAAAGTGAGCTTCAGGATGCGGTCTGGGACGAAGTAGATTTCGAGAACGCGGTCTGGACGATCCCCAAGGAGCGAATGAAGCGGTCCAAGGCGCATAACGTCTAGCCGAGTCGATTGCCGACCTGCTTCACGACGATCGCATCGAAGCTGTGTTTGGCGCCGTCATGAACGACGTCTTCGGCGCTATGCCGCCGACGCCCCCCGATGCCGAGGACACCGAAGATGCCGACGCCGAGGATGACACCGATAGCGACGGGCCTCCCTGGGACGGAACCGCCAGCGCTGGCGCTGTCGGCGGGGGCGGACGCTTGCAGCAGGCGTTGCTCCAGCAGCTCGCTCGGCCGATCGTTCGCGACCGGTTGCGCGCCCTGGCGGCGCAATTCGTCGAGGTCGATGCCGCAGCATTCAGTGCCTGGCTTCGCCGCCTGATCCTCGAAACGCTCGGCGAGGCCATGCTGCAAGCATGCGTTGCGGCGGCCCCGCGACAGGCGACGGTCGACACATTGCTCGTCGATATTCGCGATGATCCGGCCTCCGACATCGCGAGCGTCTGGATCAGCGAGACGACGCTCGGCGGCGCCGGCGTCCTCGAAGCCTTTGCCGATCGATTTGCCTCTGAACCACGACTCTTCTTCGCCGCACTCGATGCGGCGCTCGCGCCGAGCGACCTTGAACTCGTCGATGGAGGACTACGCGAGATTTTAACGCTCAGCGTCGAAGACAGCGAGATCGGCGAACAGGTCGCACGTTTGCGCGCGACCAATTCTCACAGCGAGCGTGCGATAATTTGGCGGAGCATGTCGCACAGCCTCGCGCGGCGCGGCGGCATCGATCTCAGTCACGCGCTCTCGGTGTCGCTCAACAATCGCCTGCTGCGCGCCGGTTCGGGCCCGCAACTCGACCGGTTGCTGCTCGACCTCCAGGCGCATTGGGACGCGACCCAGGACCGGTTCTCCATCGCGATCGGCCTGCGCGAATATGCCTATATCGCGAGCCGCGACCCGATGCTCTCAACTGCCGTACGCGCCTTCCTGGCGGCGACGTTGCCGACAGCCGCGATTGCCCACGTCACTATCCTCTCGGCGGTGACTAGCCTGCTATGGCCCCGCGCCAATGAAGTGCGCCAGCGCGTCCTCCAGTCCTATAATCCGTATCGTCAGACGCGCTCGACCGATCCGGCGGTGGTGCGTCATCTTCTGCTCAGCCGTGCGATTGCAACGATCGCGCTCACTGACCTTGATTGGGAAACACAGCTTGGCCTCGCCTTCGAGGAGCAAGGCACGGCGCGTCTCGTCGCCGAGGCTGGCGCAGCCGGAGCTTTGCGAACAGCGCTCGTGCGGCTTGCGGCAACACCGGTCAGTGTCGGCGTCCTCCAATTTTTTCCGGCGATCGAACGCGGCGAGCGCTTCGACGGACGCATCTTCGTCACACTGACCCTGAGGGAGCAGGTATGATGCCGCATCCCTCGCGCGACCTCCACGGGCCAGCCCAATCGCGCGCGGTGCGCGACCTGTTCCAGAGCCTGTTCATCGCCGAACTCATCCACCCTAGCCCGAAACTCTGGCTATTCTTCGCCTGGATCAGCGACGTCGAGATCGTCGACAATTCGGCGCGCGAGTTCGCCGCCCTCGAGCCAGACTGGCCCGCAGCCCCGATCCGCCTGTCGCAACTGTTGCGCGCGCTCTTGACCCGCGGCGTCCAGATCAGGCTGGTCATCCGGGAAGACGGGCACAATGACTATTTCATCGCACGCCTGCACGCGCTGAAAGCGCGCTTTGGCGACCAGATCAAATGGACCGTCGAGAAGAGCTTTCACGCCAAGGGCCTGCTCGGCGCGGACTATTTCCTGAGCGGGTCGATGAATCTTACGCTCAACGGCATCTCGATCAACGGCGAGCATCTTGTCCTGCGCACCGATCCGGCCGCGGTCGCCGAACAGTCGATTGAACTCGAATCGCGCTGGGCAGGCCAGATGGCATGATCGGCGCCAATCTTGCTGCCGCGCAGGCCGTTCTCTCCGACCTCGCCGCGCTCTGCCCCTGCGCGGGCACCGGCACCGTCATCGAAGCACTGTGCGTGGAGATCACCCAGACGGTCAGCGCCGATGCCTTTCCCGGTGCGCTCGTCCCGTTCGTTGACGGTGCGGGCGCGATGCAGATCGATGTCGCCGCATCGACAACGTCGGATTGGCGCCGCCTCAAGCCGGTTTTGCTCGCTTTTGCCGGGCCGACGCTCACTGCGTTCGATGGGGTGCCGGAGGCCTTCGATCCCACAGACCTGGTCGGGGTGCGGTTGATGCTGACCAGGCCCGCCGTTACCGCGATTATGCGCCTGCCCGGCGATAACCGGTCGCGCGTCGCGGCCTTGCGCGCCGTGCTTCGTGCGCGTGATACATTGGCACGCGCGCCGGAATTGCAGCGCACCGCGCCGGTTCCGACCTCTTTGCTGCTCGCTCGGTTCCAGGATTATCTGAACGTCGGCCGGCGCGATGCCGCGATGCTCGTGCTCGAACGGCTCCGCGGCGAACTTCGTCTCGACGCGCTCAACGTCAAGTTCCTTGAGGTCCAACTGTTAGCAAGCTTCGAGGATTGGAGCGCGATAACGACACTTCCCGAATTCGCGAGCCTGTGCGCCGCGCGCAAAACGCCATCGATCACGGCCATCCTCCTCGAAGCCCTCTACCAGACGCATATTGCCGGTCCCTTCGACGCCAGTGACGAAGACGCCACGCGCGAAGCGTTCACCGCGTCGGTCCAGCCGTTCGTCCAAGCGATGCGCATCACCGCCGCGCCGCCGTCGCTGCGGCCAGGGGGGTGGCGTCTCCTTGGACTGGAAGCGCTGTCGGATGGCGGCCGCGAAGACCTTGCCGCCCCGCTCGCCGATCGCGCGCAGGATCTCGGATGGATATTTGCGCTGCTGCCGACGCGAGCCCCTGTTGCGCCGCCCGTCGTTGAAGCCGGGGCTCCCCTCGACACGGCGCGTGAAGCTTTGATCCAAGCCGAGGCGGTCGATAGCCTCGATCTTCTCGCCGATGCGATGGCATCGCTGGAGCGGCTCACTCCTGACGAACTGGCGCTGCTGCGCGAGACCATGCCGTTTCGCCCGATCGTTCAGGCGGCCGAAGAGGAAGCGCAAACCGCACCCCCAGATTCGTGGATCGCGTGGCTCGGGCGCGTCGCCGATCCGGGCTTCACTAACGCGCTTGATATCGCGCGCCAAGGGAAGGACGAATGGGCCATCGGTGCGTCCGCCGCCGACCCCGTCGCGGTCCGGGCGCTCGTCGCGGCGCTCGATGCCGTGCAAAATGACGATGTGGCCGCAGAGCGAACAACGCAAGCGCTCCCGTATCTGGTGGCTTGGCTTCAGCGCGATGAGGCATTTCCGAGAGCGGCATTGTCGCCGGTCTATAGCGGGCTACTGACTCTGTTCGCGCTGGGGAGCGCGCGTGGCGGCGCCGTCTATGAATCGAGCCAAAGGCTAGTCGAAGCGCTGCTCGGCTCCGGCCTTGATGCCAAACTCTATCACGAATTGATCGCCGACGTTGAAGAGATCGCCAGCGACGGCTTCGGAGTCGATATGATTTATTGGGTTCTGGAGTTGGTCGAAGGCTTCATGAACGCAGCTACGCCCGACGGCCAAGCCCGCGAAAACTTCCTCCACCGCATCCTCGCGCGCATCGTCCCGATATACGGGCGCCTGACCCGGTTACAGCGCATCGCCGTCGCCTTATTGTCGTCGGAACTCGACTGGCAGCTTCCTCCAGTAGCGGCGGGCACGCCGCTCACCGACGACGGTCTTGCGAGCCGTCTAGCTGGCCTACGCATAGCCATTTATTCGCTGACCGAGTCGTCGAGTCGGCAGGCCAAGGCCGCGCTCGAAGAAATTTCGCCATCCGTTACGGTCGACACCAATGCCGATCATGGCGGCAGCACGCGATTGCGCGCGCTTGCTGAGAATTCAGATCTCTTCGTGATGACTTGGCTATCGGCTAAGCACGCGGCCACGGATTTCATCCGAGGTCATCGGGGCAGCCGAACATTGCTCTATTCACAAGGGAAAGGCTTTTCAGGGATATTACGCGTAATCGAGGACCATCTATTAAAGAAATAAAGCTGACATCAGGGCGTGGCTTACATGCCCACGAACCTTGAAGGCGCTAGAGAAGCGAGCGGGCTGGGACGCGCGAGTCGAACCCATCGATCAAGGCTGTTCGAATCCTCGGCGGCACTTTGCTAATTCTGCGCCGTCCAGGTGCAGGCTAATACGTTTCCCTCGTTATTCGATTTCTTTTGTAATTTGTTCGATTGATCTAGGGCATTTCTCACGTGGGTTGCACATAGCCTGAGTTCCTAAGGTAGTTTG
>CAXSHP010000154.1:0-4383 GCA_964236935.1 uncultured Sphingomonadaceae bacterium
CGAGCGTGCGGAACGGCTGCGCCAGCCACCATTGCGGGAAGGTGTTGGTCGAATAACGCTGGTGGAAGATCGCGAAGCGCGACACGAAGCGCTCGTCCTCGAGATCGGGATAGAACACCGAGAGCTCCTCGGCGAGGAACAGCCCCTTGTAGATGATCGAGCGGCACGACAGCGAGCAGATGTAGAACCCCTGGATCTGCGCCGCGACCACCTTGCGCTCGATCCGCCGGCGGATAAGGTAGAGGTTCTTCTCGAACTCCGCCGGCGACACCGCCTCGCCGTTCGGCCCGGCGATCATGATCTGCTCGATCTCGGGGCGCGTCAGCATCGCCTTGTCGCCGATCACCGAGACGTCGACCGGAACCTGGCGCCAGCCGTAGATGGTATAGCCGAAATCGATGATCTCGCTCTCGACGATCGTCCGGCACGTCTCCTGCGCGCCGAGATCGGTCCGCGGCAGAAAGATCATCCCGACCGCGAGGCGCGCCGCCGGGCGCGGCTTGTGCCCCGAATTGACGATCGCGTCGTCGAAGAACGCCTGCGGCAGCTCGACGTGCAGCCCGGCGCCGTCGCCGGTCTTGCCGTCGGCATCGACCGCGCCGCGATGCCATACCGCCTTCAGCGCATCGATCGCCGCGGTAACGACGCGACGCGATGGAACGCCATCCGTGGCCGCGATCAGCCCGACGCCGCACGCATCGCCCTCGAACTCGGGACGATACATGCCGACTTCGGCAATGCGCGCGCGTTCGGCATCCGAGACGGTGGGGATGTCATGGATGAGGGTCATGCCAGCTTCCTCTCCCGAACGAACGCCAACGCCCGCGCCGCACTTTCCCGTAATACGACAGCGGCGCCACTGGCTTCTTTCAGGCGACCCAGCTGTACTTCCCGACCGATCGGATAATCGTGGACCAGCCGGTTGCGCAGCCTGATCACTCCCATCCAACGCGCTGCGTCGACGACGACGCCGAGTTGCTCCATCCGGTCAGCAATATCCTGCGCGAACAAACCGGAAGTATCCACCGCCAAGGCCTGGAGGATCGTCCTGAACAGCCGCGCGAGCTGATCCTGGAGCTGCTCAACGGTCTTGATCGCAGCGTTGCCGGCTACCCGCTCGATCTTTCCCCGTGCCTCGAATGTTGGCAGGTCGTCCGGAACAGGACCGGCGAGTTCGAACGCCTCGTCGAGGCTGACCAGCAACAACTGGATGCGTTCGACGATGTCACCGATGATCTCGCCCTCGGGACTGGTCACAGCACGATTCCATCGCGATAGGCGATACGCTCGAACGCGCGCGGTTCCTGTCCGCGCATCGAGATTACGACATCCACCTTTCGCGGTTCGATCCGCTGGAACAGGCAGTCCTCGAAACGACCGCGTTGCCGCCGCTCGTCGTCGATCCAGTCGACTTCAACGTGAAGATCGATATCGCCTCCGCGTTTGGCATCGTCGATCCGGCTGCCGAATAGCCTGACCACGACGTCGGGCCCGAAGGCGTCGGTGGCAGCCGCCTTGATCGCGACGACTTCCTCCGCCGTCAACCTCACGCCGGCACCATCTCGACATTCGCCACCGGCTCCGTCCCCGCCACCGGCGTCACCGCCTTCGCCTTGAGATACGCATGCATCCGCTCGCTGACGTCGCGACCGTCGCGCACCGCCCACACCACGAGCGATGCGCCGCGCACGATGTCCCCCGCCGCGAATACGCCGTCGAGCGAGGTCTGCATCGTGCGGTGATCGACGCGCAGCGTGCCCCAGCGTGTGACTGACAGATCGGACGCGCCGAACAATTTCGGCAGATCCTCGGCGTCGAAGCCGAGCGCCTTGATCACGAGATCTGCCTCGACGCGGAAGCCCCCTTCCGGATCGGCCTCGGGCGCGCGGCGGCCGCTTCCGTCGGGCGAGCCGAGGCGCATCTTGGTCGCGCGCACGCCGCTGACCTTGTCGGTGCCGTCGAACGCCTCGGGCGCGGACAGCCAGACGAACTCCACGCCCTCCTCTTCCGCATTTTTCACTTCGCGCTGCGAGCCCGGCATGTTGGCCCGGTCGCGGCGGTAGAGGCATTTGACCGAGGTCGCGCCCTGGCGGACGGCGGTGCGCACGCAATCCATCGCAGTGTCGCCGCCACCCACGACGACGACGTTCCTGCCGGCCGCATCGAGGCTGCCGTCGTCGAACGCGGGGACGGCGTCGCCGAATCCCTTGCGGTTCGACGCGATCAGATAATCGAGCGCTTCGACCACGCCGGGCGCGCCGACGCCGGGCGCCCTGATCGCGCGCGGCTTGTACACCCCGGTCGCGATCAGCAGCGCATCGTGGCGCGCGCGCAGTTCGGCGAGGGTCGCGTCGCGCCCGACCGCGAAGTCGTGATGGAAGACGATGCCGCCCTCGATCAGCCGATCGACGCGGCGCATCACGATTTCCTTCTCGAGCTTGAACCCGGGGATGCCGTAGGTCAGCAGCCCCCCGGCACGGTCGTGGCGATCGTAGACGTGCACCTCATAGCCGTGCGCGCGCATATATTCGGCGGTGGTCAAGCCAGCGGGACCGGCGCCGATCACGCCCACCGATTGCACCGAGCGATCGCGCAGCGGGCGCAGCGGCTCGATCCAGCCTTCGGCCCAGGCGGTGTCGGTGATGAACTTCTCGACCGAGCCGATCGTCACCGCGCCGTGCCCGGCAAATTCGATGACGCAATTGCCCTCGCACAGTCGATCCTGGGGACAGATGCGGCCGCAGATCTCGGGCATCGTCGAGGTCGCGTTGCTCAGCTCGTAGGCCTCGCGCAGGCGGCCCTCCGCCGTCAGCCGCAGCCAATCGGGAATATGGTTATGGAGCGGGCAATGGGTGGTGCAATAAGGCACGCCGCATTGCGAGCAGCGCGACGACTGCTCCGCGGCCTTGGCCACGGCATAGGCCATGGCGATCTCGCCGAAATCGTCGCTGCGATCTTTGGGCGCGCGCTTGGCAGGATAATCCTGCCCGATGCGCACGAACGTCAGCATTGGATTTTCGCTCATCGCCAAACCTCCGCGCAACGCGCTAACGGGCCACGCCGCGGAAGTCACGCAAAAATCCTTGATTACGTCAGCATTCATTACCAATTATGAGGCAGCGATCCTCCCTCATTCTCATTCTGTCGCAACGCAGCACCATAATTGTTCCGCTTCGGCACTATCTCATCGAAAGCCATATCAAGGCGGCAATGCCCGCGATAATGCGATACCAGGCGAACGGCGCGAACCCGTGACGCGAGATGATCGCCACGAAGCTGCGGATGACCAGCAGCGCGACGACGAACGCCACGACGAACCCGATCGCGATCGTCCCCGGCCCCACGCCCCCCGCCGCGGCGAGCGCATGCCGGTTCTTGGCCAGCTCGAGCACGGTCGCGCCGAGCATCGTCGGGATCGCGAGGAAGAAGCTGAATTCGGCCGCGGTGCGCCGCTCGACGCCGAGCGACAGCGCGCCGAGGATGGTCGCGCCCGAGCGGCTCACGCCGGGGACCATCGCCATGCACTGGATCAGCCCGATGCCGATGACGCGCGCCAGCGGCACCTCCGCGACCCCGACGATCGGGGTATGCTTGACCAGCCGCTCGATCAGCAGGATCGCCACGCCGCCGACGATCAGCGCGACGGCGACGACGTCGGGCCGGCCGAGCAGTGCCTCGATCTGCTTGTGCAGCGCCAGACCAATCATCGCCGCCGGGATGAACGCGACCAGGATGTTGCGGACGAACCGCCACGAGGCCGGATCGCGCCGCGCCAGCCCGTGCAGCACCGCGACGAACGTGCGCCAGTAGAGCACGACCACCGCGAGGATCGCGCCGAGCTGGATCACGACGTTGAACAGCTTCCACCGCTCCTCGTCATAGCCGAGCAGCGCGCCGGCGAGGATCAGGTGCCCGGTCGACGACACTGGCAGGAATTCGGTCAAGCCCTCCACGATGCCGAGCAGGATCGGCTGGATAATATCAGTCATGGCGGGCCGCTCAGCGGGTCGGCGCGAGGCTGAAGCGGCCGTGGCGGCGGTAACGCACCAGCCAGCCGGGCGCGATCGCCGCGAGCGGCGCCGGATCGATGCCGAACGCGGCGAAGCCGGGCGCGCCGGGCGCCACGACATTGTCCTGCGCGAGCATCTGCCACTGGTCCCACGTGATCGGCGCGCCGGGCAGGAAGCCGAGCCGCGCCATCGCCGCGCCGATCGCGTCGGGCAAGGCGATCACCTCGCGCTCGCGCCCGATCGCCGCGCAGTTCGCCCCGATGCCGGCACCATCTCGGTGTTTGGCCGGGATACTGGGCGCGATCCACTCGCGGCCAAGGCCATCACCGCCTGGGTGTCCGATGAACCCATGGTCTATGACCGCCTGACCCCG
>CAXSHP010000154.1:4393-6400 GCA_964236935.1 uncultured Sphingomonadaceae bacterium
GGCAAGGCGATCACCTCGCGCTCGCGCCCGATCGCCGCGCCGATCCAGCGCACCAGTTCGGCCATGCTCAACACCTGCGGACCGCCGAGCTCGTACACTTCCCCGCGAAACGCATCGGGCCGCATCGCCGCCGCCGCCACCGCGCGCGCGACATCGCCGACGAACGCCGGCTGGAAGCGGGTTGCGCCGCGCACCACCGGCATCGCGGGCAGGATCTGCGCCATCCGCGCGAAGCGATTGACGAAATCGTCCTCGGGACCGAACAGGATCGACGGGCGCAGGATCGTCGCATCGGGAAACGCCGCGCGCACCGCCGCCTCGCCGCGTCCCTTGGAGGCGCCGTAGCGCGACGGCGAGGCCGGATCGGCGCCGATCGCCGAGACCTGGACCAAGGCATCGGCGCCCGCCGCCCGCGCCGCCTGGGCGACAGTGCCCGCGCCCGCGACATGGAGGCGCTCGAACTCGCCTTTGAGCAGGCCGACCAGGTTGATCACGGCATCGGCGCCGTCGACCGCACGCGCCACCGCCGCGGGCGCGGCGATGTCGGCGGCGACGAACTGCGTCTGCCCGAGCCCGCCGAGCGGCTTGAGGAACCAGGCGTCGCGCGGATGGCGATCGGCCACGCGCACCCGCGCGCCCTCCTTGAGCAGCGCCTGCGCGACATAGCGCCCGAGGAAACCGCCGCCGCCGAACAGAGTGACCAACCGTGCCATGCGCGCTCCTGCCGCCGTCGCCGCCGCAATGCCCGCGCCGGCGATCGTTGACAAGCGCCGAGCCCGCCCGCTAAGCGCCCGGCCTCGCAACCTTATTGCCCAGGTGGCGGAATTGGTAGACGCGCTGGCTTCAGGTGCCAGTGGCCGCAAGGCCGTGAAGGTTCGAGTCCTTTCCTGGGCACCAGGCACCCCGTTCCAGGGGTTTCAAACCTCCCCACAGAGCTTGCAAAAACGGCGGAAATCTGCCATTATTTAGCTTATTAGGTCCAAGGCTGTCCCAACAGCTCCTACCAGCAATGAGGTGGAGGCCCGGCAGCAGCTCGACCTCGAGCGGGAGGATCGTCTATAGCTGCGCCTCGGCGAAGCGGCGGACGTTGTCGATCGCGAACTCGGTGTCGGCGCGGGTCCGGGAGTCCAGCTCCTCGACCGCCGCCCGGCGCTCCTCCCCGGTCACTTCGAAGCGTTTCAAATAAGCCTTGTCGAACCGCGCGGCATATTCGCGCACCGCTAGTCGCCACGCGCGCGAACGTCGGCAAGGATGGTCGAAACGAGACCGGCGACATCGTCTTGATCGCTGACCGAATCCCGCGACGGGACTTGATTTAATCGAGGCCTTGGCCGAGCGACGGGACGACGGTCATTGCGATATTTCCTGCATTAGGCGGTCACGCGGACGCCGAGGCGCGCTCGACCAGGCTTCGGGTGCCGATCGCCTCGGGGGGCATGCGCGACGTCGCCCAGATGTGAGGGATCGATAGCTGGTACGCGGTGTGGAAGCCTGGCGGCGCAGCGAGCAGACGCGGGATCGTGTTCACCGCCGCCGCCGCGGTTCCCAGACCGCCGCGCTGCGATATCTCCTCACGCGTAACGACATCGATAGACGGCGTTCCGTCGATCCGAAAGCGATCACCCATCTGCGGATCATCCGATCCGGGGTCAAGCAGGCCAAGCATCTCAAGCGAGATCACCTCGTGGCCATCGGTTGAGCCGGTCACGACCTGACGAAACCCGGCCACATGACCAGGGTCGACGCGTGTAAACTCGGTCGTGCGCACCCGCCCAGTGACCAAGGGGGCCTTGACCTGAACAAGCTCATCGACCTGGAGACCAAGCGCGTGGACGACCATCGCCGCGCTTTCGAGCAGACCGATGTGGCCGATCTCCCCCCGCTCGGCGCCCGCGATGAATTCGTCCTCCGACAGCCCGGCCCCGATATGGACCATCTCGTCTGGTCCGTACGGCGAGAAATCGACCACGCGGCGGCCCACGACTCGGTCCACGCTCCAGCATGGCA
>CAXSHP010000154.1:6410-6917 GCA_964236935.1 uncultured Sphingomonadaceae bacterium
TGCTGCGATCGGCAGGATATCGAGAATGAAACCCGGATTTATGCCGATCGCGGTAACCGCAACGCCCGCCGCCTTGGCAAGGCGGTCGATTTCGGCAGCGACAGCGGCGTTACGACCAAGCGGAAAGAACAGTTCCTGGGCGATCGTCACGACGTTCATGCCGCGTCCGATCAGCGCAGCGATGACCGGCAGCGCCTCGTCGGCGAACGCGGTGGTCGCGTGGAGCGCCACGTCGGCGTCGATCGCGGCGAGCGTTTCGGCCGGCCCGACCGCGACTCCCAGGCGCCGGCCGAGCCCGGCCGCCTCGCCCATGTCGCGGCCCAGCTTCTTAGGATCGTGGTCGATCGCACCGGTGAGTTCGACTCCCGGCTTGGTCGCCAGCAATTGGACCATCAGGCCGCCCATCGCGCCCAGTCCATATTGCATCACGCGCATCGGCGGCTCCCGGAGCCTGATCGCCGAGGGCGTGGATCAGGCTCTATTATAAGTCTAAGAAAAGGACGGGGA
>CAXSHP010000155.1:0-3076 GCA_964236935.1 uncultured Sphingomonadaceae bacterium
ATATTCGAACGTGATCCGCCGCGCGTTGTTCGCGCCGGGATAAGCGGCGCAGGCGGCGAGCAATTCCTCGATGCCGTATTTGCGGTTGAGCGGGACGATCTCGTCGCGAACCTCCTTGGTCACCGCGTGGAGCGAGACCGCCAGATTGACCCCGATCTCCGCGCCGGCGCGCGCCATCATCGGCACCACGCCCGAAGTGCTGAGCGTGATCCGCCGCTTGGAGAGCGCGAGCCCGTCGCCGTCCATCACGATCGCCAGCGCATCGCTGACGTTGTCGAAATTGTAGAGCGGCTCGCCCATGCCCATCATGACGATGTTGGTCAGCATTCGCCCCTCGGGCGTCGAGGGCCACTCGCCGAGCGCGTCGCGCGCGAGCATCACCTGCCCGACGATCTCGCCCGCGGTGAGATTGCGGACGAGGCGCATCGTGCCGGTGTGGCAGAAGCGGCAGTTGAGCGTGCAGCCGACCTGGCTCGACACGCACAGCGTTCCCCGATCGGCGTCGGGGATGAACACCATCTCGTAATCCTGGCCCCCCTGGCCGTCATTGGCGTCCGAACGCAGCAGCCACTTGCGCGTGCCATCGGTCGAGACCTGCGCCTCGACGACCTCCGGGCGCCCGACGACGAAGCGCATGGCGAGCCACACGCGCATGTCCTTGGCGATGTCGGTCATCAGCGCGAAGTCGGTCGCCCCGCGGTTGTAGATCCAGTGCCACAACTGCTTGGCGCGCAGCTTCGCCTGCTTCGGCTCGAGCTGCGCGGTCTCGAGCGCGAGCCTGATCTCGTCGCGCCGCAGCCCGAGCAGCTCGATCCGCCCGTCGGCGCGCAGCGGAAACGCGCGCGGCACGGGCACGGGATCGATATGGCCGGGGATCTGCATTTACCTAACGCCCCGCCCCATCTGGTTTGGGTAGGAAACAATCACGGATGGCATCAACGTGCTCGATCAAATCTGCGGCTGCTCGGTGATCACCCATACGATCAAGGACGACATCAATGCCTTCGCGCCTCGCGAGTTTCGCCGCGGGAACGAAATCCGCGTCGGCTGCCACGATAACGATTTGATCGACCTGCTTCTTGAAAGCCAAGGATGCGACGTCCAGACCCAAACGCATATCGACGCCTTTCTGCTTCGTGTCGATATCAAAGTCTCCATCCGTAGGAATGAAGCCGGCTGGCGAACCGATCAATCGCAAGGTTGCGCTCTCACTTAGGCGCCATTTCGAAGTATCATTAAGACGACCAAGACGCAGAGCGGCTTTCCGTAGCTTTCTGATTTCCTTGTGAAGTGCCGAACGGAACTTCGCTTCATCGGTTTTGCCGAAATCTATGGATTTACCCGACAATGGCCGATGCATACGCTTACTGAGAGGCGAGCAATCATAAAAGAATATACGATAAAAGTCCCGCGACTCGGAAAGCTGCAAGTTGTGCTTCGCAACCTGCTCGGCGAGTTGGGATGGACCTATGCGGTGAGCGAGATGCCAGTAGGCGAGCATCCCGAGAGCGTGGGCAACGCTTGTCGGATCATCACGTTTGTGATCGGGAAAGCAATGCTTGAACCGGCGCAGAAAAAATGCGCCGTCAACGAGGATCGCCGTTGCCATCAGATGCCCGAAAAAGTTGTCCCCGGGAGCGGCCTTGAGCTGATGTCTGCTCTTGCGAGCGCCTCAAGACGGCAAACCGGGGACGGGATGAAGTGTTAGCTAGGTGAGTTGCGTAGAAAAGTCAATGTCACCGTATCCGCGAACAGCCGAGCGTCGCCGCGTCGATCGCGGTCGCGGCGCCGCGCAATTTGTAGGTGTCGGCGAAGCCTCCGCCCGAGTCCGCCACGGTCGAGACGCTCATGCTCCGGCCGCTGCGGATCGCCGCGACGATCGCGGCGTCGGCGCGCGCGTCGGGCGCCCACGCCTCGGCCTTGCCCGCGACCAGCGCGAAGCGGCGATCGCCGATGCTCAGAATGACCGGTGCGCCAGGGCGCTTGATCCGGCTCATGCGGATGTGGAGCTGGCCGCGCGCGTTGCGCCCGGGCCAGGTCGCGACCGCCGCGAACGGGCGCCAGCCGCGTGCGCCAGGCGACTGCGCCGGCTCCGCGATGGCGAAGCAGCGCAGCGGCACGGCGTCGCGGAACGCGCCCCAGCTGTCGAAGATGCCGAGCGCGTCGCGGGCGTGCGCCGCGACCGGCGCCGCGGCGAGCAGGCAGGCGAGCGAGAGGCGAAGCGCGCGATCCATCGGTCCGCTCATCGTCCACCCGGTCATGGCTTGGCAACCTAAAGCGCGCACCCGCCGCTTCCTGTTTTGCGCTGGCGGCGGGCGGCGCGCGCGTTATAAACGACGCTCACCACAGATGCGGGCCGGCCGGGGGATTTGATGAAGGCGACGATCGAACGCGCGACGCTGCTGAAGAGCCTGGGCCATGTCCAGTCGGTGGTCGAGCGGCGCAACACTATCCCGATCCTGTCGAACGTGCTGATCGAGGCGACGCAGGGCGGCGGGCTCAAGCTGATGGCGACCGATCTCGATCTCCAGATCGTCGAGACGATCGAGGCGCAGGTCGATCAGCCCGGCGCGACCACGCTCAGCGCGCACACCCTGTTCGATATCGCGCGCAAGCTGCCCGAGGGCAGCCAGGTCGAATTGAGCGCTGCCGAGGGCAAGATCCAGGTCAATGCCGGTCGCGCGCGCTTCAACCTGTCGACGCTGCCGCGCGACGATTTCCCGGTGATTGCCGAGGGTGACCTGCCGACCAGGTTCGAGCTGCCGGCCGAGACGCTCAAGCAGATCATCGACAAGACGCGCTTCGCCATCTCCACCGAGGAGACGCGTTACTATCTCAACGGCATCTTCCTCCATGTCTCGGACGAGGCGCAGCCGGTGCTCAAGGCGGCGGCGACCGACGGGCATCGCCTGGCGCGCGTCACCGTGCCGCGCCCCGACGGCGCGCAGGGCATGCCCGACGTGATCGTCCCGCGCAAATGCATCGCCGAGCTGCGCAAATTGCTCGACGAGATCGACGGCACGGTCGAAGTGCCGCCGTCGGCGACCAAGATCCGCCTCGTGATCGGGCTGGCGCT
>CAXSHP010000155.1:3086-5323 GCA_964236935.1 uncultured Sphingomonadaceae bacterium
GACGGCGAGGTCGCCGTCTCGCTCTCGCCCACGAAGATCCGCTTCGCGATGGGCACCGCGATCCTCACCTCCAAGCTGATCGACGGCACCTTCCCCGATTATTCGCGCGTCATCCCGACCGCGAACGACAAATTGCTGACGATCGATCCGAAGAGCTTCATGCAAGGCGTCGACCGCGTCGCGACGATCGCCAGCGAGAAGACCCGCGCGGTCAAGATGGCGCTCGACCGCGACAAGATCACGCTCTCGGTGACCTCGCCGGAAAACGGCACCGCCGCCGAGGAGGTCTCGGGCGACTATAGCTCGCCCGGCTTCGAGATCGGCTTCAACGCGCGCTATTTGCTCGACATATTGGGCCAGATCGATGGCGAGACGGTCGAGGTCCACCTCGCCGACGCCGCCGCGCCGACGCTGATCCGCGAGAACGACAAGGCGCCGGCGCTGTACGTGCTGATGCCGATGCGGGTGTGATCTTGCGGGAGGTAAGGAAATCCCTTACCTCTGGCGCATGATTCACAGCCGCATGACCTCCAAGTCCCAGACCACGGTGCCGCGAGCGGTGCGGCTCGCGCTTGGGCTCAGTCCGGGCGATACTCTCGCCTATCACATCGAGGGCGGGAAGGCGGTGATCAGCAAGGCCGTCGTGCCTTCCGCCGATCCGTTCGAAAATCCGTTCGCTACCTTCACCGAATGGGCCGACGAGCTCGATCAAGTCTTCGACGATCTTTAGCGCCGGAAACATCGTGTGGGTGCCGTTCCCGCACGTCGAACGGCCGATCATGGTGCCGCGCCCGGCTCTCGTCCTGACTTCGCACCCGATCGGGCTCGACGGCATACTGATCTGGACGGCGATGATCACCAACGCGGTACGGCCGGATTGGCCGGGGGACGTGCCGATCAATGATGCCGTGGCGCTTGGCCTGCTCATTCCATCCAAGATACGTACGGCGAAGATTTCAGCGGTCGAAGCGGCAGCAGCGACGCCGATTGCGCAAGTCGACGACGAGACGATGAAGCGCGTCGCGGAGCTGGTGCGTTCCTATCTCGGCTTCGCCTAGGCGATGGCCGTCCGCCGCCTCACGCTGACCGATTTCCGTTCCTACGCCGAGGCGTTGATCGCGCCGGGGCCGGGCTTCGTCGTGCTGACCGGCGAGAATGGCGCGGGCAAGACCAATATTCTCGAGGCGGTGTCGTTGCTCGTTCCGGGGCGGGGCCTGCGCGGCGCGGCGCTCGGCGAGATGGCGCGCAGCGGCGGGCCGGGGGGGTTCGGGGTCGCGGCGCGGCTGGCTTCTCCCCTCCCTGCGAGGGAGGGGCCGGGGGTGGGTGCGAGCGACGAAGCCGCGAGCCTCCCCGGCCGACCCACCCCACCCCCTCCCTTGTCCAGGGAGGGGCTTTCCGAGATCGACCTCGGCACCGGCACGCTCGGGGCGGCGCCCGAGCGTCGGCAGGTGCGGATCAACGGTGCACCGGTCTCGGCCAATGCGCTGAGCGAGTGGCTGTCGATCGTATGGCTGACCCCGGCGATGGACCGACTGTTCGCGGAAGGGCCGTCGGGCCGGCGGCGTTTCCTCGATCGGCTGGTGCTCGCGCTCGCGCCCGGCCATGCGCACCACGCCGCGCGCTACGAGGCGGCGATGCGCGCGCGCAACAAATTGCTGGCCGAGCCCGAGGGCGCCGATCCGGCGTGGCTCGGGGCGCTCGAGGCGGGCATGGCCGAGCATGGCATGGCGATCGCGGAGGCGCGGGAACGCACCGTCGCGGCGTTGAGCGAGCGGCTGGCGGACGCGCCCGAGGGTGTGTTCGCGCGCGCGGGCATCGCGCTCGATGGCTGGCAGCCGGTTGCCGATCTCGCCGCCGAGCTGCGTGCCGGCCGCGGCCGTGACGCGGCGGCGGGGCGTACGCTCGCCGGGCCGCACCGCAGCGACCTCGCCGTAACCCATCGTGCCAAGGGGCAACCGGCCGAACGCTGCTCGACCGGCGAGCAGAAGGCGCTGCTGCTCGCGATCGTGCTCGCCCACGCCGATCTCGTCGCCGAGCGGGTCGGCCGCCGCCCGATCCTGCTCTTGGACGAGGTCGCCGCGCACCTCGATCCGCTGCGCCGCGCGGCGCTGTTCGCGCGGCTGTCCGAGGGCGGCGGGCAGGTGTGGCTGACGGGGACCGAGCGCGGTCTGTTCGAAGCGGTCGGGGAGGCGAGCTGGCTGGCGGTGGCGGGGGGGACGGTATCGGTCGACTGATAC
>CAXSHP010000155.1:5333-6880 GCA_964236935.1 uncultured Sphingomonadaceae bacterium
AAAGCCGGGATCCATGGACGGCGTCCGCTCTCTGCTTCGGCCGTTCCGTGCCCATGGATTCCGGCGTTCGCCGGAATGACGCCGAGGAAGGACGATCGACCCCAATTCGCTTGGGTTTCCCGCCTGAAATCCCTATATCCTGCGCATGGCAGACGAACCGCAGAGCAGCGCCGCGAACGGCGAATATGACGCCGATTCGATCAAGGTCCTCAAGGGCCTCGACGCGGTGCGCAAACGCCCCGGCATGTATATCGGCGACACCGACGACGGCTCCGGGCTCCATCACATGGTGTTCGAGGTCTCGGACAATGCGATCGACGAGGCGCTCGCCGGCCACTGCGACCGGATCGAGATCACGCTCAACGCCGACGGCTCGGTCTCGGTCGAGGACAATGGCCGCGGTATCCCGACCGGCATCCACAGCGAGGAAGGCGTCTCCGCCGCCGAGGTGATCATGACCCAGCTCCACGCGGGCGGGAAGTTCGACAACACTTCGGACACCAACGCCTACAAGGTCTCGGGGGGCTTGCACGGTGTCGGCGTGTCGGTGGTTAATGCGCTGTCGGACCGACTCGACCTGACCATCTGGCGCGAGGGCGAGGAGCATTTCATGAGCTTCGCGCGCGGCGACGCCGTTTCGCCGCTCAAGGTCGTCGGGCCGACGGACAAGAAGGGCACCAAGGTCAGCTTCTGGCCGTCTGCGAGCACGTTCAAGATCACCGAGTTCGACTTCGACAAGCTCGAGCACCGCTATCGCGAGCTCGCCTTCCTCAATTCGGGCGTACGGCTGTTCCTGATCGACGCGCGCCACGCCGAGCGGCGCGAGGTCGAACTGTTCTACGAGGGCGGCACCGCCGCGTTCGTCAAATATCTCGACCGCACCAAGGTGCCGCTGATGCCCGAGCCGATCATGGTCCACGGCCAGCGCGACGACGTCGGCATCGACGTCGCGCTCGAATGGAACGACAGCTATTACGAGCAGGTTCTCGCCTTCACCAACAACATCCCACAGCGCGACGGCGGCACGCACATGGCGGCGTTCCGCGCCGCGCTGACGCGCACGCTCAACAATTACGCGGACAAGTCGGGGATGATGAAGAAGGAGAAGGTCAGCCTCACCGGCGACGACATGCGCGAGGGGCTGACCGCGATCGTCTCGGTCAAGCTGCCCGATCCCAAGTTCAGCAGCCAGACCAAGGACAAGCTCGTCTCGTCCGAGGTGCGCCAACCGCTCGAGGCCCTGATGGCCGACAAGCTCGCCGAATGGCTCGAGGAGAATCCCGGCCACGCCCGCGCGATCATCCAGAAGGTGATCGATGCCGCCGCCGCGCGCGAGGCGGCCAAGAAGGCGCGCGAGGCGAGCCGTAAGAGCGTGCTCGGCATCGCCTCGCTGCCGGGCAAGCTCGCCGATTGTCAGGAGCGCGATCCGGCCAAGTCCGAGCTGTTCCTGGTCGAGGGCGACAGCGCCGGCGGCTCGGCCAAGCAGGGCCGCGACCGGCATTACCAGGCGATCCTGCCGCTCCGGGGCAAGATCCTCAACGTCGAGC
>CAXSHP010000156.1:0-6871 GCA_964236935.1 uncultured Sphingomonadaceae bacterium
AGCAGCTCGAAGCCAAGCTGAAGGGCAATGCCAGCGACGCCAATGGCTGGCGGCTGCTCGGCTGGTCCTATTTCGAGACCGGGCGCTATGCCGAATCCGCCAATGCCTATCGCCAGGCGGCGGCGATCGATCCGACCAAGGCCGAATATTGGTCGGCGCTCGGCGAGGCGACCGTGCTCGCGGGCAAGAGCGGCGTCAGCGCGCCGGCCGAGGAGGCGTTCCATAAGGCGCTCGCGATCGACCCCACGGATCCGCGCGCGCGTTACTTCATCGGCGTCAAGAAGGACATCGACGGCGATCATCGCGGCTCAAGGACACGCCTGCCGGCGCTCCGTGGGAGGCCGATGTTCGCCAGCTCGTCGCGCGTGTCGCGGCCGATCACAAGATCGACCTCGCCGGACGCGTTCCCGCCCCGGCGGTCCCCGCCGCGCCACCGGCCGGATCGGCGGTGGCGGTCGCCACGAACGGCATTCCAGGCCCGACGCGCGAGCAGATGATGGCCGCGGCGCAGCTCCCCGCCGGCCAGCAGGACGCGATGGTCCGCGGGATGGTCGATGGCCTCGCCCGGCGTCTTGCCGCCAGTCCCAAGGACGCCGACGGCTGGATCCGCCTGATGCGCGCGCACATGGTGCTTGGCGAACAGCGCGAGGCGGGTGCCGCCTTGACCTCCGCCCGCGCCGCCTTCGCCGGCGATGCGGCGCAGCAGGCGCGCTTCGGCGACGCCGCGAAGGCGCTCGGCGTACCCGGTGCGTGAGACTGCTGTCGGTCATCGGCACGCGGCCCGAAGCGATCAAGCTGGCGCCGCTGGCGATCGCCGCCGCGGCGCGCCCGGCGATCGAGCATCGGCTGGTCGCGACCGGCCAGCACGAGGCGATCTTCGCTCAGGCGCTGGCCGACTTCGGTCTGTCGATCGACCATTGGCTGCCCGAATTCGCCGCCGCCACGCCGGACGAAACTGTCGCCGCGATCCGCGCCCGCGTCGCGCAGCTGCTCGCGAGCGACCGGCCCGATCTGCTGCTGGTCCAGGGCGACACCAGCTCGGCGCTGGCGGCGGCGCTCGCGGCTGACGACCTCGGCGTCCCGATCGGCCACGTCGAGGCGGGCTTGCGCTCGCACGATCTCGCCCGCCCCTGGCCCGAGGAGGGCAATCGCGTCGCGATCGATGCGCGCGCCACCATGCTGTTCGCCCCGACCCGCAACGCCGCCGCCAATCTCGCCGCCGAGCCGGCGGTCACCGGCCGCGTCCACATCACCGGCAACACCGGGATCGACGCCTTCCTCGCCACCCGCCGCCGCCTGCCTCCCGCTTTGCCCGATCCCGACCCGCGTCGCCTGATCCTCGTCACCTGCCACCGCCGCGAGAACATCGGCGAGGGCGTCGCCAACATCTGCGTCGCGCTCCGCCGGCTGGCGGCGCGGGGCGACGTGCGCATCGTCCTGCCGCTCCATCCCAATCCCGCCGTCGCCGGCCCGATCCGGCTCGCGCTGGCCGACACGCCCGCGATCGAGCTGGTCGCGCCCTTATCCTATCCGGCGACGATCGCACTCGCCGAGCGCGCTTTTCTGATCCTCAGCGACAGCGGCGGCTTGCAGGAGGAAGCGCCCGCGCTGGGCAAGCCGCTGCTCGTGTTGCGCGACGTGACCGAACGGCCCGAGGCGATCGCGACGGGCAACGTGCGCCTCGTCGGCACCGATCCGGGCCGCATCGTCGGCGAGGCCGCGCGCCTGCTCGACGACCCCGACCTCCACGCCGCAATGTCGTATCCGGCCTTTCCGTTCGGCGACGGCAACGCCAGCGCCCGCATCCTCGACGCGATCGTCGCCTGGGGCGCCGATCCATTGCATTTGCGCCCCTCCTGACGCACATGGCAGCGATCATGGCAAGCAATTGGACGCCCGACAGCTGGCGCGCACACGAGGCGCGGCAGCTCCCGACCTATCCCGATCCGGCCCGGCTCGCCGCGGCCGAGGCGGAGCTGCGCAACTATCCGCCGCTCGTCTTCGCGGGCGAGGCGCGCGCGCTGCAGACCGATCTGGCGCAGGTTGCGGCGGGCAAGGGTTTCCTGCTCCAGGGCGGCGACTGCGCGGAAAGCTTCGCCGAATTCCATCCGAACAACATCCGCGACACCTTCCGCGTCATCCTGCAGATGGCGGTGGTGCTGACCTATGCGTCGAAGCTGCCGATCGTGAAGCTCGGCCGCATGGCCGGCCAGTTCGCCAAGCCGCGCTCGGCCGATACCGAGGAACAGAACGGCGTCGTGCTGCCCGCCTATCGCGGCGACAACGTCAACGACATCGCCTTCACGCCCGAAGGGCGCGTGCCCGATCCGCAGCGGATGATCCGCTCCTATTCGCAATCGGCCGCGACGCTCAATCTGCTGCGCGCGTTCGCCAGCGGCGGCTATGCCAATCTCGCGCAGGTCCATGCCTGGACGCTCGATTTCATGGGCCGCTCGCCGTGGGCCGCGCAATATCAGCAGCTCGCCGACCGCATCGGCGAGGCGCTCGATTTCATGGCGGCGTGCGGGATCAACACCGAGACGGTGCCCCAGCTCAGAACCACCAATTTCTACACCAGCCATGAAGCGCTGCTGCTCCCCTACGAGCAGGCGCTGACCCGCGAGGACAGCCTCACCGGCGACTGGTACGATACCAGCGCGCATTTCCTGTGGATCGGCGATCGCACGCGCTTCGAGGGGTCGGCGCATGTCGAGTATCTCCGCGGCGTCGGCAATCCGATCGGGCTCAAATGCGGCCCGAGCCTCGAGCCGGATGTGCTGCTGCGCCTGCTTGATACGCTCGATCCGGCGCGTACGCCGGGGCGGATCACGCTGATCACCCGCTATGGCCACGACAAGATCGAGGCCGGCCTGCCCAAGCTCGTCCGCGCGGTGAAGCGCGAGGGCCGCAGCCCGGTGTGGAGCTGCGATCCGATGCACGGCAATGTGATCAAGGCCGCCAACGGCTACAAGACGCGGCCGTTCGACCGCATCCTCGCCGAGGTTCGCGGCTTCTTCGCGGTGCATCGTGCCGAAGGCACGCACGGCGGCGGCATCCACGCCGAGATGACCGGGCAGAACGTCACCGAGTGCACCGGCGGCGCGATCGACGTCACCGAGCAGAGTCTCGGCGATCGCTACCACACGCATTGCGATCCGCGGCTCAACGCCGGCCAATCGATCGAACTGGCCTTCCTGCTCGCTGAAATGCTCAACCAGGAAATGCGCGAGCGCGAACGGGCCGCGGCCTGAGTTTGCTTCGTCGGAATGAACTCTCCGGCGCGATGTCCCATGGCCGGACCGCGCCCCGGCTGCTGATCATTCGAACTCGAGGATGACCTCGTCGATCGCGAGGCTCGCGCCGACCGCGGCGCTGATCGATTTGATCTTCCCCGTCTTGGCTGCGCGAAGGATATTCTCCATCTTCATCGCCTCGACGGCGGCCAGGCCCTGACCGGCCTCGACCGTGTCGCCGGCCGCGACATGCAGCTGGGTGAGCAGGCCGGGCATCGGCGACACCAGGAAGCGCGAGAGATCGGGCGGGACTTTCTCGATCATGTGATGCGCGAGCGCCGCGACCGTCGGGCGAAGGACCACGACGCTGCGCGAGCGGCCGCGCGTGGTCAGCCGCAATCCCCTGCCGCGACGCTCGAACTTGACGCTCGTCGGCCGGCCGTCGATCATGCCCTCGATCAGCCGCTGTCCCGGCACGAACGGCGCGTCGACGGCCATCCCGACGCCATCGACGACGACCGCATTATCCTCCAGATCGACGCGATGCTCGGCCCCGTCGATCCGCACGATCCATTCGCCCGACGGGTCCGGCGGTCCGTTGAGCTGACCATCGATCGCTGCAGCGCGCTGCGCCAGACCCGCCGCGATCAGCGCGCCGATCGCGGCGAGATCGCGCAACTGCTCGGGGGTTTCGGGAGCGCCGGCAAAGCCTTCGGCATATTCCTCGGCGATGAAGCCGGTCGTGATCTCGCCCGAGCGGAAACGCGGATGCTGCATCACGCTCGAGAGGAAATCGATGTTGTGGCCGATCCCTTCGATCTCGTAGCGGTCGAGCGCGAGGATCTGGCGGTCGATCGCTTCGGCGCGGGTCGCGCCATGGGTGACCAGCTTGGCCACCATCGGATCGTAGAACATCGAGATCTCGCTGCCCTCGGCCACGCCGGTATCGACGCGCACGCCCTCGCCCGCCGCGGGCGGACGATAGCGGCTCAGCCGCCCGGTCGAAGGCAGGAAGCTGCGATACGGATCCTCGGCATAGACGCGCGTCTCGACCGCCCACCCATCGAGCCTGACCTCCTCTTGCGTGAACCCGAGCTTCTCCCCGGCCGCGACGCGGATCATCTGCTCGACCAGATCGAGCCCGGTGACATATTCGGTCACCGGATGCTCGACCTGGAGCCGGGTGTTCATCTCGAGGAAATAGAAGCTGCGGTCCGCGCCCGCGATCAGCTCGACCGTGCCCGCGCTGAAATAGCCGACCGCGCGCGCGAGCTTGACGGCCTGCTCCCCCATCGCCTTACGCATCTCGGGCGTGACGAACGGCGACGGCGCCTCCTCGACCACCTTCTGGTGGCGCCGCTGGATCGAGCATTCGCGCTCGCCCAGATAGACGATATTGCCGTGCTGGTCGCCGAGCAGCTGGATCTCGATATGGCGCGGGCCCTCGACGAATTTCTCGATGAACACGCGATCGTCGCCGAAGCTCGCCAGGCCCTCGCGCTTGGTCGCCTCGAAGCCCTCGCGCACGTCCTGCTCGCGATAGGCGAGCCGCATGCCCTTGCCGCCGCCGCCGGCCGACGCCTTCATCATCACCGGGTAGGTGATCCCTTCGGCAATCTCGACGGCGTGCTCGGTGTCGCGGATCTCGCCGATGAAGCCGGGCACGACGCTGACCCCCGCCGCCTGCGCGAGCTTCTTCGATGCGATCTTGTCGCCCATCGCCGCGATCGCCTGCGGCGGCGGTCCGATGAACGCGATATCGTTCTCGATCAACAGCCTGGCGAAGCTTTCTCGCTCGGACAGGAAACCGTAGCCGGGATGCACCGCCTGCGCGCCGGTCTCCTTGCAGGCGAGCAGGATCAGCTCGGCGAGCAGATAGCTTTCCGACGCCGGGGGCGGGCCGAGACGCACGCTCTCGTCGGCCATCCGGACATGCGGCGCGCGCGCGTCGGCATCCGAATAGACTGCCACGGTCTTGATGCCCATGCGCCGCGCGGTGCGGATCACGCGACAGGCGATCTCGCCGCGATTGGCGATCAATATCTTGTCGAACATGCCCATCCTTATTCCGCGGCCTCGTCCAATCCGGCCGGCGGCATGTTGTGGCCGAGCAGCTGGAGCACCGAGCCCGCCGCCTCGACCAGATTGGTGCCGGGGCCGAAGATGCCCTGCACCCCGGCGTCGCGCAGGAACTGATAGTCCTGCGCGGGGATGACCCCGCCGGCGATGACGGCGATGTCGCTGCGCCCGGCGTCGCGCAGATGCCCGATCAGCTCGGGGATCAGGGTCTTGTGCCCGGCAGCGAGGCTCGATGCGCCGACGACGTCGACATCGGATTTGATCGCGAGCGCGGCGGCCTCGCGCGGCGTCTGGAACAGCGGCCCCGCGACCACCTCGAAGCCGAGGTCGCCGAACGCGGAGGAGACCAGGTTGGCGCCGCGATCGTGCCCGTCCTGCCCCATCTTGGCCACGAGCAGCCGCGGTTTGCGCCCCTTGACCGCGCCGACGCCGTCGACGAGGCTCAGCCAGCGCGCGTCGAATTCGTGCGCGCCGCCGTAGATGCCGCTGACCGGGGTCGGCGTGGTGCCGTAGCGGCCGAACACATCCTCCATCGCCGACGAGATCTCGCCGAGCGTCGCGCGCGCGCGGGCACAATCGATCGCCAGAGCCAGGAGATTGCCGCCGCCGCGCGCGCCTTCGCGCAACGCATCGAGCGCGGCGTGGCAGGCGGCCCGATCGCGCCCCGCCCTGACCCGGCCGATCCGCGCGATCTGGCCCTCGCGCACCGCGACATTGTCGACGTCGAGGATGTCGATCGCATCCTGCGTGGCGAGCTTGTACTTGTTGACGCCGACGATCACGTCCTCGCCCTTGTCGACGCGCGCCGCGCGCGCAGCCGAGGCCTCCTCGATCATCGCCTTCGGCCAGCCCGCGGCGACCGCCTTGGCCATGCCGCCCTCGGCCTCGACCCGCTCGATGATCTCCCACGCTTTGTCGACCAGTTCCTGGGTCAGCGCCTCGACGTAATAGGACCCGCCGAGCGGATCGACGACCTTGGTGATCCCGGTTTCTTCCTGCAGCACGATCTGCGTGTTGCGGGCGATACGCGCGGAGAAATCGGTCGGCAAAGCAATCGCTTCGTCGAGGGCGTTGGTATGGAGACTCTGCGTTCCCCCGAGCGCCGCGGCCATCGCCTCGACGGTCGTGCGGATGACATTGTTGTATGGATCCTGCTCGGTCAGCGACACGCCCGAGGTCTGGCAATGCGTGCGCAGCATCTTCGAGCGCTCGTCCCTCGCGCCGAGATCGGTCATCACCCGGTGCCACAGCTTGCGCGCGGCGCGCAGCTTGGCGACCTCCATGAAGAAGTTCATCCCGATCGCGAAGAAGAAGCTCAGGCGGCCGGCGAACTGATCGAGATCGAGCCCCGAGGCCATCGCCGCCTTGGCATATTCGCGCCCGTCGGCGATGGTGAAGGCGAGCTCCTGCAGCTGCGTCGCCCCCGCTTCCTGCATATGATATCCGCTGATCGATATGCTGTTGAATTTCGGCATGTTGGCCGAGGTATATGCGATGATATCCGAGATGATCCGCATGCTCGGTTCGGGCGGATAGATATAAGTGTTGCGGACCATGAA
>CAXSHP010000157.1:0-4109 GCA_964236935.1 uncultured Sphingomonadaceae bacterium
CCGCGCGAGCAACGTCCGCTCCGGATCGAGGCGATGCCGGCGGGCGACGGCGGCGCTCGCTTCGCGATGCTGCCGCGCCGGATAGGGTCCGCCGGTCTCGCCATAGACGAACACCTCGATACCCGCCTCCCCGTGCGTCGCGCACAGCCGCATATGATTGGCCGCGCCCTCGTCCCCGAACGGCGCCGGGACCGGGCCGTGCACGGCGAAGCTGCTCCCGTCGGCGAACGCGAGCTGCAGTTGCGCCAGGGTGCCCGGCCATTCGTGGCTGCGGTGTGGCATCGTGACGAGATTCGCCACCGTGAGGTGACAGCGGCCGTCGGCGGTGTCGGGCGCCGGCGATACCGTCGCGGCATTGGCCGCCCACATCGCCGACGCCGAGAATGCGCTCGCGCGCAGGCCGTCGCCGGCCGCGGCCATCGACGTCGAGAGCGACCGCAGCCAGCTTTCGTCGGGGCGCGCGTGCGGGAGGAACAGGCCCTGCGCCAAGCCCAGGTCGACGTTGGCGCGCATCTTCGCCACGCCTTGCAGGGCCGCTTCGCGCGGACGGGATGGCTTGCCCGCGTTGTGGGTGGCCGCGAGGTTGCCGAGACTGAGGCCGGCGAAATTGTGGCTCGGGCCGACGATGCCGTCGAAATTGATCTCGCGCAGCACGATCGTCACCGCGGCACGTGCGTGACGCGCGCGCCCGGCGCGATGCCGAGCGCCTCGGCCGCGACCGGATCGATCACGATCCCCCCTGCGACAGGGTATATGTGCGCCAGGCAGCAACGAAACGTCGCCAGCCGTCCGGTAGCGACGATGCTGTGCGTGCCGTCCGAGCGCGGGGCGGCGACATCGACCACGGCGTCTTCGCGTGCGTTGCGGATCGTGGCGATCTCGTCGGTCGCGATCGCCATCGTCGGGCCGCCGTCGAAGATGTCGATATAGCGCTCGTAGGTGAAGCCTTCGTTTTCGAGCATCCGCATCGCGGGCCGACCCGACATGTGCGGCACGCCGATCACATGCAGCGCGCTTTCGGCCAGCATGGCCTTGTAGATCGGCGTCTTGGGCATCAGATCCGCGACGAACTGGTTGCCGTGAACCGCGTTGAAGTCATCCGCCTCGCGGAACGTCATGCCGAAAAAGCGGCCGCCGACACCATCCCAGAACGGAGACTCGCCGCCCTCGTCGGCCACGCCGCGCAATTCGGCGATGGTGCGCTCGGCAAACCGTTCACGATGCATGCGGATGAACAGATAGCGGCTGCGCGCCAGCAGCGCCCCGCTGCCCACCGAGCGTTCGCCGGCGTGGAGATACAAGCCTCCCACCTCACTGCATCCACTGTGATCGGTGCACAAAGTCAGCAGCTCGGACCGGATCGTACGGTCGAGCGCATTGCTGTATTGCGCGAAGACATCGATCCGATAGCTGTAGAACGGCCAAGTCGAGCCGATCCGGGAAAAGATCTGGCAGGTCCCGCGCGTATGGCCGGTCGAGTGATCTTCGAGAACGAACATGAATTTGTCGTCGCCGAGCGTGTCGTCGGGACGAGCGAAGGCGGCGTTGGCGACGGCGAGCTTCTCGGCGAGCTTCTGCCGATCGGGCGGCAAGTTGGTGAAGCCGCCACCCGTGCTCTTGGCCATTTCATAAATCACAGCCAGATCGTCGGGACCCGCCGCCCGCAGCACGTTGATCGTCATCGATCGGCTGCCCGATCAAGGCGGTGAAGCACGAGTGCGGACAGCCGCGCCTTCGGGACCAGCGATGCCGTGTCGAGATACTCCTCCGGCGAGTGGATGAACTCGCCGCAGGCACCCATCGTATCGATGACCGGCACGCCGCAGCTGGCGATGTTGTTGCCGTCACAAACGCCGCCCGAATCCTGCCAGGTCAGCGTGTCGCCGAGATCGGCGGCCGCGTTGGCGACCAAGCCGAACAGCCGCTCCGTCGCGGCGTCGATCGGCTTGGCCGGACGGCCCATGCCGCCATGGACGTCGATGCCGACATCATGCTCGGCGCCGACCTCCGCGGCCAGCCGGGCCACGAGGTCGATGGCCTCGCCGGCATCGTCCGTCCCGCGCGGGCGCAGGTTGAAGCGGACGACCGCCAGCGCGGGAACGACGTTGTTGGGACCACCCCCCTCGATCTTCGCCGGATTTACGGACAGTCCCGGGCGGGCCGCCTTGGCCAGACGCAACGCGAGATCCGCGCCGGCGACCACCGCGTTGCGGCCATCCTGCGGATTTCGGCCGGCATGGGCCGAGCGGCCCTTGACGAGCGCCGAGAAATTCCCGGAGCCGGGCCGCGCGCGCGCCATGATGCCGCCCGGGAGCGAGGGCTCGTAGGTCAGTGCCGCCAGCTTGCCATGCGACAGCGCGGCGATGAGCGCGGCCGACGAGCCCGATCCGGTTTCCTCGTCGCTGCCGATGAAGATGTCGTAGCCGATGGTGGGCCGAGACCGCTCGAACGCCTTCAACGCCGCCAGCATCAGGGCGAGGCCACCCTTCATGTCGAGCACGCCCGGTCCCCGCACGCGCCGATCGTCGATCCACGCGCACGCTTGGAAGGGGTCGTCGACAGGATAGACCGTATCCATATGGCCGGTGAGCAGCACCCGCCGCTCGGCCTCGGGTCGGACACGGACCACCAGATGCTTGCCTGCCTCGACCGCCACCAGGTCGCCGCTCGCGCTGACGGCGCGGGTCGCCTCGGTCGCGACGAGCTCCACCGTGCCGGGCAGCGCGGAGAAGGCCTCCGCCAGCTGTCCGGCGATGATTTCCAGCCCGGACAGGTTGCGCGTTCCGCTGTTGATCGCGGCCCAGGCCAGCGTCTGCTCGAGCATGGCTGCGCGCTCGATCGGCTCGACGAGCCCGGCTTCCGATCGCGAAAGATCCGTCATGATCGTAGCTGCCCCTTGATCGCATCCCAGTTTCCGGCAGCGCTCGACGCCTCGAAGCTGGCCATCGGGTACGCGCAGTAATCCGCCGCGTAGAATGCGCTCGGCCGGTGATTGCCGGAATCGCCCAGACCGCCGAACGGGAGCGCGCCCGCGGCGCCCGTCGTCGGGCGATTCCGATTGACCACACCGGCGCGCGCCGCGAGCGAGAAGCGCTCCCACAGCGCGTCATCGCCGCTCACGAGACCGGCCGCCAGGCCGAAGCGCGTCCGATTGGCTTCGGCGATCGCCGCGTCGAAGTCCGGCACGCGGATGAGCTGCACGACCGGCGCGAAGATTTCCTCGTCCGGGGCGGCGATCCCGGTGACATCCAGCAGCGCCGGCGTCACGAAAGCGTCGCCGCGCCCCTCGACCCTGGCGAGCGGGCGCAGGCAGCGTGCGCCCTGCGCAATGAGATGCTCGACCTGCGCGCGGGCGGTCTCCGCCGCGCGGACCGATACCAGCGGCCCGATATAGGGCTGCGGATCGTCGTTCCAGGCACCGATCCGCAACGCGTCCGCGAAGTGAAGGACCTGCTCGACGACGGCATCGCCGAACGCGCCATCGGGCAGGATCAGCCTGCGGGCGCAGGAGCATCGCTGGCCGGTGGTGACGTAGCTGGACTGGACGACGATCGCCGCCGCCTCGAGCGGGTCGCCGTCCCAGACGATCAGCGGATTGTTTCCGCCGAGCTCGAGCGCCAGGATGACCTCGGGCCGTTCGGCGAAGGCGCGCCGCAGGTGCATGCCGGTCGTCGCCGAACCTGTGAACAGCAGGCCGTCGATCTGCGCTCCCACAAGCGCCGCGCCGGTCTCGCGCGCGCCCTGGACCACGGTGAGCACGCCTTCGGGCAGGCCCGCCGCGGCCCACATCTCCGCCATCGTCGCGCCGACCAGCGGGGTGAGTTCGGACGGCTTGAACACGACCGTATTGCCGGCGAGCAGCGCCGGAACGATATGCCCGTTGGGCAGGTGGCCGGGGAAGTTGAACGGCCCCAGCACCGCCATCACCCCGTGCGGCCGGTGGCGCAGCACGGCGCGGCCGAAGGCGGTGGCGGCCTGCCGCTCCCCCGCCCGCTCGGCCTGGGCGAGCCGGTTGAGGCGGGCCGCCTCGCGGTTGGTGGCGGCGAAGATGAGCGCCGACTCGGGGGCGCGGAGGCTCGCGACGGCGACGTCCTTCGGCCGCGCGGTCG
>CAXSHP010000157.1:4119-6864 GCA_964236935.1 uncultured Sphingomonadaceae bacterium
GGGGAAGTTATACGGCCCGAGCACCGCCATCACGCCGTGCGGACGATGGCGCAGGACCGTTTCCCCGAATGGCGCAGGCCCGCGCCGCTCCCCGGCGCGCTCCGCCTGGGCGCTGATCGCCAGCTCGACCTTGCCGATCATCGAACCGACTTCCTGACGCGCCTCCCAGAGCGGCTTGCCGGTTTCGCGGGCGATGATCTCCGATAGCCGCCCGGTGTTGTCCTGGAGCGCCGTCGCATAAGCGCGCGCGACGGCGATGCGCGCACCCGCCGGCGCGGCGCGCCACGACTGGAAGGCCTGGCGAGCGATCGCCACCGCGTGCGCGACCTCGGCGTCCGATGCGGCCGGTCCCGACCACAGCGTTTCGCCCGTGGCCGGGCAATAAGACGTCAACTGCTGCGCTGTCATCATTCCTCGCGTCTCACAAATCTGCCCCTACGCCCGCCGCATTCCAGAAGCATATCGGCAAAAACGCAGATGTCGTTTCCACTTTCGGCCGTCGCGGTCGCAAGCGGTCGTGCGCGCATCGATCAGGCCGCCTCGGCCAGGCTCGCGCGCGCCGTTTCGCAGGCGGCCTCGAGACGTGAAACCACTTCCGCGATCTCCGCGGACGAGATCAGCAGGGAGGGCAGCAGGCGCACGCAGTTTTCGCCGCCGCCCGCTACCAGCAAGCCGTGATCACGCGCCAGCGCCATGAATTCGCGGTTGTTGGGGATCAGCTTCAGACCGATCAGCAGACCCTTGCCACGCACTTCGGTGATCACATCCGGGAAACGCGCGCGCAGTTGTTGCAGGCGATCCGCGAAGTCGGCGGCCGCGGCCCGCGCGTTGGCGAGCGTCTCTTCCTTGGCGATTTCGTCGAAGGCGGCGATCGCCACCGCCATTGCCAGCGGATTGCCACCGAAGGTCGTCCCATGCACGCCGGGGGTCATGCCTCTCGCCGCCTCGTTGGTCGCGAGGCAGGCGCCCACCGGAAATCCGCAACCCAGAGCCTTGGCGAGCGCCATGATGTCCGGCTCGGCACCTTCGAACCACTGGTGGGCGAAAAGCTTTCCCGTACGCCCCATGCCGCTCTGCACTTCGTCATGGATGAGGAGCACGCCATGACGCCGGGTGAGTTCGCGCACACGGCGCAGCCACTCGCCGGACAGGGTCCGGGCGCCACCCTCACCTTGCACCGGCTCGACGATCACGGCGGCGGCGGTGGGCCGGGCGATCGCTTCGGCCAAACCCGCTTCGTCGTCGATCGGCAGCTGGACGTAGCCGGGGAGGCGCGGACCGAAGCCGTCGAGATAGGAGGGATTGCCCGAGGCGTTGATCGCGGCATAGGTTCGGCCGTGAAACGATCCGCTGAAGCCGATGACGTCGATCCGCTCGGGTTGGTCGCCAACGGCATGGTATCGGCGGGCCGCCTTGAGCGCGCATTCCACCGCCTCGGTGCCCGTGTTCGCGAAGAAAGCGACATCGGCGAAGCAGGCGTCGGTCAATCGCCGGGCCAACGCCTCCTGGCCGGGAATCTGAAAGACATTGGAAACGTGCCACAGCTTTCGTGCTTGCTCGGTAAGCGCCGCGACCAGCTTGGGATGCGCGTGGCCGAGAGCATCGGTGGCGATCCCGGCGACGCAATCGAGATATTGGCGCCCGTCCGTATCGGTCAGCCAAACGCCTTCGCCCTGCGCCACCGCCAGCGGGGCACGGTTGTAAAGGTTCATCAGGCGATCGGTCATCACTGTTCCCTCATTCCAGACGGCGACGACCCCGCCCTGCTGACGTCGTGAGCAGCGCCGCCTTGAATCGACGATCTATGTCGGCTCGCAGCACCTCGTTGGGCAAACGCCATTTATTCATCTACAGATGAATATTCGGAAGAAGACCAACGAGTTGGCTGTGGCGCGCGGTGCAGGCAGCGCTGGCGGGCCGGATCACGGCTCGCGAGAAATCGCATATCGCCTCGCGAATGACGATCTGGGGATCGGTCGGCATCATCGCTCAGGCAGCCTTGCTGGCACGAGTGACGATCTGCCGGTTGCCGACGAGCGCGGCGCGTGCCTCGGCATAAGCGGCGATGGCCGCGTCCTTTACCGGACCAAAGCCGCGGATCATGTCGGGCAGCGCGGCAATCGCTATCGCGCGATCGAGCTGTTCGGCCTCGAGCGTATCGCACAGCTCGAGGATCGTGATCTCATACTCGACCATCAACCTGCGCTCGGTGCTGCGCTCCGCCGTGTAGGCGAAGGGATCCGCCCACGTCCCGCGCAGCCGCCTGGCGAACGCGAGCCCGCGAAAGGCCGTGAACACCCAGGGGCCGAACTTGCGCTTTGCCGGACGACCGGTTCGCCGATCGACGCGCGAGATGAGCGGGGGGGCGAGCCAAACCGACAGTCGTTTCGTATCGGCGAACTGAGCTTCGAGCGCGGCGCGAAAAGCCGGATCGGCATAAAGCCGCGCCACCTCATACTCGTCCTTGTATGCCATCAGCTTATAGGCGTTGGCGGCGACCGAGCGGCGGAGCGCATCGCCCCGGACGCCGAACGTGGCGGCCGCGTCGGTCACCCGCGCCATCAGCAGCGCATAGCGATCGGCGTAAGCGGCATCCTGATAAGAGATGAGATCGGCGGTACGACGCGCTATCATCGCCTCGATACTCTCCTCGATCGGCGTCGGCGCGGAGGCGATGCCGGCGATCTCGTCGACCGCCGCAGGATCGATCGCCGCCAGCCGCCCCCAGGCGAACGCGCGCTTGTT
>CAXSHP010000158.1:0-1795 GCA_964236935.1 uncultured Sphingomonadaceae bacterium
CGCGGTCGGCGTGAAGCTGTCGACGCCGCGGCGCGGCTGCTCGGGGCTGGCCTATTCGGTCGACTATGTCACCGCCGCCGACCCGCTGGACGAGCAGATCGCGACCGCCGGCGGCGATCTGTTCGTCGACGCGGGATCGGTGCTCTATCTGATCGGATCGACGATGGATTGGGTCGAGGACGATTTCACCGCGGGCTTCGTCTTCGCCAATCCCAACGCCAAGGGCAGCTGCGGCTGCGGCGAGAGCTTCACCGTCTGAGGATCACAACCCCAGCGTGAAGCGCAGCGCCGCGCCGGCATCGTTCGGCGCCGCCGCGATATTGCCCGGATCGCGCCGCCAGAACAGATTGGCGCCGACGAACCCGCCGAAAAGCGGCGCGCCATAAGCGGCCTCGACATCGAGCTCGCGGCCGCGCGGCGCGAGGCCGAGCCGCTGAATCGCATAACCGATCGCGCCGCTCGCGTAATCATAGGACACCGGCAGGCTGAGATCGAGCCCGCCCGCCCCGACGCGCTGCGGCTGCGCGATGCGCAGCGCGACGCTGTCGTCGCGCGCCGCGACACCGGCCTTGGCCAGATCGAGCGAGACGGCGCTGGTCGACAATAGCGCGGCACGCGCCATCGCGCCCGATGCCGCGACATGGGTCCAGCCGCGGCGCAGCCTGGCCGCGAGGCTCCAGCCGTTGCCCGGCGCGAGCGTCGCCTCGGCGTCGGCGAACCAGCTGGTCGCGCCGGCGCCGCCGATCGCCGAGCCGAAGCGCGCGCCGAGCACGCTGCCGCTCTCGCTGAGCGCGGTCCCCGCGAGGCCGAGCGAGAGCGGTCCGAAGCCGCGGTCGAGCCCGACCGACACCGCCGTATAGGGATTGCGGATCAGCCGGTTTCGGACCGCCAGGCTTTCGCGCACGGCGAGGCTGGTGGCGTCGCCCGATTCGGCGCTGACGGTCAGCCCGACACGCCCCAATTGGTGGCGGAACGCCGCGCTGCTGCCGACGCGGCGGGCGAACCCCGGCTCGGCGAGGATGTTCGGCGCGACGAGGAACGCCGGGTCGCTGCGCCCGGCGAGGCGCGCCGCGAGAAACTTGCCGTCGCGCGCGATGCCGAACGCGATCGCGCTGGTGCGCCCGATCCGCCCCGCGATCATCCCGGCCGAGACGCGCGCGCGTTCGGCGCTGCCCGCATCGAGCGCAAGCCGCGAGATTGCGACCTCGCCATCGGGACGCCCGGCGACGCTGAGCGCGATCATTGCCCCGCCCCCCGCCGCCGACAGGCTGCGCATGTCGGTGCGCAACGCGCCGGACAGGCGCAGCTCGGGCCGGGCGCGACCGATCGTGCGCGCGAGATCGAGCGCATAAGCGCGATCATAGCCGTCGAGGATCACCGCGCCGAGCGGGCCTTGCGTACCGGCATCGCCCATCGGCGCGGACAGGCTGCCGTTGTCGTCGAGCGAGACGCGCGCCTGCGCACCGGCGAGCGCGGTCGAGCCCTGGGGCGCAAAGGCGCGGGTGAGGTTGAGGTTGCCGTTGCCATAGACGCTGTCGACCCCGGCGGCGCCGGCGTCGTTCGCGCTGCTGAACAACAGGCTGACGATCTGCGCGCCGGTCAGGTTCGGAAACGCCTGCGCGAGCAGCGCGACCGCGCCGGCGATATGCGGCGCGGAAAAGGACGTGCCGCTGTAGGACGCAGGGCTACCGTTCTCGTCGATGCTGCGAACGCCCTCGCCGAGCGCCGCGAGATAATGCGATGCGCCGCTGCCGGCCATGTCGCTGAAGCGGGCGAGCGCACCGGCCTCGGTGGT
>CAXSHP010000158.1:1835-6810 GCA_964236935.1 uncultured Sphingomonadaceae bacterium
GCGATCACGACCAGGCCGCGCGCCGCCGCGTCGTTGGCGACCAGCGCGAACGGATCGGGATCGGCGGTGGCGTCGTTCCCGGCGGAGATGACGATCACCACTCCGGCGGCGGTGGCCCGCCCGATCGCGGCGCGCAGATTGTCCGTCGTCGGCGAACCGCCGAGCGAGATGTTGATCACCCGCGCATGGTTGCTGGTGGCGATATCGACCGCGCGGGCGATGTTGGAGTCGCTGTGCGTGCAGCCTTCGCCCGACGAGGTGGTGGAGCTGCAACTGCCTGGATTGTCGGTCCGCAGGACGAGCAAAGTGGCATCGAACGCCATGCCGAGGATGTCGTACCCGTCGCGCGCCGCGCCGAGCACCGCGGCGACCGCGGTGCCGTGGCCGGCGGCGTCTCGGATCCCGCGCGATCCGGCGACATCGGTCGAGGCGCTGCTGATCCGGCCGGCGAAATAAGAGCTATTGGTGTCGATCCCGCTGTCGATGATCGCGGCGGTGATGCCGCGCCCGGTGGCGCCGGCCTGGTAGGCGCTGATCGCATGCGCCTGCACCACGCCGGTCGACGCTTTATATTCGTCGGTGTCGTAATCGGTCGGCGTCGGTGCGGGGCCGGCCGGGGCCGTCGGCGCGGGAGTGGGGGCGACCGGATCGGTCGGCGGCGTGACCGGGTTGGCCGGCGGAGCGGGCGGGGTGGAATTGATTCCACCGCCGCCACCGCCGCCGCCGCCGCATGCGCCGACCATCAACGCGGGGGCGCACAGCCACGGGACGGCCAGACGGCGAATACGCGCGGAACGAGCCATATCCCAACCCCTGTTCATTTTATCGCACGACGGCAATGATTTGGACCATGGAGATTGCGAGATGGTTAACAGATTCGCGAACCGCGGCCAACGCCGGCGAGCGTTGCCGTCGCCGGGCAGGCGCTCTAGGGCGGCCGCATGATCGACGCGTTGCGCCACATCGACAGCTGGATCTTCGATCTCGACAACACGCTCTATCCCGCGCGCACCAATCTGTTCGGCCAGATCGACGTGCGGATGGGCGAATATATCGCGCGATTGCTCGCCTGCGATCCGATCGAGGCGCGGCGCGTGCAGAAACAGTTCTTCCATTCGCACGGCACGACCCTGTCGGGACTGATGGAGCAGCACGGCGTCGCGCCGTCGGATTTCCTCGAATACGTCCACGACATCGATCTGTCGGTGGTCGCCGAGGATCGCCGGCTGGCCGCGGCGATCGCGGCGCTGCCGGGACGCAAGCTCGTCTTCACCAACGGCGACGAGGCCTATGCGCGCCGCGTGCTCGCGCGGCTCGGGCTGTCGGCGAGCTTCGAGGCGGTGCACGATATCCATGCCTGCGGCTATCTGCCCAAGCCCCATCCGGCGAGCTATGCGGATTTATGCGAGCGGCTCGCGATCGATCCGGCGCGGGCGCTGTTCGCCGAGGACATGGCGCGCAACCTCAAGCCGGCGAAGGCGCTGGGGATGACGACCTTGTGGATCGACAATGGCTCCGAGCGCGGCGATCACGAAGCGGACGCGAGCTTCATCGACTATCGCACCGACGATCTGGGCGACTGGCTGAGCGAATTGACCGGCGTGGAGGAATGATGAGCGATCTCGCGGAAGCAATCGGGCGGGCCTGGGACGCCCGCGACGGCATCGGCTTCGACACCCGGGGCGAGGTGCGCGACGCGGTGGAGCGCGCGCTGGCGCTGCTCGATGCGGGCGAGGCGCGCGTCGCCGAGAAGATCGACGGCGCGTGGCGGGTCAACCAGTGGCTCAAGAAGGCGGTGCTGCTGTCGTTCCGCCTGACCGACATGGCGCTGATCGAGGGCGGCCCCGGCGGCGCGACCTGGTGGGACAAGGTGCCGTCGAAGTTCGCCGGCTGGGGCGAGGCCGAATATCGCGCGGCCGGTTTCCGCGCGGTGCCCGGATCGATCGTGCGGCGCGGCGCCTTCGTGGCCAAGGGCGTGGTGCTGATGCCGAGCTTCGTCAATCTCGGTGCTTATGTGGGCGAAGACTCGATGGTCGACGCCTGGGCGACGGTCGGCAGCTGCGCGCAGATCGGCAGGAACGTCCATCTCTCGGGCGGAGTCGGCATCGGCGGGGTGCTCGAGCCGCTCCAGGCCGGTCCGGTGGTGATCGAGGACGATTGCTTCATCGGCGCGCGCTCCGAAGTGGTCGAGGGCGTGGTCGTCGAGCAGGGCGCGGTGCTGGCGATGGGGGTGTTCCTGAGCTCGACTAGCAAGATCGTCGACCGCGCGACCGGCGAGACGTTCGTCGGCCGCGTGCCGGCTTATTCGGTGGTGGTGCCGGGCGCGATGCCGGGCAAGCCGCTGCCCGACGGCACGCCCGGCCCGAGCCTCGCCTGCGCGGTGATCGTCAAGCGCGTCGACGCGCAGACGCGCGCGAAGACCGCGATCAACGAGCTGCTGCGGGATTGATTATGCCGTCATCCCGGCGAAAGCCGGGATCCATGGATACGGAGCGCCTGGAGCTGAAAGCGCGCGCCGTCCATGGACCCCGGCTTTCGCCGGGGTGACGCTCACACATGGACCACCAGCCGCGCCCAGATCGGGAGATGGTCCGACGCGCGGCTCGCCTTGGGCGAATGATGTACCCCGCTCGACACCAGCCGCAGATCGGGCGTGTGGATGATCCGGTCGAGCGCGGCGAGCGGCCGGCGGCTGTGATAGCTGCGTCCCGTCGGCGCGATGCGGTGGTGGTGCAGAAAATCGCGCAGGCAGCCGCCGTGGCGCGACCATTCGTTGAGATCGCCCATGAGGATCGTCGGCAGCGGGCGATGGCGCGCCGCGACGAGGTGCAGCAGCGTGCGCACCTGCCGCCGCCGCCACAGCCCCGACAGATCGAGATGCATGCCGATCACGCGCAGGTCGACCCCACCGATGCGAATGTCGGCCAGGACGGCGCCGCGCGGCTCGATCGTCGGCAGGATGAGTGGCTCGCATTCCAGGATCTGCGCGCCCTTGCGCACGAGGATCGCATTACCGTGCCAGCCCATTCCGCCGGGGCGGACGTCGAACGGCACCGCCCGCCACGGCGAATGATCGGCGAGCAGTTCGAGCGGCAGCGCGCTGAGCTTGGCGCCAAACCGCCGGTCGGCCTCCTGCAAGGCGATGATATCGGCATCGACCTCGCGCAAGACCTCGATCGTGCGCTCGGGCCGCCGCCGCCGGTCGGTGCCGATCGCCTTGCGGATATTGTAGCTCGCGACGGTGATCATTAGGCGGGCAGCGCGATGCCGCCGTCGTCGCCGATCGGAAATCCGTGATTCCACGCGATCTCCCAGGCGAAGCCCTCGGCCCCGCGCAGCGACCGCGTCCAGCCGATCGCCTCGTAGAAGGCGGTCGCGCGCGCCGGATCCGCCGCGCCGAGCGTGACCAGGCTGAGCCGCTGCTCCATCAGGCGCCGCCCGGCGGGTTGAGCGCGCCGTCGATCAGGGTCTTCGCCCGCTCGCCCGACCAATTCATATTGCCGAGCACGCGCCACTGTTCCTTGCCCGCCGCGTCGTAGAAGATCGTCGTCGGCAGCGTATCGGTCTTGAGCGCTTCCATCAGCACGTTCTGCTTGTCGAGATAGGGCAGCAGATGCGCGAACCGGGCCTTGGCGAAATAAGGATCGACCTCGCGCTTGCCGGCCATGTCCTGGCTGACCACCATCAGCCGGAAGCGGTCCGCCTCGCGTCCGGCGAGCGTATCGAGCGTCGGCATCTCCTTGACGCATGGGCCGCACCAGGTCGCCCACAGATTGACCAGCAGCGGGCGCCCGCGGAAGCCGGTCAGCGTCGCCGGCCCGCCGTCGGGGCCGAGGAACGGCACCGCCGGCATCGCCTCGCCGCGGTGCGAGATATCGACCTTCCCGATCGATTCGACCGAATCGGCCTCGGCTTGCGGCTGGGGGGGCTTTTGCTTATCGCAGCCGCCCAGCAGGACGAGCGCGGCGAGCGCGGGGAGACACGAGATCAGCGGGCGCACGACAGGCTCCAATGCGATGTGGGGCGGGCGCTTCGCCGAAGGGCCCGCCGCGGTGATGCGCGAGATAAACGCCTCGCTGCCGTTCGACAAACGACTTTGGCGGCAGGACATTGCCGGATCGCAGGCGCATGTCGCGATGCTCGCCGCGCAGGGCGTGGTTTCGCCCGACGATGCGGCCGCGATCAGCGCCGGCCTCGACGCGATCGCGCGCGAATATGAAGCGGGCGCCGTCCCCGGCGATCTCGCGCTCGAGGACATTCACATGGCGGTCGAGAGCCGCCTGGCCGAACTGATCGGGCCGGTCGCCGGCCGGCTGCATACCGCGCGCTCGCGCAACGATCAGGTCGCGACCGACTTCCGCCTGTGGGTGCGCGACGCGATCGACGCCGTCGACCTGGGGCTGGCCGCGTTCCAGCGCGCGCTCGTCGCCCGCGCGGACGAGCATGCCGCGAGCGTGATGCCGGGCTTCACCCATCTCCAGGCGGCGCAGCCGGTCACGCTCGGCCACCATCTGATGGCCTATTACGAGATGACGCGGCGCGATCGGGCACGCTTCGCCGCGGCGCGCGCGCGGCTCAACGAGTGCCCGCTCGGATCGGCGGCGCTCGCCGGGACCGGCTTCCCGATCGATCGCGCCGCGACCGCGCAGGCGCTCGGCTTCGACCGGCCGACCGCTAATTCGCTCGACGCGGTGTCCGATCGCGATTTCGCGCTCGATTATCTGAGCGCGGCGGCACAGGCGGCGCTGCATCTGTCGCGGCTCGCCGAGGAGATCATCCTGTGGGCGAGCCAGCCGTTCGGCTTCGTCGCCTTGCCCGACGCTTATTCGACCGGCTCGTCGATCATGCCGCAGAAACGCAACCCCGACGCCGCCGAGCTGGTGCGCGGGCACAGCGGGCGGATCATCGGCTGCCTGACCGCGCTGATGGTGACGATGAAGGGGCTGCCGCTCGCTTATTCGAAGGACATGCAGGA
>CAXSHP010000159.1:0-1581 GCA_964236935.1 uncultured Sphingomonadaceae bacterium
GAACGCGGACGATCGTGTTCAACCAGCACGACGCCCCGGTGCTGAGCTTCATCGCGAACGAGATCATCAAGCGCGAGGTCTAGACGGTTTCATCGTAGCTGAGTCATTCCCCGGCGAAGGCCGGGGGCCAGTTGCGAGACCTGACCAGGCGGGCATTGTGGTCTGTCACCGCGGCCTTCCTAACTGAGCCCGGCCTTCGCCGGGGAACCGAACGGTTCAATCTCAGTGAAACCGACTCTAAACGGCGACGATCCTCTCCCCTGGGAGAGGGCGGGTGAATGGGGAAAATAGCCTTAGTGCTTCACCCCGGTCCACACGTTGCGATAGGCGAACCAGGCGAGCGTGGTCGCGAGCAGCAGGAAGATCAGCACGACGACGCCGGTGCGATGGCGCGCCTCGAGCTTGGGCTCGGCGGTCCACACCAGGAATGCGGCGACGTCGGTCGCCATCTGGTCGACCGTCGGCTTGGTGCCGTCGCTGTAGCTGACCTGCCCGTCCGCGACGAGCGGCGGCGGCATCGCGATGTTGAGGTTCGCGAAATAGGGGTTGTAGTACAGCCCGATCGGCGTCTTGGCGTCGGGGAACTGCTTGAGCAGCGCCGCGGGCTGCGGCCGGAAGCCGGTCAGCAGCGAGTGGACATAGGCCCCCTCGCCGTGGCGCGCCTTGGTGATCAGCGACAGATCGGGCGGCAGCGCATTGTTGTTCGCGGCGCGCGCCGCCGTCTCGTTGGCGTAGGGGCTCGGGAAATGATCGGCCGGGGTCGCCTTGCGCGTTGCCGGCTCGCCGGTGTCGGGGTTGATCGAGGGCACCTCGGTCGCCCACTGCTTGGCGATCGCCTTCACCTCGGGCGCGGTGAAGCCGATCTCCTGCAGATCGCGGAACGCGACGAGCTTGAGCGAATGGCACGCCGAGCAGACTTCCTTGTAGACCTGGAAGCCGCGCTGGAGCTGCCGGCGATCGAACTTGCCCAGCGGACCGTCGCTGGCGAGCGCGAGCGGCTCGGGATGGAGGTGGAACAGGCTCTCGGCGGTCGGCGCCGCCGGCTCCTCGATATAGGCCTTGAGCCCCCAGCCGAGCGACCACAGCAGCGCAGCGGCGAAGCCGAGCCCGACCAGCCCCGCGAGGATATTGAGTGGACGGAACATGCCGCTATTCCCTTATTTCCGCGGGCGCCGAGGGTTCGCTGTGGGTGTTGGTCGACAGCGTCGATCCGCTTTGGCCGTGAAGCACCGCTTCGGTGATCGAGCCGGGCAGCGGCAGCGGCCGCTCGAGCCGCGAAACGAGCGGCAGGATGATGAGGAAGTGCGCGAAATAATAAGCCGCGGCGAGCTGGCTGATCATAACATAGGGCTCTTGCGCCGGGGCGCCGCCGCAATAGCCGAGGATCACCACGTCGACGCACAGGATCCAGAAGAACTGGCGGAAGCGCGGCCGATAATTGCCCGAGCGCACCGGCGAGCCGTCCAGCCAGGGCAGGAAGAACAGCAGCAGGATCGCCGAGAACATCGCCAGCACGCCCCACAGCTTGGCCGGGATGAACAGGAAATCGACGGTGAACGCGCGCAGGATCGCGTAGAACGG
>CAXSHP010000159.1:1591-4791 GCA_964236935.1 uncultured Sphingomonadaceae bacterium
GCCAGAAATACCATTCGGGAACGATGTGCGCCGGCGTCGAGAGCGGATTGGCCGGGATATAATTGTCGGCATGGCCGAGATAGTTCGGCTGGAAGAACAGCAGGATCGAGAACAGGATCAGGAACACGCCGAGGCCGAAGCCGTCCTTGGCGGTGTAGTAAGGATGGAACGGCACGGTGTCCTGCGGCCCCTTGACCTCGACCCCGGTGGGATTGTTCGAGCCGGGGATATGCAGCGCCCAGATGTGGAGGATGATCACGCCGGCGATCACGAACGGCAGCAAATAGTGGAGCGAGAAGAAGCGATTGAGCGCTGCGTCGTCGGGCGCGAAGCCGCCGAGCAGCCAGGTCTGGATCGTCGGGCCGACCACGGGGATCGCCGAGAACAGCCCGGTGATCACCTTGGCTCCCCAGAAGCTCATCTGCCCCCAGGGCAGGACGTAACCCATGAACGCGGTCGCCATCATCAGCAGGAAGATGACCAGGCCGAGCAGCCACACCATCTCGCGGGGCGCCTTGTACGATCCGTAATAGAGCCCGCGGAAGATGTGGAGATAGACGACGATGAAGAACATGCTCGCGCCGTTGGCGTGGGCATAGCGCAGCATCCAGCCCGAATTGACGTCGCGCATGATGTGCTCGACCGAGTTGAACGCGATGTCGGCGTTGGCCGCGTAATGCATCGCCAGGACGACGCCGGTGAGGATCTGGATCGCCAAAGCGGCGCCGGCGAGCACGCCGAAATTCCAGAAATAATTGAGGTTGCGCGGCACGGGATAGCCGGCGCCGACCGCGTTGTAGACGAGCCGCGGCAGCGGTAGCCGCTCGTCGACCCACTTCATCAGCGGATTCTTGGGTTCGTAATGCGCGGCCCAGGGAAAGCTCATATTGGTTGACCTCAGCCGACTTGCACGACGGTGGCGGATTTGAAGGCATATTCCGGCACTTCGAGATTCTTCGGCGCCGGGCCTTTGCGGATGCGCGCCGCGGTATCGTAGGTCGATCCGTGGCACGGGCAGAAATAGCCGCCGAATTCGCCGCGCGTCTCGCCCTCGCCCGCGCCGAGCGGCACGCAGCCGAGATGGGTGCAGACACCCATCGTGATCAGCCACTGCATGTGGCCGGGCTTGGTCCGCTCGCCGAGCGTCTGCGGATCGCGCAGGCTGTCGAGCGGCACCGCATTGGCGGCGGCGATCTCGGCGGCGGTGAGATGACGGATGAACAACGGCTGCTTGCGGAAGATCGTCTTGATCGCCTGACCTTCCTTGATCGCCGAAATATCGACCTCGATCGACGCCAGCGCGAGCACGTCGGCGGATGGGTTCATCTGCGTGACGAGCGGGATCACCACCGTCGCCGCGCCGACCCCGGCGAAGCTGACCGCGGCGATATTGATGAAGTCGCGCCGGCGCGGGCCGGCCTCGCCCTTACCGTCGCCGATCACCGCGGGGCGGTGGTTCGGATCGTCCATCTGTTCCAGCGTGGCCATGCAACTGCCCTCGGCACTTCGGTCGGGACGCGCGAGCCGGGGCGCGATGCCGACGTCGCCGCCGGCTTCTGCCCCCGCTCCACACGAACCGCCATGTCCCCCGGCGGTTGGCCGGCCTGATAGCCTTGCCCGACACGCTTTGCCAACTGCGATTTTGCGCGGCTTGGCAGGAGCCACCTGCATCGCCTAAGCGCGGGCCATGCCTTGCCCTGCCCAACCGCCGTGCCGATGAGCCCGCTCGACGCCGAGCAGGCCGCGGCGCGCGCCTGGTTCGAGGGTTTGCGCGATCGCATCTGCGCCGAATTCGAGGCGATCGAGCGCGAAGCCGGCAGCGACGCCTGCTTCGAGCGGATCGCGTGGGACCGGACCGACGAGGCCGGCGGAGACGGCGGCGGCGGGGTGCGCGGCGTGATGAAGGGCCGCGTGTTCGAGAAGGTCGGCGTCAACGTCTCGACCGTCGGCGGCGCCTTCTCGCCGGAATTCGCCGCGACGATCCATGGCGCGGCCGACGATCCGGGCTTCTTCGCCACCGGGATCAGCCTCGTCGCGCACATGGCCAACCCGCACGTGCCCGCCGTCCACATGAACACGCGCTTCCTGGTGACGACGAAGCGCTGGTTCGGCGGCGGCGCGGATCTCAATCCGCCGATCCCCTACGCCCGGGACACCGAGGAATTCCACGCGGCGCTGCGCGGCGCGTGCGACGACCACGCGATCGCCGATTATCCGCGGTTCAAGGCATGGGCCGACGATTATTTCTTCATCCCGCATCGCGGCGTCCACCGCGGCGTCGGCGGGATCTTCTACGACCATCTCGAGGGCGATTTCGCGGAGAGCTTCGCTTTCACGCGCGCGGTCGGCGAGGCGCTGCTCCAGGCCTATCCGGCGATCGTGCGGCGGCGGCGGACGGCGCCGTTCGACGAGGCCGATCGGGCGCGGATGCTCGCGTGGCGCGGTCGTTACGCGGAGTTCAACCTCGTCTACGATCGGGGAACGTCGTTCGGGCTCAAGACCGGCGGCAATGTCGACGCGATCCTGATGAGCCTGCCCCCGCTCGCCACGTGGGAGTGACGGCCAGAGTCGGTTTCATTTGGCTGAATCGTTTCCCGGCGAAGGCCGGGGCCCAGATGGGGGACTCCGATTGGCGGGCGCCGGACTTCCGCCTCGGCCTTCCCGACTGGACCCCGGCCTTCGCCGGGGAACGGGATGGCTCAATCCGAGTGAAACAAAACCCTAGCCGCGCCCCGCGGCCTGGCGATACAGCATCGCCAGCATCACCGTCGCGACGACCGAGAAAGCCGAGCTGATCAGCGCCGAGATCAATGCGCTGACCAGGACGGCCAGCACCGCGGCGCCGCTCGCCTTGACGACGAGCAGCGCGATGATCCCTCCTACCGTCGCGGCGACCGCGCCCAGCACCAGCGACGCAACCAGGATCAGGCCGACGAAGCCGGCGAGACGCGGGAAATTGCCGCGGGTGATGTCCCAGCTGCGGCGCAGCGCGGCGATCGGGCCTACTCCCTCGGCCACGATCACGGGCAGCTGGAGCATCAGGCGGATCGCCCCGTATGTCAGCGCACCCGCCAGCGCGATCAGCGCGGCCGAGCCTACGGGGCGGCCCAGCACCGCCGCGAACGCCGCGACGACCATGCCGCACAACGCCGCGCCGACGAACAGGGCCGCCGCGGCGATGGCGATCGGGAGGCGGAGCA
>CAXSHP010000159.1:4801-6778 GCA_964236935.1 uncultured Sphingomonadaceae bacterium
GCACCCTGCCCTGGCGCCAGCGCGCGGCGGTGCGGGTGTGGAACGTGTAGGCGATCGCGCGCTCGATCTCCACCTGCTCGCCTTCGAGCCACTCCGCGACGGCGAGCCGCAGCGCCTCGGCCACGCTGATTCGCGGGATCAGCGCCATCGCCGCGATCGCCAGCGATCCGAGCACGGCGAGCACCGAGATCGGGATCAGCCAAAGCATCCACGCCGCCGCCACGCCGGTTTCTCCGGCGGCGAGCAGATCCCGTTCCGGCACGAGCAGGCGGAGCACGAGGCTGGGGAAGCCGCTCAGCGCGAGCGCCACCGGAAACAGCAGCGCGCCCTCGCGGCGGATCAGCTCCGCCGTCGCGGTCCACGCCGCGCCGATCGATAGGTTGGTCATGCGGCCAAGCATATCGCCCGCGCTCGCCAGCGCAACGCGGCACCTTGCCGCCGCGCCGCCGCCGCCGCAAAGCGGTGCGATGAGCCGTGACGCCGAGATCGAATGGCGGGTATCCGCCGCGCCGGTGCCCTATCCCGAGGCGCTCGTCGACATGGACGCGCGCGCATCCGCGATTCGCGACGATGGCGCGGCGGAACGCATCTGGCTGCTCGAGCATCCGCCGCTCTACACCGCCGGGACCAGCGCCGCGGCCGATGAATTGCTCTCGCCGGGGCGCTTCCCGGTCTATCCCGCGGGGCGCGGGGGGCGTTACACCTACCACGGGCCGGGCCAGCGCGTCGGCTATGTCCAGCTCGATCTCGCGGCGCGCGGCCGCGACGTCCGCCGCTATGTCCACGGGCTGGAGAATTGGGTGATCGCCGCTTTGGCCGATCTCGGCGTGGCCGCGCGCAGCATCCCCGGGCGGATCGGCATCTGGGTCGACCACGACGGACGCGAGGCGAAGATCGGCGCGATCGGCGTGCGCGTGCGGCGCTGGGTGACGATGCACGGCTTCGCGATCAACGTCTGCCCCGATCTGTCGCATTTCGCCGGGATCGTGCCGTGCGGGCTGGCCGAGCATCCGGTGACGAGCCTCGCCGCCCTCGGGCGCGCCGCGGAACTGGGGCAATTGGATCGCGCGCTATGTAATAGATCAAGCGATTTTCTTGGCGAGATTGCCGCCTTGCCGCAATAGTCTTGAGGGTCGCGCGCTTTATGTCTAATGTCCACCACGATTTGGGTATTAGGGACCATAACCCCGAGCCAAATCCTCACCTAGGGAGTCAAAACATGCGTGATCTTCTCTCCAAGCTCGGCATCGGCGCCATGGTTGCCGGCGCAGCGCTCGCCGTCAGCGCCTGTGGCCAAAAGACGTCGACCGAAACGACCGACAACACCATGATGACCGACATGAACACGACGGACTCGATGGCCACCACCAACGACATGACCGCCGTCGACGCCGCCGCCGGCGCCGACGCCAACATGGCGATGGACAACAGCTCGATGATGGACAGCAACATGTCCTCGAACAGCTCGGACATGTCCTCCAACGCGATGTAATCGCGCTGGTGCATACCGGTCACAGAAGGGCCGTCCGGCAGTCCGGGCGGCCCTTTTTTATGTCCGCGGGCTGCGCCTCCTGACAGGACGTGCAATGAAGGCGATGAGCAGCTCGGTCAAAGCTGGCGGCGACCGGCGGGGCGGATAATGCGATAGGCGCAGCGGCGGGCCCTAGCGGCCGCCGTATAGGAGAAGATCATGGGGTATCGATCGCAGCTGTTCGCCGTTGCGGCGCTGGTCTGGTTCGGGGGCGCAGCGCAGGCCCAGCTGTTCTGGTATCCGCCCGATTGGAGCGGCGCGCCGGTTCGCGGCGACGAGCCCGGAATCGCCTTGCCGCTGCCCGATGCCACGCCGGCCGAAATCGATGCCAATCTGCTGTGGACCATGCGTGCCGGGCTCAACGTCGCGGCGTTGCAGTGCCAATTCTCACCCTCATTGATGACGGTGCGCAATTATAACGAGGTCATCCGACACCACTCGGTCGA
>CAXSHP010000160.1:0-6296 GCA_964236935.1 uncultured Sphingomonadaceae bacterium
GCACCGACGGCGCGCGGGTCAACACCGCCGACGGCTGGTGGCTGCTGCGCGCGTCGAACACGCAGGACGTGCTGGTCGCGCGCGCCGAGGCGAAGGACGCGGCCGGGCTCGAGCGGCTGATGGGCATGATCAATGCCCAGCTCGCGGCGTCGGGGGTGGAGCCGGTGCTGTCCGCCGGCCACTGACGCCTTGACCCGATCGTTCGTGGCCCGGGCGCTGCCGCCGACGGCGTTCGCGCTGATGCTTGCCTTGTTCGTGGTGCGCGCCGGCGTCGCCAGGATCGACCATGACGAAAGCCAATATGTCGCCGCGGCGGTGCTGGCCGCGTCGGGCCGCTTCGTGTTCCGCGACTATCTGTCGCTCCAGCCGCCGCTCCATGCGTGGCTGTTCGCGCCGATCGCGCTTGCTTGGCCGGGCCACATCTTCGTGGCGATGCGCCTCGCCACCGCCGCGCTCGCCGCAGCGACGGTGATGCTCGTCCATGGCGCGACGCGTTCGCTCGGAACGCCGTCGCGGCCGGCACTCGTCGCCGCGATCCTGTTCGGCTGCTGCGACTCGGTTCAGTTCACCGCGGGCGTGGTTCGCAACGACATGCTCCCCGCCGCATTGGCCGCCGCCGCGCTGTGGCTGGCGATCCGGGGCTTGCGGGACGGCGGGCGCGCGTGGTGGCTCGCCGCGGGGCTCGCGCTGGGGCTCGCCGCCAGCACCAAGCTCTCCTATGCGCCGTTCGCGGCGGCGGCTGTCGTCTTCCTGCTATGGTCGCCCACTGATCGCCGCATGATCGCGTCGTTCGGCGCCGGGCTGGCGATCGGCCTGCTGCCGGTCGTCTTGTGTCTCGCGGTGGCGCCGGCCGCCTTCGGTTATGGCGTGGTGACGTTCGGCGCGACGGGCCCGTTTCACTGTACACCGCGATCGGCAAGGCCGCCGAGCTCGGGCCGCTGCAGAAGGCACAGGACCTGCTGGTCGCTTTGCTCCTCGGCACCGGCTTCCCCGCGTTGGGGCTGGTCGTTCTTTCCGCCTGGCGCGCGCGGCGCCGCGCGGGCGGGATCGATCGCACGCCGGGCTTCCTGCTGGCGATGCTGCTCGCGGGCGGAATCGGCGCCGCGCTGCCGACGCCGACGCACCGCCAATATCTGCTGCCGCTGCTCGTCCCGCTGTTCGTCGCGCTCGGCCCGGTATTGGCGGCGGCGCGTACGCCTCGCGATGGGCGCCGCGTCGTCGCGCTGCTCGCGATCTTCGGGCTCGCCGGCCTGTTCGGCACGGCCAGGCAAGCAGCCCGAAACGTGGCCGGCACCGATCGGTTGCCGGCGCTCGCCGCCGAGCGGGACGCCGACTGGATCGGAGCGCGGCTGGCCGAACGCGGCGCGCACGGATCGATCGCCACCTTCTCGCCCGAACGCATGGTCGATTCGGGCCTGGCGATCGATCCGCGCCTCGCCACCGGGCCGTTCGTGTTCCGCAGCGGCGCCTTGCTCCGCGCCGACACCGCGACGGCGCTCAACGTCCTCATTCCCGCCAATCTCGTCGCCGGGCTCGATCTCTTCCCGCCGGCGGCGATCCTGACCGGCTATGAAAGCCGCCGCCGCAACGGCGTCGTCCCGCTCGACGCCTATCTCGACAATTATGTCCGCGCGCGCGGCTATGCGGCGCTCCCCTTGCCCGACGGCATCGGCCGGCTGTTGATCCGGCCGATCGCGCCGCGCTGAACGCGCCTCAATCATCCTCGTCCTCATAGCCCGCCAGCTCGAGCGCGCGCGCCTTGATCTGCCGGGTCATGCACCAGTGGACCAGCGCTTCCTCGCGCCCATGGGTGACCCACACTTCGCTCGGGGCGAGCTCGGTCAGCGTCGCGGTCAGCTCGTCCCAGTCGGCGTGGTCGGAGATGACCAGCGGCAGCTCGACGTTCTTCTGCCGCGCGCGTTGGCGCACCCGCATCCAGCCCGAGGCCATCGCCGTGATCGGATCGGGCAGGCGGCGCGACCAGCGATCGTTGAGCGCGGCGGGCGGCGCGATCACGATCGATCCGCGCAGCTCGGCCGCCTTGAGTCCCGTCGCCGGGATCAGCTCGCCCAGATCGACGCCGAAGCTCCGGTAGAGATCGCACAGCCGCTGCATCGCGCCGTGGATGTGGATCGGATCATGATGCCCGCGGCCGCGCAGCTCGGCGATCACCCGCTGTGCCTTGCCCAGCGCATAAGCGCCGACGAGCACGCAGCGCTCCGGATTGGCGTGGAGTGCGGCGAGCAGCCGGTCCATCTCAGCGCCGGTGTCGGGGTGGCGGAACACCGGCAGGCCGAACGTCGCCTCGGTGATGAAGATGTCGCACGGCACCGGCTCGAACGGCGCACAGGTCGGATCGGGCCGGCGCTTGTAGTCGCCCGAGACGACGACGCGCTCGCCGCGATGCTCGAGCACGATCTGCGCCGAGCCGAGGACATGGCCGGCGGGGACGAACGACACGTCGACCTCGCCCAGCTTGAGCGATTCGCCGTAGGCGATCGGCTGCCCCTGCTGCGGGCCATAGCGGCACTCCATGATCGCCACCGTCTCGGGCGTGGCGAGCACCGCGCCATGCCCGCCGCGCGCATGATCGGCATGGCCGTGCGTCACCAGCGCGCGCCCCACCGGCTGCGACGGATCGATCCACGCGTCGGCGGCGGGCACATAGATGCCGTGCGGATGCGGTTCGATCCAGGAGCCCAGGCGGTTCATGGACTCCCTATGATCGGCACGCGCCAAGGTTCCATCGGGACCCGGCGCGCCGATGCTGCGTTACCCTGGCGATAACGCAACGATCGAGGAGACCGACATGGCTGGCGGATTTTGGAGCATCATCACCATCGTCGGGCCGATCGTGCTGCTCGCGGCGCTCGCGTGGGCCGTGCTGCGCAACCGCTCGACCGCGGCACAGGATCGACGCACCGCGGAGGGCACGCGCAAACTCTATGCCGAGGAGGAGCAGGAGACGAAGCGCGACGAGGCGGTTTGAAATACGCCGCCGTCATCGCGGGATGACGTAGAAGCATGACGTGACACCCCTTCCCCCCGTCATCGCCGACTGGTTCGCGGCCAAAGGCTGGGCGCCGCGCCGGCACCAGCTGGAGATGCTCGCGGCGGCGCAAGCGGGGCGGCATGCGCTGCTCGTCGCGCCGACCGGCGCGGGCAAGACGCTCGCGGGGTTCCTCGCCAGCCTGGTCGATCTGATCGAGCAGCCGAGCGACCGGCTGCATACGCTCTATATTTCCCCGCTCAAGGCGCTGGCGGTCGACGTCCAGCGCAATCTGCTCGGGCCGGTGGCGGAGATGGGGCTCGATCTCCGGGTCGAGACGCGCACCGGCGACACCCCGTCGGATCGCAAGGCGCGCCAACGCGTGCGGCCGCCGCAGATGCTGCTGACCACGCCCGAATCGCTCAGCCTGCTCCTGTCCCATCCCGACAGCGCCACGCTGTTCGCGGGGTTGAAGACGATCGTGATCGACGAGGTCCACGCGTTCGCTACCGGCAAGCGCGGCGACCTGCTGGCGCTGGCGATGGCGCGGCTGCAACATTATGCGCCCGCCATGCGCCGCGTCGCGCTCAGCGCCACCGTCGCCGACGCGGACGCCTATCGCGGCTGGCTGTCGCCCGACGGCGATATCGATGCGGTCGCGCTCGTGGAAGGCGATCCCGGCGCGGCTGCGGAAATCCATATCCTGCTGCCTGAGGGGCGCATCCCCTGGTCGGGCCATTCGGGGCGCTATGCCGCGGCGCAGGTGATGGCCGAGATCGAGACGCACAAGACCACGCTCGTGTTCTGCAACACGCGCAGCCTCGCCGAGCTGATCTTCCAGGATCTGTGGGCGGAGAACGACCAGAAGCTGCCGATCGGCATTCACCACGGCTCGCTCGCGATCGAGGCGCGGCGCAAGGTCGAGCAGGCGATGGCCGACGGGCGGCTGCGCGCTTTGGTGGCGACCGCGAGCCTCGACCTCGGGGTCGACTGGGGCGACGTCGATCTCGTCATCCAGATGGGCGCGCCCAAGGGCTCGTCGCGGCTGCTCCAGCGGATCGGGCGCGCCAACCATCGGCTCGACGAGCCGTCCGAAGCCGTGCTCGTCCCCGGCAACCGCTTCGAATATCTCGAGGCGCGCGCCGCGCTCGACGCGATCGAGGCGGGCGAGCTCGATCCCGAAATCTTCCGCGCCGGCGCGCTCGACGTCCTCGCCCAGCATATCATGGCCTGCGCCTGCGCGGCACCGTTTATGCAGGACGAGCTGCTGGCCGAGATCAGGAATGCTGCACCTTATGCTGCACTCGATGCCGCAACATACGAACGCGTGCTCGGCTTCATCGAATCGGGCGGCTATTCGTTGCGCGCCTACGACAAGTTCAAGCGGCTGACGCGCGATGCCGAGGGGGTGTGGCGCGTCAGCCATCCGCGCTTCGTCACGCAGCATCGGCTCAACGCCGGGATCATCGTCGACGTGCCGTTGCTCGACGTGCGCTTCAGGAACGGGCGCCGGCTCGGCACGGTCGAAGACAATTTCGCCTCGACGCTGAGCCCCGGCGACACCTTCTTCTTTGCCGGCATGACGCTCGAGGTCGAAAAGATCGACGTCACCGACCTGATCGTGCGCGCCACCGCCAAGTCGGCGCGTATCCCGACCTATCTCGGCGCGCGCATGGCGATGTCGACCAACCTCGCCGAACGCGTGAAGCATTTCCTGTTCGACCGCAGCCAATGGCCGCGCTTTCCCGAGGAAGTGAGCGAATGGCTCGAAGTCCAGGCGCGCCGATCGATCCTGCCGCGGCCCGATCAATTGCTGGTCGAGACCTTCCCGCATGGCGGGCGGCACTATATGGTCGCCTACAGCTTCGCCGGCTGGAACGCGCACCAGTCGCTCGGCATGCTGCTGACCCGGCGGATGGAGAGCGCGGGGCTGCAGCCGCTCGGCTTCGTCTCGAACGATTATGCGCTGGCGACCTATTCGATGCACCCGGTGCCCGATCCGGCGGCGCTGTTCTCGGCCGACATCCTCGAGCACGAGTTCGTCGAATGGGTCCAGCAATCGCACCTGCTCAAGCGCGCATTCCGCGAGGTCGCGGTGATCGGCGGGCTGGTCGAGCGGCACCATCCGGGCAAGCGGAAGTCGGGCAAGCAGGTGACCTTCTCGACCGACCTGATCTACGACGTGCTGCGCCGCTACGAGCCCGACCACCTGCTGCTGCGCGCGGCGTGGGAGGATGCGCGCGCGCGGATGACCGATGTCGGACGCTTGGCCGACCTGCTCGAGAATGCCGCGCCGCGGATGATTCGCGCCGAGCTCAAGCGCGTGTCGCCAATGGCGGTGCCGGTGCTGATCATGATCGGACGCGAGCGTGTCGCCCAAAGCATGGCCGACGACGCGCTGCTGATCGAGGCCGAAGCGCTGGTCGCCGAGGCGATGCGCGACGATTAAGCGGGCGCGTCGCTGAACTCGGTATAGCGTAGCGTCAGCTCCTCGCCCTCCGCGATATCGCGCCGCGCGATGAACAGCAGGCCGGATTCGACCGCGACGTTGGGCATGCTCCCCGCCGGCGGCTCGTTGAGATACCAGCCGGGGGTCAGATTGTTGAAATTGACCGGGCATCCGATCCGGTCGCCCTCGGCGATGCCGAAGTCGTGATACAGGCGCCGCTCGGCCGGGGTCGGATCGGCCGCTTCCAGCGCCGCGCGCTCGACCCACACGAGATTGACCTGATCGGTGGCGAAGATGTTGGTTCCCCGCGGGATCGGCTTGATCGCGAACACCCCGATGCCGTGGATCGCCGACGGAGCAAGGCGAACATAGACCGAATCATGCGGCAAGGATGGCATCGCGATGTCCTGAAAACTGGGCCGCACGCTACACGCTCATTGTCCCGGCTTCACGCGAAAGCGCGCCTGCTTGCGCACGAAATCGACCGAGACATCCATGCCCAGCAGCATCGCCGGCTGCTTGTCGATTCCGAACCGCTGGAACGTATGAAGATCGGCGAAGACGATCGGGACATCGCGCAAGGTGACCTCGCCGAGCGCGATCTCGGGCAGCACGACCTGGTCGCCGGTCGCTTTGTGCCCGGTGACGCTGATCAGATCGATCGGATCGAGCGCCATCCGGCGCGTGACGACGCGACGGAACGCGAGATTGCCGACCGAGGACTGCGAGCCGGTGTCGATCACCACGTAGATCTTGCGGCCGCGGAAGTTGGAATCGACGAGGACGAGCTGCCCGAAGCGGCGCTTGCCGCGCACCACGATCGTGCCGGGCTCGTCGTCATTGAAGCGCGAGGCTTCG
>CAXSHP010000160.1:6306-6714 GCA_964236935.1 uncultured Sphingomonadaceae bacterium
GATGCTGCTCGTCTCCAGGACGACGTGGCCGCGTGCCGTGAACTTGATGGCGTTTTCGGCGAGATTGAAGATCGCGCGCTGGAGCATCTCGGAATTGCTGCGGACCAGCACCGGCGCCTCGACATCGTCGATCTGGCGCGAACCTACCTTGAGCTGCGACACGAGGGCTGTCGCGACCAGTTGCACCCCGGCGATGTCGTGAACCTTGACCGGCCGGGCCGGCGGCAGGGCGAGCACCCTGGCGAGACTGTCCGACACCACCGTGCGATCCGCAGCGCTATCGAGGGTGAACGGGAACGGGCCGCGGCCGTTGATGTACACCGGCACGGTCATCCGCCCGAAGCGATCGAGATCGGTGGTGAGCGACTCGATCGTCTCGGCGAGCAGCGGCGACGCCGCGACCGGCGC
>CAXSHP010000161.1:0-817 GCA_964236935.1 uncultured Sphingomonadaceae bacterium
CCAGCGCTTCTCGGAGGATCTGACCGCGCTCCAGCGCGCGATCCGCTGGGGCGACGGCGACGCCTTGTTCGATCTGTTCACCCGCACCCGCGCGGTGCGCCGCGGGATAATCGAAGAGGGTCAGGACGATGCACGCCCCGATTTCGGGCGGGCGCATCCCTGATTCGTCATCCCGGCGAAAGCCGGGATCCACGGATGCGGAGCGGCTGGAGCAAGGAACGGACGCCGTCCATGGGTTCTGGCTTTCGCCGGAATGACGATAAAAGGGGTTCAACCTCGCGGGTTCTCCAACGCGTTGATCGCCGCGTGGACGCGGCGCTCGGCTTCGTCGCGCGGCAGGCCCGGAGGGATCGCGGCGCCGAAGCGGAAGGTGACCGTGCCGGCGCGCTTGACGAAGCCGCGGCGCGGCCACAGCCGCCCGCTGTCGAGCGCGACGGGGACGACCGGCAGGCCGAGCTGGCGGTAGAGGCCGGCGAAGCCCGGCCGCAGCGGCGGCTGCTCGCCGGGCAGGACGCGGGTGCCTTCGGGAAAGATCAGGATCGAGCGGCCTTCGCCCTGCGCCGTCCGTGCCGCGCGCAGCATCCGCCGCAGCGCCGCGCCGCCGGCCTCGCGATCGACCGGGATGATGCCGTAAAGCAGCGCCGCCTTGCCCCAGCCGGGGATGTCGGCGAGCTCGCGCTTGACCACCACCGCGGGCTCGCCGAGCAACGCGAGCAGCTCGATCGTCTCGTACATCGACTGGTGCTTGGCCGCGACCAGCACCGCGCCCGCCGGGATCGTCCCCTCGATCCGCGTGGCGATACCGAGCAGCCGCGTG
>CAXSHP010000161.1:872-1675 GCA_964236935.1 uncultured Sphingomonadaceae bacterium
CCCAGCCGAGCACGTAGCGGCGCAGCACGCGCCGTCCGCACCAGGCGGCCGGAAAGGCGAGGATCACCGCGATCACCGTCCCCGCGTAGAAGACCAGCGCGAACAGGATCGAACGAAGCAGCGCCACAGCTCGTCTATACGCCGAGCGGGACGGCCAGGCGGCGCAGCAGATATTTGTTATATTCCTTGAGCAAGGCCGTCAGCCCCGGCTCGCTGCGCACCGCATCCTCGACGATCACGACGGTGTCGGGCAGCAGGCGCGCCAGCTCGAAGCGCGCGCGCCGCATGTGCCAATCGGTCGTCACCAGGCGCACCGTGCGGTAGCGATGCTTGCGGACCCACCCCGCGGTCTCCTCGGCGTTCGAGCGGGTGTCGACCGATTCGCGGCCGAGATCGATGCAGCAGTCGAACAGCGCCACCGGGGTATGGGTGCGCAACGCGAGTTCGTGCGGGCGGACGGTGCGGTCGACGCCCGAGATCAGCAGGCGCTTGGCCCGGCGCTGGCGCAGCAGGCTGATGCCGCGCTCGATCCGCCCCGGCGCGCCGGTGAGGACGACGATCGCGTCGGTCGGCGCGGCACCGGTCGCTTGGGGCAAGGCCAGGACGAACAGGATGAAGCCGAACGCCCAGGCGAGCCCCGTGACCGCGAGGAGGCGGACGATCACAGGATGTGGCGCAACGCGCGCAGCACCGTTTGCCGCGCGGCCAGCGTCGACAGAGCGGTGCCGGCGAACGGCAGCAGCAGCAGGAGCAGCCACGCGGCCGGCGGCAGCGCGACCGAGCCGAGCAGCTCCGCTCCGACG
>CAXSHP010000161.1:1685-6697 GCA_964236935.1 uncultured Sphingomonadaceae bacterium
GCCCGCCACCCGTCCGCCGATCGCCAGAATCACGCCGAGCGCGCCGACCAGCCCGATCAGCCCACCGAACAAGGCGTCGAGCGCGATCCGCCGCTGGAACAGGCGGGCGACCTGGAGATCGGTCGCACCCATCAGATGAAGCACCTCGATCGTCGCGCGATGGGTGTTGAGCGCCGCGCGCGCGGCGAGCACGACCGCGGCGGCGGTGGCGAGCGTCATCAGCAGCACCAGCCCGGCGGCGAGCCATTTGAGCGCGCCGATCAGCCCGACCAGCGGCGCCAATGCGCCGGCATGATCGTCGATCTTCGCCGCCGGCGCGACGCCGCGCACGGCGGCGGCGATCGCGTCGCGCCGATCATGCCCGTCCGGCGCGAGGTCGACGTCGATCAGCGCGGGCAGCGGCACGTCGCCGTCGAACCCGCCTTCGCCGAGCCACGGCTCGAGCAGCGCGCGCATCTCGCTCGCGGGAATGCGGCGGACCGCGCCGATGCCGGTCAACCGGCCGAGCTCGGCCACCGCCGCACGCGCCTGGCGCTCGCGCAGGACGGGATTGGCCTCGACGATCTGGATCGTCAGGCGCTCGCCGAGGCTCTCGCGCAAGCCCCGCGCGGCATGGCCGAGCCCGAGGCCGAACGCGGCGGCGAGCACGGTCAGGAACATCATGATCGCGATGACCCACGGCATCGGCCCCGCCATCCGCCCCTCGGGGAGCAGCCGGCGATCGGCCGGCGGGACCTGCCACGGCGGGGTCATTTGCGCCGCGGCGGATAGCGCAGCGCGCCGGTAGGGTCGCGCAGGCGGCCCTTGTCGAGCCGCATCATCTGCGCCGAGGAGACCCGGCTGAGCAGATGGAGATCGTGGGTCGCGACGACGATCGTGGTGCCGAGCTTGTTGAGCGCGTCGAACAGATGGAGCAGGCGCGCGGCCATCTCGGGATCGACGTTGCCGGTCGGCTCGTCGGCGACGAGGATCTCGGGCCGCGCGATCACCGCGCGGGCGATCGCGACGCGCTGCTGCTCGCCACCCGAGAGCGTCGCCGGGCGCGCGCTGGCGCGGTCGGACAAGCCGACCCAGGCGAGCATCTCGCGCACCGGCGCGCCGAGCTCGCGCTCGTCGACCCCGCCGACGCGCAAGGGCAGCGCGATATTGTCGAACGCGGAGAGATGCGGGACCAGCCGGAAATCCTGGAACACGACGCCGATCCGCCGGCGGAAGCCGGGCATCCGCGCACGCGGCAAGGTGACGACGTCCTCGCCGAACAGGCGGATCAGCCCGCGGCTCGGGCGCTGCGCGAGATAGAGCAGCTTGAGCAGCGAGGTCTTGCCCGCGCCCGACGGGCCGGTGAGGAAGTAGAAGGCACCGGGATCGAGGCTGAAGCTGACGTCGGACAGCGTTTCGGTGCCCGTGCCGTAGCGCAGGCCGACATTTTCGAACTGCACGATGCTGGCCATCGCGCCTTGCCGCCTCCGCTCCCGTTGCCCATGCGCCATCGCAGAGCGTGCCGCCGAGTTCAAGCGCGCGCTTGCCCGTCCGCGCAGCGCGGCCTAGATCATGCGCTATAGCCAGCGCGGGAGACGATCGGGTGCGGCAGCGATGATACTTTCCTGCCCCGCCTGCGGCACGCGCTACCTGGTTCCCGACACCGCCGTAGGGCCGGCCGGGCGGCAGGTGCGCTGCGCCGCGTGCAAGCACAGCTGGTTCGAGCATGCGCCTCAGGCGGAGGCGGCCGCGGTTTCCGAGCCGGCGGCGTCCGTGCCCGATGCGCTGCCGGCGGAGGCGGCGCCGCCGGCCGACGAGCCGCCGACGGACCTGACGCCCCCGGCCGGGCCGCTGCTCCGCCCGCGCGAGGAGCAGGCGGCGGCGCCGGCCGCGGCGCTCCAGGCCGAGTACAGCCCTTACGATCCGGCGCCGCCGTTCGCTCCGCGCCGGCGCGGCCGCTGGGCGCTGATCGCGCTGTTCGCGGTGCTGGTGCTGATCGGGGCGGCAGCGGCGCTGATCCATTTCGGGCCGCGCGACATCGCCGAGCGCTTCGGCGCGCGCATGGATACGCCGCTCATGCTCCGCGTCACGCGCAAGCCCGAACGGCGCAAGATGGAGAGCGGCAACGAGCTGCTCGCGGTGTCGGGGCGGGTGTTCAATCCCTCGGGCGCGGCGCAGCGCGTCCCCGATATCCGCGCCGAGCTGCGCGACGCGCAGGGCCGGGTGGTCTATGGCTGGACGATCGCGCCGCCCGCGCGCCAGCTGGCAGCGCAGGCCAGTGCCGATTTCAACAGCGCCGAGATCGACGTGCCCAAGGGCGCGCGTTCGATCAAGCTGACGTTCGCCAGACCCTGATCGGCGAATCCGGCCGGCTCGCCCACCACAGCCGCACCGCCTGGAGCGCGGCGGCGACCACCATTCCCGCGCCCGCGGCCCACACCAGTCCGTTTGCGCCGTGGCCGTCGCGCACCAGCAGCCAGCCGAGCCCGCCGGTGACGCAGAAGAAGGCGATGATCCCGTTGATCCCCGCAGCGACCTGATCGCCGAGCGAGCGCAACGCGAACAGGCACACCACCTGCACTCCGTCGAACAGCATGAACGGCGCCAGCGCGGCGAGCAGGCCGGTGGCGAGCTGGCGGACCGCCGGGTCCTCGGAGAAGGGGCGAACCACCGTCGCGGCGGTCAGCGCGTAACCCAGCGCGAGGGTGCCCATCAGCGCGACCGCCATCCCGGCGGCGATCAGGACGCGCGGGCGCACGGCGCCGCGCTCGCCCGCGCCGACCGCATTGCCGACCCTTACCCCCGCCGCCGAGCCCATCCCGAGCCCGATCGCGAACGCGAAATTGTGAAGCGAGAAGATCGTCTGGAACGCCGCCGCCGAAATCGCGCCGAGCTGCGTCGACAGCGCGATCAGCCAGGAGAAACCGGCGAGCTCGAGCCCGGCCGAAACCGCCGGCACCGCCCCGAAGCGCGCGATCGGACCGATTCCGGCGAGCGCCCGTGCCGCCGCCGCCGCCGAAAGATCCCGTACACCGCGCGCTGCCGCGTCGGGCAAGGTCCACGCGGCGCCGAGCATCGCCAGCGCGCCGATGCCCGAGATGCTCGCCGTCGCGCTGGCCGCGCCGACCGCGCCGAGCGCGGGCAAGCCGAGGTGCCCGCCGGTCCAGGCCCAGGCGAGCAACCCGTTGGCGGGCAGCATCGCGAGATTGATCGCGGTCACCCGGCGCGGGCGGCTGATCCCCTCGAGGAAATAGCTCGCCGCGCACATCACGAACTGCGCCGGATAAGCGAGCGCCATCACGCGCACCACCGCCGCGCCCGGCGCGGCCAGCGCCGCCGCCACGCCCACCGCGTGGATCAGCGGACCGGCCCACAGCCGCAGCACGATCATGCCCGTCAGCCCGAGCAGCAAGGCGTAGGCGGCCCCGGCGCGCAGATGATCGCCGCTCGCCGCGCGATCGCCCGCGCCGTCGGCCCGCGCAGCGAGGACGAGCACGCCCGACAGCGCGGACAGCCCCATGACGATGGTGACGAAGGTCAAAGTCCGGCTCGCGCCGAGCGCGCCGAGCTGGTCGGTGCCGGCATGACCGACGATCGCGACGTCGATCAGCTGCATCAAGGTCCAGTTGAGGCTGGTCAGCATCACCGGCCACGCCAGGCGCAGGATGCGCCGGGCTTCGGCGATGGTTTCGGAAGGCTCGACGCGCATCCGCCAGCCCGATAGACGAGGAGACGGGAGCGAGCAAAGGGAGGCTGCGTCTTGCGCATCGGCATCTTGACCGGCGGCGGCGATGTGCCGGGCCTCAATCCGTGCATCCGCTCGGTGACCTTGTCGGCGATCGATCTCGGCTGGGAGGTGATCGGCTTCCGCCGCGGCTGGCAGGGCTTCCTCAAGATCGATCCGGACGATCCGTCGAGCGTCGTCGCCAACACCTACCGGCTCGATCGCGAGGCGGTCCGCGGGATCGATCGCATGGGCGGCACGATTCTCCACACCTCGCGCGCCGATCCGCGCACGGTCGAGGGTGGCGATCGCACCGATCACGTGCTCAACGTGCTCCAGGCGCTCGACATCGATGCGATGGTCACGCTCGGCGGCGACGGCACCCTGCGCTTTTCGGCGCACCTCGCCGAGCGCGGCTTCCCGATCGTGTCGGTCCCCAAGACGATGGACAACGACGTCCACGGCACCGATTATTGCATCGGTTTCTCGACCGCGGTGAGCCGTTCGGTCGAGGCGATCAACGCGTTGCGCACCACCACCGAGAGCCACGAGCGGATCGCAGTGGTCGAGCTGTTCAGCCGGCGCAGCGGCGAGACGGCGCTGCTCTCCGGCTTCCTCGCGCAGGTCGATCGCACGGTGATCTCCGAAGTGCCGGCGGATCTCGACGTGCTGCTGCCGCTGCTCGTCGCGGACAAGCGCTCGCGCCCGGCCAATTATGCGGTGTGCGTGATCTCCGAGGGCGCGCGGCTGTCGACCGATCCGGCCGGCGAGGGCGCCGACATCGCCAAGCCGGCGACGCAGCGCCATGCGCCGAGCGTCGGCCAGCGCCTCGCCCGCGCGATCGAGGATCGCACGCGCCAGGGCACGATCGTCCAGGAGCTCGCTTATCTGATGCGCGCGGGCGAGCCCGACGCGATGGACCGGATGGTCGGCTTCGCGTTCGGCGGGCTGGCGGTGCAGCTGATCCAGTCGGGGCGGACGGGGCGGATGGTCGCGCTCAAGGACGGCAATTACACGCACGTCCCGGCGGATACCCTGCTCCAGGGCAAGAAAGCGGTCGATGTCGCGGGGCTATACGATGCGACCGGCTATCGCGCGCGGCTGCTGCGCATCGAGGGCATGCCGATGTTCCTCTATTGAGCGCGGTTGCGGCGGGGGAAGCGCTTTGCTAGAGGCCCGCTCCTACCTGCCGCCGGCGCCCAAGCCAGCGGTCGTTCGATGTGCGGTCGTGGCGGAACTGGTAGACGCGCAGCGTTGAGGTCGCTGTGGCCGAAAGGCCGTGGAAGTTCGAGTCTTCTCGACCGCACCA
>CAXSHP010000162.1:0-6632 GCA_964236935.1 uncultured Sphingomonadaceae bacterium
CGGGATGAGCTGAAGGACGAGAGCAGCAATGCATCAGTTGACCTACATCAGCACCGCCACGCGCGAAATATCGCCGGCCGACATCGACGGGATCCTCGCCGCCGCGCGCCGCAACAACCAGCGTGCCGGGATCAGCGGCCTGCTGCTGTACGACGGCCGCCGCTTTCTCCAGGCGCTCGAAGGCGAGGAAGCCCAGATCCGCACGACGTTCGAGCGGATCGAGCGCGACGATCGCCACCGCGCGATCGTCATGCTGTCGAACCGCGCGATCGCGACGCGCCAGTTCGGCGCCTGGTCGATGGCATGGCATCGTGCCTATCCCGTCGCCGGCGGCGGTTCGCTGCGCGACGCCGTCGATGCGTCGGTCGCCGACGTCACCGATGCCAACACGCGCGAGCTGTTCCGCGGCTTCGCCCGCATCGAGCGCCGCGCCGCTTAAGCCTTCTTCTCGAACGCCGCCACGATCATCAGGCCGACCTCGTCGGAGACGAGTGGAATCGCCATCGATACCCCGAAATCGGCGCGGCGGATCTTGGTGCGCGCCTCGAAGCCGATCGTCGGCGCCTTGCTCATCGGATTCGGCCCGGCGCCGTAGAAGTGCGCCTCGAGCGTGATCGGGCGCGTTACACCGTGGAGCGTGAGATTGCCGTCGACGGTGGCCGTCGTCGGGCTGGTCGAAGTCACCTTGGTCGAGGTGAAGGTCGCGGTGGGGAACTTGGCGGCGTCGAACCAGTCGGGCGATTTCAACTCGTCGGTCAGCTTGGCGCTGGTGGTCTGGACGCTGGCGATCGGAATGCTGACCGTCAACGTCGCCGCCGACAGCTTCGCGGGATCGAGCACCAGCGTGCCGGTCACCTGCGAGAAGCTGCCGTAATACGGGGTCAGGCCGAGGTGATCGACCCCGAACGAGACCTGCGTATGGTTGGTCTCGACCGCATAGCTTCCCGCCGTCACCAGCGCAGGATCGGGGCGGCCCGGGGGAGCGCTCGGCATGTTCTGCGCGATCACCGGCGCGGCGACGGCGGCGACGAGGCTCAACGCGATCAGGGCTTTGCGCATGGGGAACTCCGGACGGGAAGGGAGCATCAGGAATGCGCTCCCTTCCCGAGCCGTGTCAACTTAGTTAACGGCCTTGTCGACCAGCTTGTTCTTGCCGATCCACGGCATCATCGCGCGCAGCTCGGAGCCGACCCGCTCGATCTGATGCTCGGCGGCGAGCTTGCGGCTGGCCTTGAGCTCGGGCTGGCCCGCGCGATTGTCGAGGATGAAGCGCTGGACGAAGCGGCCCCCCTGGATATCGGCGAGCACGCGCTTCATCTCGGCCTTGGTCTCGTCGGTGATGAGCCGCGGTCCGGTGTGATAGTCGCCGAACTCGGCGGTGTTCGAGATCGAGTAGCGCATGTTGGCGATGCCGCCCTCGTACATCAGATCGACGATCAGCTTCACCTCGTGGAGGCATTCGAAATAGGCCATTTCCGGCGCGTAGCCCGCCTCGACGAGGGTTTCGAAGCCCGCCTGGATGAGGTGCGTGAGCCCGCCGCACAGCACCGCCTGCTCGCCGAACAGATCGGTCTCGCATTCCTCCTTGAAGGTCGTCTCGATCACGCCGGAACGGCCGCCGCCGATCGCCGAGGCGTAGGACAGCGCCACGTCGTGCGCGTTGCCCGACGCGTCCTGCGCGATCGCGATCAGGCAGGGGACGCCGCCGCCGCGCTGATATTCGGAGCGGACGGTGTGGCCGGGGCCCTTGGGCGCGATCATGAACACGTCGAGGTCGGCGCGCGGCTCGATCAGCGCGAAGTGGACGTTGAGGCCGTGCGCGAAGGCAAGCGCGGCGCCCTGCTGCATGTTCGGCTTGAGATCGGCTTCCCAGATGCCGGCCTGATGCTCGTCGGGCGCGAGGATCATGACGATGTCGGCCCATTTCGCCGCCTCGGCGTTCGACAGGACCTTGAACCCGGCTTCCGCCGCCTTCCTGGCGGTGGCCGAGCCCTCGCGCAACGCGATCGCGACCTCGCTCACGCCCGAATCGCGCAGGTTCTGGGCGTGGGCATGGCCCTGGCTGCCATAGCCGACGATGGCGACCTTCTTGGTCTTGATGAGGCCGATGTCGGCATCCCGATCGTAATAGACGCGCATCTTTCTTCCCTGATTTGCTGTTCCCGGCGAAGGCCGGGGTCAGTCTGACGGTGGAACTGGCCCCGGCCTTCGCCGGGGAACGACAAGGTTCAAATCGCGTCGCTTCCCCTGGCGATGGCGGCGACGCCGGTGCGGGCGACCTCGATCAGCCCGACCTCGCCCATCAATTCGATGAACTTGTCGATCTTCTCCGGACCGCCGGTGACCTCGAACACGAAGCTCGACGTGGTCGCGTCGACGACGCGCGCGCGATAGACCTCCGCCAGGCGCAGCGCCTCGATCCGGTGATCGCCGGTGCCGGCGACCTTGACCAGGGCCAGCTCGCGCTCGACATGGGGGCCGGCCGCGGTCAGATCGACCACCTTGTGGACCGGGACCAGCCGATCGAGCTGGGCGATGATCTGGTCGATCATCTCGGGCGATCCCGAGGTGACGATGGTGATGCGGCTGACCGCGGCGTCGGGCGTGATGTCCGCGACGGTCAGGCTCTCGATATTATAACCGCGCGCGGAGAACATCCCCGCGATCCGCGCCAGGATGCCGGCTTCATTGTCGACGGTGAGCGCCAGCGTGTGGCGTTCGGCCTGTTCCGGCTTGATGTGCATCAGACGAGCGCCTTGGCTTCGTCGTCCATCTCGCCCGAGACTTCATTGGCCTGGAACACCATCTCGGTGTGCGCGGCGCCCGACGGGATCATCGGGAAGCAGTTCGCGAACTTCGAGACGCGGCAGTCGACCATCACCGGCCCGTCATGATCGAGCATCGCGGCGATCCCGTCGTCGAGCGCGTCGAGCTGGTCGATGCGCATTCCGCGCCAGCCATAGGCCTCGGCGAGCCGGACGAAATCGGGCAGCGCCTCGCTGTAGCTTTCGGAATAGCGCGACGAATAGTTAAGCTGCTGCCACTGGCGCACCATCCCCATATATTCGTTGTTGAGGATGAACACCTTGACCGGCAGGCGATATTGCGCCGCGGTGGACATCTCCTGGATGTTCATCTGGATCGAGGCCTCGCCCGCGATGTCGATCACCAGCGCGTCCGGATGCGCGACCTGCACCCCCATCGCCGCCGGCAGCCCGTAGCCCATCGTGCCGAGCCCGCCCGAGGTCAGCCACTTGTTCGGCGCCTCGAAGCCGAAATGCTGCGCCGCCCACATCTGGTGCTGGCCGACCTCGGTGGTGATGATCGGATTGCGCGCCTTGGTCGCCTCGTACAGCCGCTGGATGGCGTGCTGGGGCATGATCTCGCTCTTCGACGCGGGAAAAGCGAGGCAGTCGCGCGCGCGCCAGCCGGCGACCCGCGCGTTCCAGGGCTGGAGGTCGGCGGGCTGGTGGCCGCGCGCCCGCCACAGCCGCACCATCTCGCTCATCACCCGGCCGACATCGCCGACGATGCCCATCTCGACGCCGATCACCTTGTTGATCGACGAGCGATCGATATCGACATGGATCTTCTTCGAATGCGGCGAGAAGGCATCGGGCCGGCCGGTGACGCGATCGTCGAAGCGCGCGCCGAGCGCGACGATCAGATCCGCCTCGTTCATCGCCATATTGGCTTCGTAGGTGCCGTGCATGCCGAGCATGCCGAGCCACTGCGGATGCGACGCGGGGAACGCCCCGAGGCCCATCAAGGTCGAGGTCAGCGGTGCGCCCGTCAGCGCCTGCAGCTCGCGCAAGGCCGCGCTCGCCCCCGGGCCGGCGTTGATGATCCCGCCGCCGGTGTAAAGGATCGGCCGCTCGGCCGCCGCGAGCATCTCGACCGCCGCCTCGATCAACGCGGGATCGCCGTCGACCTGCGGACGATAGCGCGCGGACCCGCGATCGTCGGGGCGGGCGGCCGGCGCGGTGGCCACCTGGACGTCCTTGGGCAGATCGATCACCACCGGGCCGGGGCGGCCCGAGGTCGCGATATGGAACGCCTCGTCGACCGTCCGGCCGATCTCGGCCGGATCCATCACCAGATAATTATGCTTGGTGCAGTGCCGCGTGATGCCGATCGTATCGGCTTCCTGGAACGCATCGGTCCCGATCAGATGCGTCGGGACCTGGCCGGTGATGACAACGATCGGGATCGAATCCATCAGCGCGTCGGCCAGGCCGGTGACGACGTTGGTCGCGCCCGGGCCCGAGGTGACCAGCACGACGCCGGGTTTCCCGGTCGAGCGGGCATAGCCCTCGGCGGCGTGCGCCGCGCCGCCTTCCTGGCGGACGAGGATGTGACGGATGCGCTGCTGCTTGAACAGCGCATCGTAGATCGGCAGCACGGCGCCGCCGGGATAGCCGAAGACGAGCTCGACGCCGCGCGCCACCAGGGCGTCGACCAGCATCTCGGCTCCGCTTTTCTCGACCGGCATATTCGAATCCTTCATGGCGGGCGCATTTGCCCAAACATGTGCCGCGGTGCAATAGAAACAATAAACGTTCTCGTCAAGCGCCTTCATAGTAATTTAGTTACGGTCGTAAGCCGGTCTTCGTTATCCTCTTGCGCCCATTCCTTCGGAATTTGATGGCGCAACCAGGTATATTGGCGCTTGGCGTAGCGTCTCGTGGCCATCTGCGCCGCGTCGATCATCGCCGCGCGGCCGATCGCGCCCGCCTGCCATGCCGCGATCTCGCGCACCCCGATCGCCCGCATCACCGGCAGCGCCGGATCGAGCCTGCGGGCCTGCAGCGCCGTCACCTCCGCTGCCGCGCCCGCGGCCAGCATCGCCTCGAACCGCGCGTCGCAGCGCGCATAGAGCGTGTCGCGCGGCGGCAGCAGCAGGCGGACCGCGAGCCGGACCTCGTCGGCAATGCCCCCCTCGCGCCTGGTCTGCCACACCGCCAGCGGCACGCCGGTCGAGCGGACGACCTCGAGCGCGCGGGCGATGCGCGTACGATCGGCGGCGGGGAGCCGCGCCGCGGCGTCGGCGTCCTCCTCGGCCAGCGCGGCATAAGCATCGCTGACGGGAAGCGCCCGCACCGCCGCCCGGATCTCCGGCGCGATCGGCGGCAACGGCGCGATGCCGTCGAGGAGGGTTCGAATGTACAGGCCAGTGCCCCCGACGAGGATCGGCAGGCGGCCGGCGGCGTGGGTGTCGGCGATCGCCGCGCGCGCGTCCGCCGCCCACGCCGCGACGGAATGCGCGTCGGCGCCGTCGATGTGGCCGAACAGGCGGTGCTCGGCCCGCGCTTCCTCCGCCGGGGTCGGCCGCGCCGTGAGGATCGTCAGGTCGCGATAGACCTGCGCGGCATCGGCGTTGATGATCACGCCGCCGCTGGCCTCCGCGAGGCGCAGCGCCAACTTGCCGCTGGCGGTCGGCCCTGCGATGAGCGCGAGCGGGGGCAGGCTCGGCTTGCTCACGCCACCTCAGGGGGACTCGCCCGGGAAGGGACCCGATTGTTCATTGCGACGCTGATAGCAGCGGACCGGCTCGGTGCCGCCGATATTTCGAAAGCGCGCGACGCGTTGCGCGATCGCGGGATCGAGCCCGGCGAAGTTCGTTGGATCGATCCGGACAGCGCCGCCGACATCGCCTTCGCCGGCGATCCGGCGGAGGCGCGCGCGGCGCTCGAGCAGCTGGTGCCGCTGGTCGACGTGGTCGTTCAGCCCGAGCATCAGCGGGAGAAGAGGCTGCTCGTCGCCGACATGGATTCGACGATGATCACGATCGAGTGCATCGACGAGCTCGCCGATTATGCCGGGATCAAGGCGGAGATCGCCGAGGTGACCGAGCAAGCGATGCGCGGCGCGCTCGATTTCACCGCCGCGCTCGACGCGCGGGTGGCGTTGCTCAAGGGGCTCGACGCGGCCGCGATCGAGCGCTGCTACGTCGAACGCGTCCGGATCATGCCGGGGGCGACGGCGCTCGTGCGCACGATCAGGGTGCGGGGCGGGCGCGCCGTCCTCGTGTCGGGCGGGTTCACCGTGTTCGCCGATCGGGTCGCGGCCGAGATCGGCTTCGACCGGGCGATCTCGAACGTTCTCGATATCGGCGGCGGCGCCTTGCTCGGCACGGTCGCGCGTCCGACCGTCGATGCGCGGACGAAGGTCGATACGCTGGTGGCCGAGCGCGAGGCGCGCGGATTGCTGGTTGCCGAGACGCTCGCGGTCGGCGATGGGGCGAACGACATTCCGATGATCGCGGCCGCGGGGCTGGGGGTGGCGTACCACGCCAAGCCGAAGACCGCGGCCGCGGCCGCGGCGCGCATCGATCATAATGATCTAACCGCCTTGCTCTACGCGATGGGGATCGCGAAAGACGATTGGGTCCGATAGGCTAGCTCGGCCGGCTCATGTCCGAGGTGATCGCCGCGAGCGCGAAGGCGACGGCGGCCTCGTCGGCCGGGAACGCGAGGCGGATGCCGCCCGCTTCGCTGGCGACGACGATCGCGTCGATCGTGCCCGCCTCGGGATGGTAGAGCGAGGCCGCGCTGCCGAGCGGCGGGCGGAGATGCGTTTCGACGAACGCGCCGTGGCCCGATATCTCGCGCAGCGCCGCGGGCGCCGGTGCG